>CAYFXF010000011.1:0-37936 GCA_964347085.1 uncultured Gemmatimonadota bacterium | reverse complement strand
CTCCCCTGGTACGTACAGATCGTGCCCCGCATCACGGTGACCGCCGGCTTCGAGCTGGGGCTCGGCGTACATATCCTCGTCACCACGCCGGAGGCGGCGGCCGAGGCGCTGCGCGACGGGCTCGACCAGCTTGCCGGGTCTTGAGGGCTCGGGTATCTTCCCGTCGCGAGTCGCGACTCTAACTCACAGATCGCAACGTTATGGCGGAACGTAAGATACGGGTCCTGGTCGGTAAGCCCGGCCTCGACGGGCACGATCGCGGCGCCAAGGTCGTGGCCGCCGCGTTACGCGACGCCGGCATGGAGGTCATCTACACCGGGCTGCACCAGACGCCGGAACAGATCGTCAAGGCCGCGATCCAGGAGGACGTGGACGTGGTGGCGCTCTCTATCCTCTCCGGCGCCCACATGACGCTCTTCCCACGCGTGCTCGGCCTGCTGCGCGAGCGTGGCCGTGCCGATGTCCTCGTGACCGGGGGTGGAATCATCCCCTCCGAGGACATCGAGAAGCTGCGCGCGCTGGGTGTCGGGCAGCTGTTCGGGCCGGGGACCACGACCGCGGAGGCGGTGGAGTACATCCGGGGTTGGTTCGCCGAGCAGCACGCGTCCGAGGGGTAGCGGCGTGCCGTTGACCCGAGGCGCCGGCCGATGACGACGGCGGGGGTGCCGCGGATGCGGCGACTGGCGGAGGAGCTCGACGAGCTCGAGGTGCGGCTGCGGCAGGGGGGTGGCCCGGAGAAGATCGAGCGGCAGCATTCCGCCGGTAAGCTGACCGCTCGCGAGCGGCTGGCCCGGCTCTTCGACCCGGACGCCTACTTCCAGGAGGTCGGGCTCCTCGTCGGCTACGACAAGTACGAGGGGCAGGCGCCGGGCGTCGGCGTGGTGACCGGCGTGGGCCGCGTGAGCAGTCGCGAGGTGGTGGTGGTGGCGAAGACGATCCCCAAGATCCTGCGGGCCCAGGAGATCGCGATGCGCTGCCACATCCCGATCGTCTACCTGGTCGACTCGTCCGGGATCAATCTCCCCTATCAAGGCGGCGTCTTCCCCGGCCAGTACGGCGCGGCCCGCATCTTCTACTACAACTCGCTGATGCGGCGCTACCTGAAGGTGCCGCAGATCTCGGCGGTGATGGGCCCCTGCATCGCGGGCGGCGCTTACCTTCCCGCGCTCTCCGACGTGATCTTCATGGTCAAGGGGACGAGCTTCATGGGCCTCGGCGGCCCGAACCTGGTGAAGGGCGCGACGGGGCAGACGGTGGACGCGGAGACGCTGGGCGGCGCCGACACGCACACCAAGATCTCCGGCGTGGCGCACTACGAGCCGGCGGACGACGAGGAGTGCGTCGAGCTGATCCGCGAGTACGTCGCGGACCTGCCGGCGCCCGACCGGCTGCCGCTCAAGCTCGCCGAGCCGCGGGCGTCGGCGCGGGCGCCCGAGGAGCTCTACGAGCTCGTCCCGGACGACCACCGCGCAGGCTACCACATGCGTTCGGTGCTGGAGTGCATCGTCGACGAGGGTGAGTTCCTCGAGTTCCAGCCGGAGCACGCGGCGGAGATGATCTGTGTGGATGCCCGAATCAACGGTATCCCGGTGGGGATACTGGCGAACGACCGGGGCATCTTCCCGGACAAGAAAGGCGGCGCGCCGCGCTTCGGCGGGATTATCTATACGGAGAGCGCCGAGAAGTGCGCCTACTACATAGAGACCTGCGACCGGCACCACCGCCCGCTGCTCTACGTGCAAGACGTGTCAGGCTTCATGGTGGGCACGGAGGCCGAGCACTCCGGGATCATCCGGGCGGGCGCCCGGATGGTCGAGGCGATGTCGGTGGCGACCGCGCCGAAGATCGTGCTCACGATCAACCACGCCAGCGGGGCCGGCTACTACGCGATGGCCGGGCAGGGGTTCGACCCCGACTTCATCTTCTCCTGGCCCTCGGGCCGTATGGGCGTGATGGAGGGCGAGTCGGCCGTGCGCGCCGTGCACGGGCCGGCGATCGACGAGGCCAGGGAGGAAGGCCGCGAGCTCGATCCCGAGACCCGTAGCAAGATCGACAAGACGCTGGCCGACTACGAGCACCAGCTCGACGCCCGCTACGCCGCCGCGCGCGGCTATGTCGACGCGGTGATCCCCCCGGAACGGACCCGTGACGCGCTCACCCTGGCGCTCAGGGCCGCGATCCAGAACCGGGGGCCCCACATCGGGCCCTTCGCGCTGCCCGGCTCGCTCGAGTCACTGCTGAAGTGAGCGCTCCGAACGGGCGCGTGCGGATAGCCTCCGGCCAAGGCTTCTGGGGCGATTGGCTTGAAGCGCCCGTCCGCCAGGTCGAGGCCGGGCCGATCGACTACCTGGTGATGGACTACCTGGCCGAGGTCACCATGTCCATCCTGCAAAAGCAGCGCGCCCGCGACGCGTCGCAGGGCTACGCGCGCGACTTCGTCCCGCTAATGGGTCGCATCCTGCCCGCCTGCGTCGAGCGCGGGATCCGTGTCATCGCGAACGCGGGCGGCGTGAACCCACTGTCCTGCCGGGACGCTTTGCTGGAGGCGGCGCGCCGGGCGGGTCTGGCGGGCCGGGCGCGGGTGGCCGTGATCACCGGGGACGACTTGCTGGAGCGGCTCGACGAGCTGCTCGCCCAAGGGGTGGAGCTCAACAACATGGAGACGGGCGAGCCGCTGGCAACGGTGCGTGAGCGGATCCAGTCGGCCAACGCCTACATCGGCGCCGCCCCGATCGTCGAGGCGCTGGCTCAGGGCGCCCAGGTCGTGATCGCGGGCCGCACCACCGACACCGCCCTCACCTACGCCCCGATGATGTTCGAACACGGCTGGTCCGCCGACGACTGGGATAAGCTGGCGGCCGGCGTGGTGGCAGGCCACATCAACGAATGCGGCGCCCAGGCGACGGGCGGCAACACCGGCGTCGATTGGGAATCGATCGACTACGGCGATATCGGTTATCCGATCATCGAGTCCCGGGCGGACGGCAGCTTCGTGGTCACGAAGCACGAGACGCTGGGCGGCCGCGTCAGCGTGGCCACGGTGACCGAGCAGCTGCTCTACGAGATGGGCGATCCGTCGGAGTACATCACCCCCGACTGCGTCGCCGACTTTCGCACCATCCGGCTGGAGCAGGAGGGGCCCGACCGCGTGCGCGTGCACGGCGTGCGTGGCGCTGCGGCCACCGACAGGCTCAAGGTTTCGATCTCGTACCTGGCGGGCTACAAGGCGGTGGGTCGAATGGTCTATTCCTGGCCGGATGCCTACGAAAAGGCGCGGGCCGCTGACCGTACGTTGCGCGCCCGCTTCGAGCGGATCGGGCTCCGCTTCGATGAGGTCCACACCGAGTACCTCGGCGCCGGCGCCTGCCACGGCCCGCTCGCGGGTCCGGTCGACCCGGAGCTGCCGGAGGTGGAGCTGCGCATCGGGGTGAAGCATGCCAGCGACCGGCACGCCGTGGAACGCTTCACCCGCGAGATCGCCTCGCTCATCCTCGCCGGGCCGCCCACCGCGACCGGGTTCGGCGGCGGCCGCCCGCGCGTTCAGGAGATGGTCGCCTTCTGGCCCGCTCTCATCCCCAAGCCGTACGTGCGACCCGAGGTCCACGTGACCACGGCCTAGGAGCGGGGATGCGGGCCCGGCTGCTCGAGATCGCGCACGCCCGCTCCGGTGACAAGGGGGACACAGCGAACGTGGGTCTAATCGCCTTGAAGCCAGAGTTCTATCCTGTTCTTGTGAAAGAAGTTACAGCTGAGCGCGTCAAGCGGCACTTCAAGGGGATCTGCCAGGGGCCGGTCGAGCGCTTCGAGCTGCCCAACCTGCGCGCGCTCAACTTCCTGCTCCACAACGCGCTGGGGGGCGGGGGCACCCTGTCGCTGCGCACGGATGCCCAGGCGAAGACCTTCAGCGCCGCGCTGTTGCGGCTGGAGGTCGAGCTGCCGGAGGAGCTGGCGGAGTTGGTCGAGCGGCGCTGAACCGCTGGGCCGAGCGGAAGCGGAGACGACTATGAGCGTGGGCGAGGGCTACGAGACGATCGGCGTCGAGGTCGACGAGTCGACCGGCGTCGCGACGATCACGCTGAACCGGCCGGAGGCGCGGAACGCGCTGAGCCCGCTGATGGTGGATGAGCTGGCTGACGCCGTGGCGTGGGCGGACGCCGATGGGCGGGTCCGGGCCGTGCTGCTTCGCGGCGCCGGTAAGGATTTCTGCGCCGGCGCGGACCTGAAGGCGCTGGCCGAGCTGATGGACGCGGATGTCGAGACGCAGCTGGCGGACGCGGACGCGCTGGGCGATCTGTTTCTTATCCTGCGCCGGGTCGCGGCCCCGGTGGTGGCGGCGGTGCGCGGCCATGCGGTGGCGGGCGGCTGCGGGCTGGCCAGCGCCTGCGACATCGTGCTCGCCGCCGCCGATGCCCGGTTCGGCTACCCCGAGGTCACGATCGGTTTCTTGCCCGCCATGGTGATCGCGATGTTGCGGCGGGCGGTGGGCGAGAAGCGTGCCTTCGAGCTGGTGGTGACGGGCCGCATCATCAGGGCGGACGAGGCGGCGTCCTACGGCCTGGTACAGCACGTATTTCCAGCGGCGGAGTTCGAGGATCGGGTTGGCGAGTTCGTGGCCGAGTTGGCAGGGCGGAGCCCCACGGCGATGGCCCTTTCCAAGCGGCTGATCTACGAGAGCGAGCGCCACTCGTTCGAGGCGGCGATCCGTGCGGGTGCCGAGGTGAACGCGCTGGCCCGGCTGACCGAGGATTACCGGAGGGGCGTGCGCGACTTCCTGGAGTCACGGCGCCGCAAGGGAAGGGACTGACCCTGCTCCGCTGGAAGCTGGCGCTCGTGTTCGTCGGCGCGCCCCTCGCCCTAGCGGCACGGCTGTTGGGCCGGCCCTGGCTCTTCTACGTCGGGTTGCTCGCGCTGCTCGTCGCGCTGGCGCTGCCGAGCTCGCCGGGCCAGACGCCGCGGGAGCGGCTGAGGGACCTGGTACGCCACCTGCCCGGGATGCGGTGGCTGAGGCGGCGGAGCTAGCCGTCCAGGGTATCGCTCAGGTCGGCGCCGGGGTCGGGCTCGAGCCAGCGCGCCGGCACCTCCAGCTCGCCGCGCTGGTGCAGGGCGAGGGCGGCCTCGGCGATGTCGGGGTCGAAGTGCCGCCCGGCGTGCCGGCGAATCACCCCCACCGCCTCCTCGAATCCCAGCCTGTCCCGGTAATGGCGGTCGGAGCTCAGCGCGTCGAGCACATCGGCCACGGCCAGCAGCCGGCCCAGGAAGGGGATCTTCGCGCCGACCAGCCCGTCCGGGTACCCGGACCCGTCCCAGCGTTCGTGGTGGTGACGTACGGCGGGCAGGATCGCCTGGAAGCGGGGGCTCTTGATGTGGCGGAGTATGTCGACGCCGTGGATCGGGTGTTTCCTGACCTCGGCGAACTCGGCTTCAGTGAGCGGGCCCCGCTTGGTGAGGATCGCTTCGGGCAGGCCGATCTTCCCGACGTCGTGGAGCAGCGCCGCAAGCTTCACCGCCTCGAGCTCCTCGCGACCGAGGCCCAACTCCAAGGCGAGCCGGGTGGCGAAGGCCGCAACGCGCTCCGAGTGGCGGTGCGTGTAGCCGTCTTTGGCGTCGAGGGTCGCGACGATGGCGCGAATGGTGTCGTAGAAGAACTTCTCTAGCTGGGCGATGAGCCGGGCGCGATGGATCGCCACGCCGGCCTGATTCCCGATCAGCGCCAACAGCTCCAGATCGCTCTCGGAGAAGGCGCCGGTCAGGCGACGGCTATCGGCGTAGAGGACGCCGAGGATTCGCTCGTCGCTGGCCACGGGCGCGCACATCACCGAGCGGATGCCTTGCTCGATGATGCTCTCGCCGGCCCGGTACCGGTCGTCGGCGGTGGCGTCGCGGCTGAGGGACGAGACCCCGTGATCGAGCACGTCACGCACCACCGTACGGCTGACGCTGATCGCCTCCAGCGGTTGCTCGCGCGCTCGGGAGCGCGCGCTCACGACGCGGACGTCGCCCTCGTGACCGCCCGGGTCGCGCAGCAAGAGGGCGGCCCGATCGGCGTTGAGCGCTGAGAGAATCGCGTCGATCACTCCCTCGAACAGCCCCTCCAAGTCCCCGGCGCCGGCGAGCATCTTCGAGACCTGATAGGCGGTGGCGAAGTTGCGCTGAGCGCGCTGCAGGTTCTCGAGATCCTCGGGCAGCGCTGCGCCGTCGCGGAACTCGGTGTCCACCACCTTGCGCAGCAGGGTGTGGGTGCCACCCTCGCTTAGGGCGAGCATCGTTGCAGCATGTCGCTGGTGTTCCGCTGGCGCCGCCCGGCATTCGAGCACCGTGGGGCCGATGGCCAGCTTGTCGCTGACGCCGAGGCGGCCGCGCTTGATCCGCCTACCGTTGACGAACGTCCCGTTGGCGGAATCGAGGTCCACGATCTCCAGCTTGCGGCCTTTGTGCCGGATGGTGCAGTGGCGGCGCGACACGCCCTGCTCGGGCAGTCGGATATCGCAGGCGGGCGATCGACCCGCCGTCTTCAGCTCACCTTCGCTGACTAGGAACACACGCCCGGGCTGCCCACCCTTGCGGACGATGAGCTCGAGATCCATGGCGGAGGCTCCTACGGCTACCTTGGTGGCAGCTCGACCCTTCCGAGGTGTACCTCGTCGAATGGTGGGACGACGAACTCCAGCTGGCGAACCGCGTAACGGCTGGCGCTCTCGGCCGTCGGGTGGAGCTCCAACTTGTGCGGGCCAGCGAGCAGCACGTATCCGGCCAACGGGGTCGCTCCCACGTGTTTGCCGTCGATAAACACGTCGGCGTACGGTTCGGATGTCACGGTGATCGCGCCGAACGGCTTGATACGCGGGCTTACCTCGAACTGCTCACCGGGCCTCAACATGATGGTGCGCCGGTGTAGGGAGACGGAGTACGACGAATTCGCGTGCGTGCCCACGAGTTCCACCGAATGCCGCTGGTCCGGCTCGATCTCCAGACCCTCTATCGGTAGAGTCCCGATCGTGCGTCCGTCAAGGACGAGCCGAATTAGCCGCATCACGCGCGCCGGTCGCACGCTGATGCTGACCCGGGCCGGCGCGGCAACAGTAAGCGCAGTACTGCCGGTCGAAAACGCGACGCTGTCGCTCGCAAGCGCGTTACCCGCACGATCGGTAACGGCAGAAGTCACTCTCAGCATGTGGGCCGCCTGCTTGCGAAGCGGCCGTAAGGGCTTGACCGACGCGGTCTGCAAATCGGCGCTCAGAGAGACGGCGGCGTCGACCGGTTCTCCCCGAGCGTCGTACAGGCGGACGCTTTCCCGGTCGACTGTCGCCGGGTCGAGCTCCTCACTGAAGGACAGCGACAAGGGCGCGTCCACCGGCACGTTCCGAGCGCCCGCGCGCGGCTCGCTCGCCACTAAGCGCGGCGGCTCGCTGTCCGGCGGCGGCAGTCGGGTACGAAAACGCAGCACGACGCCGAATCCAGCCGCGCGCGGGTCCTGCATCGCCGGCCGGCCGCTGCGGCTTCGCAGTCCCGGCCCGATGCGGATGCGGTAGTTGGTGTCGTAGCGCAGCCGCTCCGTGGGCCGAAGGACGAGGCGACGGCCGAAGTCGCGCGGGGTGATCTCGGCCGGTACAACGCGCGAGTTTGGTTCGAGCAGCGTAACGTGCTCGCCGTTGGCCGTCGCTGGGTCGACGGCGTCATTGAAGAAGAGCTGCAGGTCGGGCTCGTCGACGTCCGCGCCTCCCCCCACCGCCGCGAAGTCGAGGCCTGTCAGGTAGAGGTTCCCGCTGCCCAGGACGGGCAGCCGGGCGGCCGCGGGCAACTCCGCTTCGGCGAGGCCGCGCAGGCCGCCCAGATCGTCGGCGTAGGCGCCCAGCGCCGCCCCGATCAGGGTTAGGGCGAGCGCGCCGCGCCAGAGCCGCCGCCCCCTTCGCGGCGCCTGGGTCGTGAGCTCGTGGATGCCGGGCGCCCGCTGCGGCTCTGCCTGGGCCGCCCCGGGCTTCGCCGCGCTCGGTGCCACCGTGACCAGAACGGTGCGGGGGGCGCCGCCGTTCAGCTGAACGAGCTCCTCGCGCAGCTCGAGGGCGCTCTGGTAGCGCTCCTCGGGGTTCTTCTGCAAGCACTTGAGGATGACGTTCTCGAGCTCGGGCGGCAGCTCGGGGTTGCTGTCGCGCGGCGCGGGCGGCGACTCCACGATGTGCTTGCGGCCAAGCTCGAACCAGTCGCGTCCGCTGAACGGCGGCTCGCCGGTCGCCATCTCGAACAGGGTCACGCCCAGCGAGTAGATGTCGGAGCGGCCGTCGACCCGCTGGCCGCGCGCCTGTTCCGGCGACATGTACTTGGGTGTGCCGACGTAGACGGTGGTTCCGGTGGCGGCCGTGTAGTTGGTGGCGGCTTCCGAGATGCCGAAGTCGGTAACCACCGCGTTGCCGTGCCGATCGAACAGGATGTTGTCGGGCTTCAGATCGCGGTGCACGATCCCGCCCTCATGCGTGTGTGCGAACTGCAGCGCGGAGGCGACGTCGATCCCCACCTTCGCGATCACATCACCCGCCAGCGGCTGACCGGAATTCAACAGGTCTTTCAGGCCGGTCTGCAGTAGGTCCATCGAGAAGAAGACGATATCCTCGTCCTTCCCGGCGTAGTGGATGGCGATGACGTTGGGATGGCGGATCTTTGCTGCGCGGTGGGCTTCACGCCGGAAGTTCGCCTCAAACACCTCGTCGTAGGCGAAGGCGGGCTTGAGCACTTTCAGGGCCACGTCGACGTCGAGGCTCGTGTCGCGCGCCCGGTAGACGTAGGCGAAACCCCCTTCGCCTAGCAGCGCGTCGATCCGATAGACCGCGACCCGACGGCCGAGAAAGATGTCCTTCTTCAGCTTTGCCCTCCCTCGCGTCTCGTTCGCCCGCGGCGCCCTCAGTAGCGGCGGCTGAGGCCGCTGAAGTAGCGGCGCGTCTCCGGGTTGTAGATCGAGAGGTCGTAGAGCCTCTGCAACCGGGTGATCTCGCTGATCAGGTCGAAGCCCGGCCGCGCGTCGAGTACTTGCCGGAACGTGTCTTCGGCCTGCCCGCGACGGCCGAACGCGTAGTAGGCGGCGGCCAGGATTTGCCAGGAGACGACGCGCTGCTCGACGCTCAGCCCGCCCTGTGTGAGCAGGCGCTCGAAGAAGTCGACGACCCGCAGGTAATCGGCGTTACGCCAATGCGCGATCCCGGCGCCGAGCTTGCTCCGGGTGGCGTACACGGTGATCGAGTCGACGTACTCGTTGCGCAGCGCCTCGGGTACGGTCGACGGCATCGACTGGGCGTAGAGCCGCATGAACTCGAGGCCGTCCTCCTGGTACCCGCCGTCGCGCAGCTGACGGTAGATCTCGAACGATCGCTTCACGACTGCGGGCTGCAGGTAGTACTCCGGCCGGGGTCCCTGGCCCACCAGGGTGAGGATCTGCTGGCTGGCGGCCCGTGGGTCGCCCAACCGCAGGTAGCTGTCCGAGAGCATGAAAAGGAACTCGATCAACTCGGGGCGGGGCATCGGGATCTCCGCGGCCCGGCGCGCCCAGTCGACGGCCACCTCGAGCTCGTCGAGCCGGTAGGAGCTGGCGAAGCCGAGCCGGAACAGCGCCCCTCTCACCTGGTCCGACGCCCCGACCGCGCCGGCCTCGACCTCGCGGACTCCCTGTTCGGCTGCGCGTCGTGCCGCCTCGAACTCACCGCGCTCGTAGGCGGCGGCCGAGGCGAAGTAGGCTAGCGACTGGGAGGGGGTCGCCCGACCGCGCACGCCCGTGATGAAGAGCGGAGCGACGCGCACGAAGCGCGGCGGCACGGCGGCCAGGGTCTGCGCGGCGAGCCGGTAGGGCGGCCCGGCGGTCACGGCGAGCGCCTGGAACGGGCCGTTGGCCTCGGCCGCGCCCTGGATCTCGTAGCCCTGAACGAACCGCTCGGGGCCGGGCGGCCAGCGCAGGGTCGCGGCGTCGACCTCGAGGGCCAGATCGAGGCGGGCGAGCGCCGGCAGGTGCACGTCCCATCGGTAGATGAGCGTCCGTCTAGCCCCATCGTCGGTGATGTAGATGTGGCCCAGTCGGTCGACGCTGACCCGCGTGGGCCGCTTGAGCGCGCCCTCCGCACCCAGCTGGATCAGTACGCGGGTCAGCCCGGCCTCGACCACGGTGACGCGGTGCGTCACGCCGTCTAGCGCGAAGAGGTTGCCGGCTTGGTCGAAGGTCAACCACGCCACGTTGGCCGGGAGAAGTCCGGCAGGCGGCGGGTCGAAGCGTTCCTCCGCTTCGTTCAGGCGACCGACCCGGGTGCCATCGCGGCTCCAGACGAGGATCGCGCCGTCGGGTGCAACCGCCACGCCCGCCGGCTCGCTAAACGGGTAGCTGGCCACCAGGCTGGCCAGGTCGGGGCTGAACACCTTGACGAGGTCGTTGCCGGTGTCGCTCACGACGATGCGACCGTCCGGTAGCACCGCCAGGCCACGCGGTCCGCGCAGGCGGCGCGCGTCCTGGTAGTTGTCACCGTAGCTGCCGATGAGCTGCGCGGTCTGGACGTTGTAGATGGCGAAGCGGTTGCGGCGCGAGTCCGCGACGACGACGATAGAATCGGCGAGCACGGCCGCCGCGACGTCGCCGAGCCCCTGATAGAACTCGAGCTGGAAGTCCGCGGGGTCGGGAGTGAGTGCCACAACGCTGTCGCCGTACACGGTTTCGCGCGTCTGGGCCGTCGTGCCCATCAGGGTGACGACCCGCTGCTCGAATTCCATCAGCAAGCGCGGACTTCCCTCGGCTGTATGGCCGACCGCGAGCAACGGGGCGGGCAGCTCGCCCTCGCCGCGCGTGACGCGGATCGGGTAGTCGAGCTTCGCAAGCCGTGGCAGAGCCTCGTCGGTTCTGAGGCGAATCCGTTCCACCTTGCGGAGCTTGCTGTCCAGAATCAGCAGGTCACGCGAGTCGGAGAAGGCGACGTCCACAGCTTCCCGGAACGATCCGCGGCCGGTCCCGGCGCCACCGTAGAGCGCGTCGTCCGGGCCGTTCTCGTCGAGCGCCTGCAGGTTGCGGCGCCAGACGCGCCCGGCCCGTCTATCGAGGACGACCACCGAGCCCCGGTCGTTCACCGCCGTGGCCGCGACCTCGGCGAGCTGGGCGCCGCGGAAAACGACCAGACCCGAGGCGGCCCGGGGCGGCGCGCCGACCCAGGGCAGCTCGCTGAACGGGGCGAAGGCATAAATGTGCCCGGTCGAGTTGGCGTCGGCCACGTAGATCGCGCCGTTTGTGCCGACGGCCAAGGCGGACGGCTCCCGGACGATGTCGCCTACGAAGATGTCGCGCACGAAGGTGCCGTCTTGACTGAAGATCTGAATCCCACGCCGGTCGCGGTCGAGAACATGAACGAATCCGGCGGGCCCGAGCGCCAGGTCGATCGGGTCGGACAGCTGGCCGCCGCGGCTGCCTTTTTCTCCCCAGGCGCGTAGGTACAGGCCGCTCGCGTCGAACACGAGCACCTGGCGGCGATCCGCATCGAGCACGAAGGCGGCGCCGGCGGCCGTGATGGCGACGGCGACCGGCCGTCGTAGTCGCGTCTCGCCGTAGCTGCGGACGTAGCTGCCCGACTCGCCGTACACGTAGATCTGTCCGCGCTCGTCGGCCACGTGCACTTCGCCGTCCGGCGCGACCGCGACCGCGGTCGGGCGCTCCGCGCCGCCCGGCTCTCCCTTCTTCGGCAGCTGGAAGGAGCCCTCGGGCACGTAGCTGGCCTTGGGGGCCTGGGCGAGCGCGCTGGTGCTCAGAGTGGCCAGGGTTGCCAAGGCGCTGGCCCATACGATCGTTCGGGGAGTGACTCGCTTGTTCATCAGTCGTGCGGCTGTGTTGGTTCGGTGCGCGGGCTTGGGCGCGGCTTTTCCGGCTCGTGAAACACGAACCGGGAATGCCCCGCCACGACCTCATCACCGTCCGTTAGCCTCTCGGGCGCGAGCACGGGCGTGCCGCGCAGCAGCGTCCCATTGGTGCTCTTCAGATCCTCGATCCACCAGGCGCTCCCGCGCTGCACGATGCGGCAGTGGTGACGGGAGACGGAACGGTCGGGAAACTGGACGTCGTTGTCGGTCGCGCGACCGATCCGCGCCTCGAAGCGCTCGATGCGGAAGACCTTGCCGCAGTGGACGCCGCCCACGACCCGCAGACGGCCCAGCGCTTCGGCGCGGGCGCGGCGCACGAAGCGGAACTCCAGGTCGGCCAGTCCGATACGATCGCCGTCCCTCAGAACGCGGCGCTCGCCCGAGCGCAGCTCCGCCCCGTTCAGCCAGGTGCGCCCAGCGCCGGCCATCACTTCCAGCACGTAGCGCGAGCCGTCACGCTCGATTCGCGCATGGTGGGCGGCGACCCGCTCGTCCGGGATGCGCAGCCCGTTGGCCAGGGCGCGGCCCAGCGAGAGGACCGGGATCTCCAGCGGATACTCGCGATTCCGCTCCGCGTAGAACTCTCCGATGAGCGCTGCCGTGTTCGACCCTGCGCCCATGGGTCGGGTCTCCTGTGTCTGGGTTTGGGGGGGAGGGAGTTAAGGCCGTACGTCAACGAAAGTTACGGACTCTGCTTGACGTGTCAATTACGGCCCCTGCCCGCCACGGCCGCCGGCCGAACACGCCGGTCGGCAGAGTAAGAAACCGGACCCTCAAGGCCCGGAGGCAAGAGCCAGGGCTTCTACACCGGCGCGGCCTTAAGGTGCCGAATCGGTTGAGCTTCCGTTGACGGGTGCGCGCCATGATCGGGCCTGTGGTCAGAAGCCCAGGCCGCTCTCGAGCGCCACTTCGGATACCCCCGGTTCCGGCCCGGTCAGCGCGCGGCGATCGGGTCGGTGCTCAGGGGCCGGAACACGCTGGTCGTGATGCCGACCGGCGGTGGAAAATCGCTCTGCTATCAAGTGCCGGCCCTCCTGCTCCCCGGCCTGACGCTCGTCGTCTCGCCCCTCATCGCCCTGATGAGCGACCAGGTGAACGCGCTCGAGCGCCGCGACATCCCGGCCGCGCTGATCAACAGCACGCTGACGGGCGCCGAGATCCGCGCGCGGCTCCGCCAAGCGGTCGCCGGTCAGCTCGAGCTGCTCTACGTCGCTCCGGAGCGGTTCGCCAGCCCGGCGTTCCTCGGGGCGCTCCGCGAGATGCGGGTCGGGCTCGTCGCGATCGACGAGGCACACTGCGTCTGCGAGTGGGGTCACGACTTTAGGCCCAGCTACCTGCGGCTGCGCGAGTTCTGGCCCAGGCTCGGCTGGCCGCCGCTCCTCGCCCTGACGGCGACGGCGACGCCCGAGGCGCGGCAGGACATCGTGCGCGAGCTCGACCTCCGAGGCGCGCGCGTCATTGTGCGGGGATTCGACCGGCCGAACCTGCGCTGGACCGTCTGCCGCGAGGAGCGGCTGGCGGAGAAGGGCCGGCAGCTGGTCGAGCTGCTGGGCCCGGGTGACGGCACCGCCCTCGTCTACTGCGCGACCCGCAAGATGGCCGAGGCGGCGACCGAGCTCCTGCGTGGCGCCGGGGTCGACGCGGCGGCCTACCACGCCGGTCTCCGCCGCGAGGGGCGCGCGCGAGTCCAGGCCGCCTGGACAAGGGGAGAGCTTCGGGTCGTGGTCGCGACGAACGCGTTCGGCATGGGGATCGACAAGGCCGACGTTCGCTGCGTGGTTCACCTCCAGATGCCGGGCTCGCTGGAGGCGTATTACCAGGAGGCGGGGCGCGCTGGCCGGGACGGCGGCCCCGCCGACTGCGTGTTGCTGCACAGCTACGGTGACCGTTTCATCCACGAGTTCTTCATCCGTGCCGCTCACCCACCGCGCCCCCTGGTCTCGGCGACCTACCAGGCGCTCTGCGCCGCCGTCGAGGCGTTTGGCGGCCCGGTGGGCGCGAGCCGGATCGCGCCGGGCGTGCCCGGCGTGAAGAGCCAGCGCGAGGTCGAGTCAGCACTCCGCATCCTCGTCGAGGCGGGTGCGGTCGAGGACACAGTCGCGCGGCGCGACTGGGTCGTGCGTTGGATCGCGGGGCGCGAGGCGCTCGCGGCGCTGGCGGACGGTGGCGTGAGAGAGCCCGAGCTGGAACGGCTCGGGCCGCTGCTCGCCGGGCTGGCCGCAGCCTCCCAAGGGGGCGCGCGCCGCGTCTTTCGTGTCTCGCGCCGTGAGGCAGCCCGCTGGGTCGGCGGCGAGGTCGGCGCGGCCGCCGCCGGCCTGGATGCGCTTCAGGCGGCGGGACTGCTGGGTTGGCGTGACGCGGGCCGCCGGCCGGGCTACGAGCCCCGAGACCGGCGCTCGAAGCCCGACGCGCTGCCGGTCGACTGGGAGCGGTTGGAGGCGCGCCGCCGCATGGAGCTCCGCAAGCTCAAGCGCATGGAGGGGTACGCCTACGGGCGCGGCTGTCGGCGCCGCTACCTGCTCCGCTACTTCGGCGAGGCCCCGGGCCGCCGCCGCTGCGGGGGCTGTGACCGCTGCGGCGGCGGGGATCCTCAGGGCTGAGGCGGTTCCGCTGCCAGGCCCCTAGCGGCAACCTCAACGTTTTTGCATACTTAGGTCGTTGACTTCATGCGAGTTCCGCCCCACTGACCCCGCGTCCTCGGGGGCGTTCGCCGGACAGGCAAGGATGATCGAGCTGACCAGCAGCGTAGACGATCGCTATCTCACTGACGAACACCGCATGCTCCGCGAGACCGTGCGCGAGTTCGCCGAGAGGGAGATCGTTCCGGTCGCCGGCGCGCTGGACCGTGAGGGGCGCTTCCCGTGGGACAACGTGGCGAAGATGGCGGAGCTGGGGCTGTTCGGCGTGCCCTGGCCGGAGGAGTACGGCGGCGTGGGCATGGACACGCTGGCATCCTCGATCGTGAGCGAGGAGTTGGCGAAGTTCTGCCCCTCCCACTCGATCACCGTGGGGGCGACGATCACGCTGGCCGCGAGCCCGATCTACCAGTTCGGGAGTGAGGAGCAGAAGCAGAAGTACTTGACCCGGCTGGCCCGCGGCGAGGTGATGGGCGCGTTCGGGCTCACGGAGCCGCAGGCGGGCTCCGACGCCCAGGGCACCCGGACGCGCGCGGAACAGAAGGGCGACAGCTGGGTTCTGAATGGGAGCAAGATCTTCATCACCAACGGTGGTGTCGGCGAGATATTCGTGGCTACGGCGGTGACGGGCGAGCGGAACGGGACGAAAGAGATTAGCGCCTTCATCTTGACCAAGCCGACCTGCGACCTGGATGAGGCGAAGCGGGTGGGCGTGGGCCACGCCGAGGACCTGGAGTACACGCCGGGCTTCCGGCATGGCAAGAAAGAGGACAAGCTGGGCTGGCGCGCCTCGGACACCTGCGAACTGGTTTTCGAGGACGCCGTCGTCCCGGCCGAGAACATGCTTGGCAAGCGGGGCGAGGGGTTCAAGAACTTCATGCGCACGCTGGACGGCGGCCGGATCAGCATGGCGGCGCACGTGCTGGGCATCGCCGAGGGTGCGCTGGAGCAAACGCTCAAGTACACGCGCGAACGGAAGCAGTTCGGCACGCGGATCTGCGATTTCCAGGGCGTGCGCTTCGAGCTGGCCGACTGGTGGACCCGCATCGAGGCGGGCAAGCACCTGGTCTATCACGCGGCGCAGTTGCGCGAGGCGGGCAAGCCACACAGCAAGGAAGCGGCGATGGCCAAGCTGTTTTGCTCGGAACTGGCGAACTGGGCGACCGCACGGGCTGTGCAGTTCCACGGGGGCTACGGCTACACGACGGACTACCCGGTGGAACGGCTGATGAGAGATGCGCGGATCGGGGAGATCGGTGAAGGGACCTCCGAGATCCAGCGCACCGTAATAGCGCGCCAACTCCTGGGACCGGAGACGACTCCGGGGGAGGGCGCCGGATGAAAATTCTAAGGACTAGAGTAGTAGGTTATGAAACGGCAAATACTTATCAACGCGGCGCCGCACGAGACGCGGGTCGCAATACTGGAAGACAACGTTCTGGTCGAGCTGATGCTCGATCGCCCGGACGCCCAGCGCATGGTGGGCGACATCTACCTGGGGCGAGTCGAAGGCGTCCTGCCGGGCATTCAGGCGGCCTTCGTCAACATCGGTAGCGACAAGGCCGCCTTCCTCCACGTCTCCGACGTAGCGGACGAGGACCCCGAGGCCTCGGAAGAGGAGAAGGGGGTCAAGCGCTACCCGCCCATCCAGACCCTGATCAAGAAGGGCGAGGAGTTCTTGGTCCAGGTCACCAAGGAGGCGATCGGGACCAAAGGCCCGCGTGTCACCGCGCAGGTCTCGCTGCCGGGCCGCAACCTCGTCTATATGCCGCGTAGCGAGCATGTCGGGGTCTCCCGCAAGATCGAGGACCGTGACGAGCGCGCCCGGCTACGCCGGCTGATCCGCAGCGTTCTGCCCCCCGGCGCCGGCGGGGTGATCGTGCGGACGGTGGGCGAAGACGCTAGGCGCAAGCCGCTGGAGCGCGAGCTCAAGGGGCTGATCAAGACGTGGAAGCGGATCGAGAGCCGCGTCTCACAGCAGCAGGCGCCGGCGCTCGTCCACGAAGAGGCGCACCTGGCGGCCGGCATCATCCGCGATTTGTTCAGCGAGAAAGTCGACTCGCTGATCGTCGATTCGCGGGAGATCTTCAACGAGATTCGCGACTATCTCGAGACGGTCGGTCCCGATCTTCTGAGGCGCGTAAAGTTGTACGACGGGACGAAGCCGCTGTTCGACAAGTACGAGATCGAGGAAGAGATCCAGCGGTCGTTCGAGCGCCGGGTCGAGCTCTCCTCAGGCGGCCACGTCGTCATCGAGCCGACGGAAGGGCTGGTGGCGATCGACGTGAACACCGGGCGCTACACCGGCAAGAAGGATCCGGAGAAGACGATCCTCCGTACCAACCTGGACGCCGCCCACGAGATCGCGCGTCAGCTGCGGCTGCGGGACGTCGGTGGCATCATCGTCGTCGACTTCATCGATATGGAGGATAAGGCGAACCGCGATCGCCTGATGCAGGAGCTACGCACGCACCTCAACCGCGACCGGGCGCGGACCAAGGCGTTCCAAATCTCGGAGCTGGGTCTCGTGGAGATGACACGGCAGCGCGTCCGGCCCAGCGTCCTGGACACCGTGACGCGGCCCTGCCCGCACTGCAGCGGTGCTGGCCGCATCGTCACCCCGGCGACCGTGGTGCGGCGCGTCGAGCGCGCCGTGCGGCGCGTGGCGGCGGCGCGCGAGGAGAAGCGGCTGGTGATCCGGCTCCATTCCGAGGTGGCGCTCCACATCCTGGAGGAGGAGCCGACCCTGCTGCGGCGGCTGGAATCGGAGTGCCGGGTCGACATCGAGGTACGGGACGACCCGCTGCTGCGGGCGGATGAGTTCCGCATCCTGGCGGGACCTGCCGACGTGGACATCACCCAGCGCTACGCGGTCGCCTGAGGCGGCCGGCCGGCGCGCCGGCGTTGACATGTGGAGTTTGAGCGGATAGCGTTTGTGTTACGCTAGAGACTGATGGGCAGCACCGGGATTTAACAGGCACGACTGTGACTTACGCCATCTTCGAAGCCGCAGGGTTCCAGTACCGCGCCGAACTGGGCGACGTGCTGCGCCTCCCCTCTCTGGACGCGGAGGCCGGCAGCACCGTGACGTTCGACCGCGTGCTGCTGGGTGCCAGCGATAAGGAGGTGCTGATCGGCAGGCCGCAGCTGGCGGGCGCGTCGGTGCGCGCCCAGGTGCTGCGCCACGCTCGCGCCGACAAGATCGTCGTCTTCAAGTTCAAGCGGCGCAAGAACTACCGCCGCAAGACCGGGCACCGGCAGAACTTTACCGAGGTGCGGGTAAACGAGATCGACCTCGGTGGCGAGCGCCGCGCGAGCCTGGCGGCGGAGACGCCGAAAAGGGCGAAGGCGAAGAAGACACCGAAGGCGAAGGCCGCCGCTGCAGAGGCGAAGCCGGCGGCGAAGCCCAAGAAGAAAACGGCGGCCAAGGCGCCGGCGGCGAAGGCGACGTCCAAGCCGGCCGCGGTGGCAAAGAGCGGGACGAAGAAGAAGAGCGCCGGGTCGAAGGCGAAAGGCGCTTCGAAGTCGAAGAAGAAACCGTAGCAGAGGCGGTCGCGATGGCTCACAAGAAAGCAGGCGGCTCGACGCGCAACGGCCGCGACAGCAACCCGAAGTTCCTCGGCGTCAAGCGCTACGGCGGCCAGTTCGTGCGGGCCGGGAACATCATCATGCGACAGCGCGGCACCAGGTTCCACCCCGGGCAGAACGTCGGTCGGGGCGGGGACGATACGCTGTTCGCGCTCTCCGACGGCTACGTCTCGTTCGGCACCCACCGCGGGCGCCGCGTGGTTTCCGTAGTCCCGCAGGCCTGACGCGAGCCCTCCGGCGACCGACATGACGTGAAGAGCCCGGCGTTCGCCGGGCTCTTCGTTTGCTCCCTGGGTCAGACGCGTGGCGCGACGATCACATCGGCTCGTCCGCCGTCGGCCCGTAGCTGCCCGGGACCGGCGCGCCCGCCAGCCTTAGATAGACGCTGAGCTGGCCGCGGTGGTGGATCGCGTGGTTGAACAGCGTGTTTCGCACGACACCGATGCGCGGGGCCGTGAACACGGCCTCGCCACCCTTCTTGAGCGTCCACGGTTCCATGAATTGGGCGTCGCTCGTCCCGTCGAGCAGTTCGCGCATCTTGGTCACGCCCGCGTCGAACATATCGAGCAGCTGCGACACGCCCTCCACCTCGGTGGGCGTGTACGGCTCGCCGCCTGGCGGCTCCACGTCGAACTCGTTTTGGTTGATCACCACCTCAGTCCAACCGGGCATCTCGGCGATATGCGTGGCCAGCCGCCCCAAAGTCATCGACTTCTCGTGCGGCTTCCAGCCGAGCTTGTCCGCCGGTACCCGCTCGAGCAACTTACGCGTCACGGCCGCCTCCTGATCGAGCTCCGGCAACAAAGCATCCTTGATGGCCATGGGCGGTCTCCTGCTGAGGTTGTCCGCGGGGTTCGTGGGCCTACGAAGCTAGGCCCCTCGATCTGCGCCCACAAGCCGCGAACCGGGCGAGTTCGTTGCCGCCCTCCCGGCCCCTGCAGTAGATTCGCGCGTTCCTGCGTCGTTCCACTCACACAGAGGCGAAGATGAGCCGTCGGGCTTACATCGGTTTGGCCGCCCTGCACGCCGTGATCGCCTGCGGGCGCGGCGAGGGGCCCCGGGCGGCGGACGACGCGGCGGCGGCCCCCGAGCCCAGTGGCCGCACGCGGGTCGTCCTGTTGGGAACCGGTACCCCCAACGCCGAGCCCGAGCGTGCGGGATCTTCGGTCGCCGTCGTGGTGGACGGTACCCCTTATCTCGTCGATCTCGGCCCGGGTGTGGTCCGGCGCGCCAACGCCGCCTACCAGGACGGCACGGAGGCTCTGGCCGTCGCCAAGCTGAAGACGGCCTTCATCACCCACCTGCACAGCGACCACACGCTGGGCTACGCCGACTTCATCTTCACGCCCTGGGTGCTTGAGCGCGCCGTCCCGGCCGAGGTCTATGGGCCGGCGGGCCTCGCGGCGATGACCGAACACCTGCTGGCCGCCTACGCGGCGGACGTGCGGGTGCGCGTTGAGGGTCTCGAGCCCGCCAACAGCGAGGGCTACAAGGTGAACGTCCACGAGATCGAGCCGGGCCCGATCTACGAGGACACGCGCGTGCGGGTGACCGCGTTTCCGGTGCAGCACGGGTCGTGGGCGCAGGCGTTCGGTTATCGGTTCGAGACGCCGGACCGGACGATTGTGATCTCGGGCGACACGCGCCCGAGCGCGAGTGTGGTGGAAAACTGCGGCGGCTGCGACCTGCTGATCCACGAGGTCTATGCGCAGGCGGGCTTCGAGCGCCGCACGCCCGACTGGCAGGCGTATCATTCGAGCTCGCACACGTCGGCGCCGGAGCTCGCCCGCCTCGCGGCGCAGGCCCGGCCCGGCACGCTCGTCCTCTACCACCAGCTCCTCTGGGGCTCGACGCCGGAGGAGCTGCTGGCCGAGGTCCGGCAGCTATATGACGGGCGCGTGGTCTACGGCGAGGATCTGGACGTTTTCTGAGCCAGGTGTACCCACCGAACAAGACCCCGGAGGTGCCATGTCCCCCACAGCTAGCCAGCTCGAGCTGAGCCGGCGGCGCTTCGTCGCCTACTTCGCCGGGCTCGGCCTGACTTCGGCCGTCCTGCCCGAGCTGCTCTGGGCGCGGCTCCAGGAGGAGGAAGCCCCGCGCGTCACGCGCGAGATGCTCGACGAGGCGGAGTCGCTGGCGGGTCTCGAGTTCAGCGACGAAGAGCGCGATCTCATGCTCGAGGGTCTGAACGAGCAGCTGGACGCCTACGAGACCCTCCGCAACGTGGAGCTGCCGAACGGCGTCCCGCCCGCGCTTTACTTCAACCCGGTGCCGCCGGGGCGAACGATCGAGCGGGAGGCGGGCGAAGCGCGGCGCAGCCGCGGCCCCGCGGAGCGGGCGCCCTCCGACCTGGAGCAGCTGGCGTTCTGGCCGCTGACGCGCCTGGCGCGGCTGATCGAGTCGCGACGCGTGAGTTCGGTGGCGCTGACCGAGATGTACCTGGGCCGACTCAAGCGCTACGGCCCGAAGCTCGAGTGCGTGATCAGCCTGACCGAAGAGCGGGCGCTGGAACAGGCGCGACGAGCCGACGCCGAGATCGCGGCGGGCCGCTATCTCGGGCCGCTGCACGGCATCCCCTGGGGCGCCAAGGACCTGCTGGCCGTGAAGGGCTACAGGACGACCTGGGGTGCCATGCCGTACAAGGAGCAGCGGATCGATGAGGACGCCACCGTGGTCAAGCGGCTGGAGCGGGCCGGGGCAGTCCTCGTCGCCAAGCTGACGCTCGGTGCGCTCGCCTGGGGCGACGTCTGGTACGACGGCAAGACCCGCAACCCCTGGAACTACGAGCAGGGCTCGAGCGGGTCGTCGGCCGGCTCCGCGGCGGCGACCGCGGCCGGGCTCGTCGGGTTCGGCATCGGGAGCGAGACCTGGGGCTCGATCGTCTCGCCGTCGACCCGCTGCGGGACGACCGGCCTGAGGCCGACCTTCGGGCGGGTGAGCCGTCACGGTGCCATGGCGCTTTCATGGAGCATGGACAAGATCGGTCCGATCTGCCGTAGCGTGGAAGACTGCGCGCTGGTGTTCGACGCGATCTACGGGCCCGACGGTCAGGACCTCGCGGTCATCGATGTGCCTTTCAGCTGGGACGCGGAGCTGGACATCCGGCGCCTGCGGATCGGCTACGTGAAGAGTGCCTTCGAGGAGGAACGGGAAGAGCAGGAGGAGTGGAAAGGGTTCGACGAGCAGACGCTCGAGGTGTTGCGCTCGCTCGGCCTCGAGCTTGTCCCGATCGCGCTACCGGAACTACCGATCAGCGCGCTCTCGTTCATTCTGGGCGCCGAGGCGGCGGCCGCCTTCGACGAGCTGACCCGCAGCAACCGGGACGATGAGCTGGTCCGGCAGGTGAAGGACGCCTGGCCGAACGTGTTGCGCCAGTCGCGGCTCATCCCTGCGGTGGAGTACATCCAGGCCAATCGGGTGCGCACTCTGGCGATGCAGGCGATGGCGCAGATCATGTCCGAGATCGACGTCTACGTGATCCCGTCTTTTGGAGGCGACAACCTTCTCCTCACCAACCTGACGGGTCACCCGTGCGTCGTGCTCCCGAACGGCTTCCGCGAGGACTTGACGCCGACAAGCATCACGTTCTGCGGTCGGCTGTTCGGTGAGGCGGAGACGCTGGCCGTGGCGCGGGCGTATCAGGAGGCGACCGACTTCCACCGGCAGCACCCAACGCTGCAAACCTGACCCGCGTCTACGCGCCGTCGGCGAAGAAGCGCTCGATCGCGGACCAATTCGAGAGCGCGTCCTCGTAGCCGAGCTCCATGACCCGGTTGATATAGGGCGCCTCGAAGATCAGGTAGCTCAGCAGGTCGGGTCCGCGGATGCGGTGCACACCCAAGCCGCGTAGCAGGAAGCGCACCGACCGCGGCAGCAGGCGCTTGTAGCCCTCCGCCAGCTTGCCCAAATCGCGCGACGGCCGCACCAGGGCCAGGCGGATGCGGTTTAGGCCGGCCGGCCGCGGCGTGTCTGGGGGCAGGGCCCTCAGCAGCCTGTTGATCCGCTGCAGTCGCTCGGCGTCCGCGTCGAGCGTGTCGAGGAAAATCGTGTTGAACAAGAGCCCCAGGAGTTGCGCCGGCGGCGGGTATCCCGTCACCGACGGCTGAGCGGCCTCCGCCTTCGTTCGACGGTAGCGGGTCGAGATGGCCAGTAGCTGGTCGGCGCCGAGCTGAATGGCCGGTCCCAGCGGTGCGGCCTGACGGATGCTGCCGTCGCCGTAGTAGTCTCCTTCGATCTTTACGGCAGGAAAGATGAGCGGCAGCGAGCCGGACGCCATCACATGTTCAACGCCGATGGCCGCGCGCACCCCCTCGCGGCGTGCGCGTTCCCAGTCCGGCGCGTCGTCGTGCCCGTGCACAAAGGTCACCGTGCGGCCGGTGCTGTAGCGGGTCGCGGTGAGGGCGAGCGCCCGCAGTCGACCGGCCGCGATGTTGGCATCGATCCCCTCCACGTCCAGATGGTCGGTCAGGAACTCACGCAACGGCTCAGTGTTCAGCAGGGCACGCCCCTTCGCTCCCGCCGTCGCTCCCGCGCCGCCCAGCGTCCAGAACCAACGAGCGCCTTTCAGGCCCAGGCTGCCGAGGTTTGTGTTGAAGATGCGGTCGGTCGTCAGGCTGGTCCAACAGCGCGAGAGGGATTCAAGAGTCTGTGGCGCCGGCCCGCGGTGTCCCGCGATGAAGGCGGCGTTGATCGCGCCGGCGGAGACGCCGGTGACGATCGGGAAGCTCACCTCGCGCGCCTTCTCGACAAGGTAGGCGAGCACGCCGACCTGGTAGGCGGACCGCGCGCCACCGCCGGACAGCACGAGCCCGTTCACCCCTGCCACCCCGCTACCCGAAGGGCTGGTTCAGCCGAAATCATCCCTAGTGCTCCTTGCCGTTGGGCTGGCGCTCGTCGGCCCTGCCACGCCCTCAGTTGCCGCCCTTGAGGAACCTCTGGGTGGCCTCCGACAGCGCCGGCCCGTCACAGCGCAACCCGTTGTGACCGCAGTCGTTCGGGAGCTGCCACGCCTCCCACCCCAGGGTTTCCGCGAACTCGAGGGCCGGGGCGGGCGTGACGACGTGGTCCTCTGGCGTCACAACCACCAATACCGGCGCCCGGATCCTCTCCGCGGCCTGCTCGAGCGAGCCGCCGTACGGCGCCCCCACATCCTGGCCGATCATCGCGCGGATCTGGACGGCGAGATTCTGCGCGATCGGGACCGCGAAGATCTGGCGATCCATCCGGTTCAGGATGCCCGGCAGACTGTCCCGCGGTGTAAGCCGGGCATGGTAGTCGGGGCTGTTGGCCATTAGGAAGTTGACGCCCATGAGCGCCGACACCGCACTCTGGCATTCACATTCTCGATAAGCCGACAGGATACGAAGAACGGTTTCCCATAGAACGATGTCGTAAGACGCGAGCCGCGGCGATCCCGCGATCGATACGACCCTTTCGCTAAAGTCGGGATAGCGCACGGCCCAATCGAATGCCTGCATGCCACCCATCGAGATTCCGATCACTCCTCGCAGTGACGAAAGGCCAAGCACTTCCGTAGCCAATCGATACTGGCTCACCACCATGTCGCCGATGCTGACTCGGGGAAACGAGTCGCCGGGCTGTACGCGGTTGTTGGACGGCGATGAGGATACGCCGTTTCCGAAGGCGTCCACTATTATGACGAAGAACTCGGCGTCATCCACCAGTCCGTCGGGGCCGATGTACTGGGTGAGATTAGCACTCGTGGCCATGAACTGAGTGGGAAACAGGACGGCGTTGGAGCTGTCCGGACTCAGCTCGCCGAACGTCCGGTAGGCGACGCGGCAGTCTTCGAGCAGCTCTCCGCTCTCGAGCGGGCAAACCCCGAGGTCGGCATACTCCAACACGCCCTGCGCGCTCCCATTTGGTGACAGGAGAGGCAGTGCGGACAGCGCTAACAGGACTCTACGATGCATACGGACCTCATCCTCACGTACGGCCGGGTCGAACGGCGCCGGCGCGCGGCCGCGCGAGCCCGGCGCGATCCGAGGGCCCCGCCGCCGTGTCGGCCTAGGTTGAAGTGGGCGTGGGGGTCGCGGGGGGCGGGGGGGGCGGCCCCCAGCGTCCCTCCTGTTGCTTGGCGAGCCTCTCGATGCGCCGCGCTTGCTCTTCCGCCGATACGTCCTCGACGTGTGTGGCGACCCACCAGATGTTCCCCGATCGATCCTGCACCCCGCCATAGCGCTCTCCGGCATGATACATGTCGGTAGGCTCCATCACAGAGGTCGCTCCGGCCTGCAGAGCGCGCTGGTAGACCGCGTCGCAGTCCCCCACGTAGAGATAGATCGAGCTCGGCATGGCTCCGAACTCGGCCATCGGCTCGCCCATCATGACCACGGAATCGCCGATTCGCACCTCAGCGTGCATGATCGATCCATCGGGCCGGTCGAGGCGGAGCTTCGGCTCGGCGTCGAAGGCCTGGGTGAGAAAGTCTATCAGTTCGCCCACTCGATCCACGAGTAGGTAGGGTGTGACGGCGTGATAGCCATCCGGGATCGGGGTGATTGACATGGCTGCCCTCCCTGCGAGACCGTCGTGCGGTTGCGGTGCCAGGGGATCACCAGATTCGTCCTCGATCCGCTCCTCCCGAGCCGTCAACTCGAGCACTTGTTGGATTCCAGGATCGAATATGGAGTGCAACTCCAGCATATGGTACACCGACCCACCCCTGCGGGCCTTGGTCCAGCAGTAATAGACCCAATTCTTTGACCCCATCCCGAGGAGCAGGCGGTCCAGGGCTACGAGTGCGGTGACGACTCCGATTCCCCAAAACACGAGCTCCGGCATCTGAGGGTATCGCTTACGGGTTGACCAAGCGGTCGCGCTTGCTCACTCGGCCCCAGGCGGCGGTCGGGTGGCCGCTCGCGCCTCAGGCTGCCGGCTCATGCCTGGGTGTCCCACTCGAGGGCTCGCCGATCCCAATTCGCCAACTCGGCACCTGCCTCGTAGGTGCTGTGCAGAAACTCCAGCAGCGTCCCCTCGGGTGATTCAGCCTGTCGAACTTCCTCGTACGGCAAGATGAACTCGCTCATCTCCGCTGAATACTGCGCGCCGCTTGGACGCACCGGAGCGGCTTTGAAGCCTTCCGGCTCGGGATAGAAATAGGCGTAGAACACCGGGTAGGGTATCGGACCGCCTCCGGGCCAGAACCCACAGCTGCTGACCTCGTGGGAATACGCTTCGCGCGTGACCCAATCGGGCAGGTTGGGTATGCCGCCCGGGTGCTTGGGTGCCGGGCGTCCCGAAAAACGCGTGACAGCAAGATCGAAGGCACCCCAGAAGAAGTGCACGGGGCTGCACTTACCGACGAACCCGGCTCTGGATTCCTTGAAGGGTCGAGTAGGTGTCCTGCCAGCCTTCGAGCGGCAACGCTGGCCACCGATCAGGGCCGTTCGATTGGCTCGACCGTGAACCTGTCACGCTTACCTCCTTCGGCAGCGGTTTCGTCAG
This sequence comes from uncultured Gemmatimonadota bacterium, assembly GCA_964347085.1. Taxonomy (GTDB): domain Bacteria; phylum Gemmatimonadota; class Gemmatimonadetes; order Palauibacterales; family KS3-K002; genus CAYFXF01. The sequence goes on along the minus strand of CAYFXF010000011.1, from coordinate 12,377 downwards.
CTGGTTGCGGACCGGACCGTCCGTTCGTTGGCTTGAAAACGTTTTGATGGGCTTCAAGATAGGGAGGCCGGAGTGGCGAAGCCAGGAAGGGAGCGCTCTTGACCCTCGCTTGATCGGCTCCTCCCAAGATAAGGGTGAGAGCGCAACGCAAGACTCATGACTTGGAGAGCAGGTATAATGCGAGTGAGAGTTCTGGTCACGGCCCTGGCGTTGACGACGGCGGCGTGTGGCGTGCAGCCGAGCGGGCCTCCCGCCCCGGTCGGATTGCGCCTGCGCGTGACCCACGGAATCTGCCCGCAGGGGCGGCTGTGTGATGCTCCTGCGCACGCGAGGCTCGAGGGACGGCTCATCTTCGCGAGCTACGACAGCGTGGTGATCTACTCGCTCAAAGATCGGCGTGAGTTTGCGCTGCCGGTCGAAGCGATCTCGAAGCTCGAGGTGCACCGCGGTAAGGCAGGCAGCCCGGAGGCTGCGGCGAAGCACGCCGCGAAGGGCGCGCTGATCGGCGCGCTCGGGGGCGCGGCGGTCGGACTGGCCTCGGCCGTCTCGGGGAGCATCCTCGGCTACGAAACCGAGGCCGATAAGGAGATCGCTGCCGGCGCGGCGGCCGGCGCCATCTTGGGTACCGCGGCGGGGGCTCACCACGGTGCAACGGTCGGAGATGACGTCTGGCAAGAGGTGACGATCCGGCGACTTTTTCAAGATCTCTGCCGTTGTGAGGACCCCGAGGGTGCTCGGCCCGACAGCGCACTAGTCGCGGCGCAGTGAGATGGCTTCGCGATGCAGGGGGCAGGGAGGAGCACGGGCCCCTGCGGCTCAACCCTGCCCAGCCGTCCCACTCAGATAGTGGACGCGCACGAACATCGTCCTGAATTTCGTTTTGCCTCGGCGTACCTCGGTGAAGCCGACCGCCCGCATCGCCTCCTCTACAGTCCGCAGGTTACCCAGTAGAGGAGGGTCCACGTCCACCGCCACTAAGCGCCCGCCCGGCCTCAAGACACGTGTGATCTCGGTGATCCCCTTGCGTTTGAGGTCCTTTGGAAGGTGATGGAGGATCAGGCTGCTCAGCACAACGTCGAATCTGTTGTCCGCGAAGGGAAGGTCCTCAATCAGGCCAACCTGATAACGGACGTCCAACCGCTGCGCGGCCGCCTTCCGTTGCGCTGCCTCGATCATCTCCGGGGCGGCGTCGATGCCGTCGACCGCGCCGTCCGTCCCGGCACGTCGCTTGAGGGCCAGCGTGAGAACGCCCGTCCCGCAGCCCACATCGAGCACAGTCTGACCCGGCCTGATCGCCGCCTGATCGGCGGTCCATTCCCTGAACTCGCGCTCCCGACCGAGGAAGTGCAATCGGTTCATCGCGTCATACAGACGCGGCCAGCGAATCCGAATACCTCTCGTTGCGGGAGCGGAGGCTCGATCTGGCTTCTTGGTCATGTAAGCCCTAGACCATTTTCGACGAAAACGACAATACAAGAACTGTTGAAGACTTCCGCCCGGTGTAGTGTGGTCAACGATCTCATCATGGAGAAGCTCGAAATCGCTCCCCAGCTTTCCTCGCAGCGACGAGGCGTCGTAACGACACACATCAAGACCGCTGCATTTCAGCGGCCCCTCGGGGCCAAACGTGGCAATCACCACCACCCCGCCCTCAGCGACCGCGCTCAAGAGTGTCTGCCTATACGCCAGCTGCTCATCCTTCTCTGTGAGAAAGTGGAACAGTGCGCGGTCGTGCCAGAGATCCCACGGGTGAGGAGATTGGAATTCCGTGACGTCCTCAACAAACCACTCAACTTCCACGGCTCGTTCGCCAAGGCGCGCCCGGCCTATCTCGATAGAAGTCGGCGACACATCGAGCACGCCAAGTCGCCGGTAACCCCTTCGCAGGAGACAGTCGACCAACGTTGAGGTGCCGCCACCCACGTCGAGGATTCGTGACTCTGGGCCGAGCCCGAGTCCTTCAATCAGCCGGAGAGACACGAGGGGCTCGGGCTCGAACCAGCTGACCTCAGTGGAATCCTTTGTCCGATAGACGTCGTTCCAATGGTCCCTGCGGTCCATCTGCAACTCGCCAGATCGCAGTCCAGCTCTCCCGCTTGTTGTGCAATGTAGGGCCGATCGCACCGGCCAGGCCACATCAGGAGGACCGATGGCTCGCCTGCAGAAAGGCCCCAACGTGCTCGGCGTCGGGCGGCCGTGTCCGCAGACTGATCCCGACCAGCGCCGCGCAGTTGGCCGCGAGCCCCACGATCCCCTCGTGCAGCCCGAACGGGCGGTACTCGGGGAACTGGAAGAGGAAGAGCGTGACGAGCGAGCCGAGCGTGAGCCCACTGACCACACCAGCGCGGGTCGCGCGCCGCCAGAAGAGCGCGGCGATCGTGATGGGTGCCAGCTGCACAACGGCGCCGTAAGCGGCGAGCAGCAGCGCAACCAGCGACATCTGCGTGTTGACCGCGATGTAGTAAGCGACGATTCCCACGAACACGGCGACGATACGGATCAGCCGCCGCCGGGCGTGATCGCCGAGGCGCGGCGCGAAGACTTTGCGGTGCAGGTCCTGCACGTAGATCGAGGCGGAGGCGTGCAGCATGGCGTCGCCGCTCGACATGCTGGCGGCGAGCGCGCCGGCGCAGAAGAGGCCGACGACGACCGGGGCCACGTTCGTGCTCAGGATCATGTGGGGCAGGATGAAGTCGGGCGACGCCGGCTTCGTTTCGAACAAGACGCCGGCGAAGGCGATGAAGTAGAGCGGCAACAGAAAGAGCAGGAAGGTCGGGTAGAGTACCGTCGTCAGCTTGAGGGTCGCGTCGTCCTTGGCGGCGAACCCCTTCATGAAAAGATGGGGCCACATGATGAACCCGGCGGCGCTCACCAGCACCGCTGAGGAGTAAGCGCCCCAGCCCCAAGGCTCGCCCTGGGCATCGAGGCCGGGCACGGTGAGCAACTCCGGCCGCAGCTCGGCGATCCGCTCGAACATCGGAGCGACCCCACCGTATAGGTGCCCGGGCAGCCAGAGCCCCAGCGTCCAGGCGATCACGAGCATGAAGATGCCCTGAAAGGTGTTGGTCCAGCCGACGCCCAGCACACCGCTCTTCAACACGTAGAGCATGACGACGGCGTAGGCGGCCAGCGCGCCGACCCAGACCGGCACACGTCCATCAGTCACCGCGTTGAACACGATGCCGGCCCCCTTCATCTGGAGCGCGATGTAGGGGATAAAGGCGACGATCGAGACGACGGCGATCAGTACGGAGAGCGTGGTGCTCTTGAAGCGGTCGGAGAGCAGCTCGGCCTGCGTCACGTAGCCGAAGGCGCGACCGACGCGGCCGATCCGCGGCCCGATCACGTACCAGGGCGCGAAGCCGAGCACGCCGTAGGAGAAGACGTAGAAGGCGGCGCCGCCGCGGCTGTAGGCCCAGCCCGGCGTGCCCAGGAAGGCGAACGCGCTGAAGATCATCGCCCCCATGATGAAGTACATGACCAGGAGGCCGAAGCCGCGATCGCCGGCCACGTAGCCGGTCACGGTGTCGGTGGCTTGGCGGCCCGAGGCCCAGCCGATGATGAGCGACACGGCGAGGTACCCCGCGGTGACCAGTGTTACGACGAGCCAGCGCTCCATCATTCGTCCGCGGCATTCGCGGGCGGTGTGGGTTGCCCGCCGGGCTGCGAGTCGAGCTCCTGGCGGTGCTTCTCCCAGAAGAAGACGCCGGTGAGCACGAGGACGGCGCCCGAGATCCAGAGTAGCTGCCAGAAGAGCGCGAAGGGGAGGCCGAGCACGAAGGGGCGGATGCGCGAGAAGGGAGCGTAACCCGGGTAGGTCACCGCGACTGCCATGAGGACGTAGTAGGCGACCGCGAGGGCCGGGACCAGGCGTCGCTTCACGCGCGTCTCAGCGGCAGGCGGACGGCTCGGCGGCTAACGGCCCTTGAACTCCGGCTTCCGCTTCTCCAGGAAGGCGGTGACGCCCTCGTACTTGTCCGCGGCCGAGAAACAGAGCCCGAACCAGGCCTTCTCGAAGCGGAGTCCTGAGTCGAGCGGCATCTGCCAGGCGGCGCGGATGCTCTCCTTAGCAGCCTGCAGGGCGATGGGGCTCTTCTCGGCGATCGCCGCGGCCAGCTCCAGCGTGCGCTCGCGCAGCTCCGACTGGGGAACGACCTCGTCCACCAGGCCGATCTTTTCGGCCTCGGCGGCCCCGATGATCGCGCCGGTGTAGATGAGCCGCATCGCGCGGCCCTGGCCCACAAGCCGGGGGAGCCGCTGGGTGCCGCCGCCGCCGGGGATGATCCCCAAGTTCGTTTCGGGCTGGCCGAGCTTCGCCTTGTCGCCGGCGATCCGGATGTCGCAGGCCATGGCGAGCTCGCAGCCGCCGCCCAGGCAGAACCCGTTGATCATGGCGATCACGGGCTTGGGGAAGCGCTCGATCGCCGAGTAGATGTCGCCGGTCTGCAGGTAGCGGTAGGCGCCGACGCCGGGCATCTCCTTGAACTCGGCGATGTCGGCCCCGGCGATGAACGCCTTGTCGCCGGCGCCGGTGAGGATCGCGACGCGCAGATCATCCTGCTGGCGCAGCTGCTCAAGCGCCATGGCCAGCGAGACGCGCACCTCACCGTTGAGCGCGTTCATCTTGTCGGGGCGGTTGACCGTGATCGTCGCGACAGCGTCCTGTTTCTCGAGTAAGACCACGTCCGGTTTGGGCATATCGAGCTCCTCCCCCCTATTTGTCTTCCCATTTGTAGAAGCCTTCGCCGGTCTTCTTGCCCAGCTTGCCCTCGGCCACCATTCGCCTGAGGGTTTCGGAAGGCTTGAAGCGCTCGTCGCCGAGCTCCTCGTACATGTACTCGGCGATGGCGAGCCTGACGTCGAGCCCGACCAGATCGCCGAGCTTGAACGGCCCCATCGGGTGTCCGTAGCCGAGTTCCATGGCCGTATCGATGTCTTCGACACTCGCGACGCCCTCGTCGAGCATGCGGCTCGCCTCGAGGCCGAGGATCAGTCCGAGTCGGCTGGTCGCAAAGCCGGGCGAGTCCTTGACCACGATCGGCTGCTTGCCCATCGCTCTTCCGGCGGCCTTCACCCGCTCGACGACTTCGTCCCCGGTCTGCTCGGTGCGGACGATCTCGAGCAGTTTCATGATGTGCACGGGGTTGAAGAAGTGGGTGCCGAGCACTTGCCTGGGCCGCCCGGTGGCCTCGGCGATGCGGGTCACGCTGAGCGAGGACGTGTTGGTCGCCAGGATCGTTCGGAGCGGTGAAAGCCTGTCGAGCTCCGCGAAGAGACTGCGCTTGAGGTCGAGGTTCTCCGGCGCTGCCTCGATGATCAGGTCGGCGTCGCCGGCCAGCTCGTCGAGCGTGATCGTCGTGGTGAGTCTGGCAAGCGTCCGGGCGCGCAGGTCCGGGCTGACCTTGCCCAGCTCGACGCCTTTATCGAGGTTCGCGCGGATGCGGTCGTGGGCTTCTTCCAGGTAGCCTTGGGCCACGTCGTAGAGGGTCACCGCGTAGCCGGCCATCGCGGCGACCTGCGCGATTCCGTGCCCCATGGTACCGGCGCCGACGACACCGACTCGCTCGATCTGCTGCGCGCTCATCGCTCGCCCCCGAACTTAGGTGCGCGCTTCTCGATGAAGGCGTTGATCCCCTCGACCCCGTCGGCCGAGAAGCCGCACTCCAGCTGAGCGTCGAGCTCAAAGTCGAGCATCTCCTCCAGTGTGGCGTCGGAACTCCTGTAGATCGCCCGCTTGGCGAGCCGAAGCGCGAGCTTGGGCTTGGCGGCGAACGCGCGGGCCAGTCCCGCGGTCTCTTCCGCCAGCCGCTCGTGCGGGACGACACGATTGAAGATGCCCAGACGATACGCTTCCTCCGCCGTGATCATCGCGCCGGTGAACATGAGCTCGCAGGCCACAGCCGGTCCGACGAGGCGCGGCAAGAAGTAAGTGCCGCCCCAGTCAGGGTGGAGCCCGACGCGGTTGAAGGTCTGGCCGATCGAGGCGCGCTCGCTGGCGATGCGGATGTCGCAGGCCAGCGCGAGGTTCGCGCCGCCGCCGGCCGCCGGCCCGTTGACCGAAGCGATCACCGGTTGCGGCGCCGTGCGGATGGCCGTGACCACGGCGCGGCCCGCTTCGACGAGGCCGCGCAACGCCGCCTCATCTTTGCTGTCGGCGATCTGCTTCAGGAAGGTCACGTCGGCGCCGGTGCAGAAGCCACGCCCGGCCCCTGTGATCACCATCACGCGGACGTCCGCACGCTCGCTCAGCTCTCGGACCGCCGCCGCGATCTCCTGGCGCATCTGGTCCGCGAACGAGTTGAGTTTGTCGGGACGGTTGAGCGTGATCGTTCCGACCCCGGCGGCGACATCGACCACGATGTCTTTGTAGCTCAAAGCGACGAGCCTCCTCAGCTGTTCGGAAAAACCGGGGATAGAATGCCCGGCGCGGACGGGCGCGGCAAGCCCGGCCGCTAAACGGTCCCGCTCAGTTCGGCGAGCTTGTCGCGGGCCTCGCGGGCCGGCTTGTAGACGGGCTCCGCATCCTGCCAGACCTCCAACGCGCTGCGCAGCTGCTCCAGCGCTCGCTCCCGTTCACCCCGGGCCACAAGCACGAGGGCGAGCTCGTACCGCGCGTGAGGGCTTACCGGGGCGAATTCCAGCGGCCGCTTGAACTCGATCTCCGCCTTACCGAGCTGGCCGAGCTTCCGGTAGCAGCGGCCCAGCTCGACATTCAAGCCGATGCTCTGCGGCTGAATCTCGCGCGCGCGCTCGTAGGCGAGGATCGCCTGATCGCAGGCGCCCCGAAGCTCGAAGACGCGACCGCGCGCGTACAACAGATAGCTGCGCAGCTCTTCCAGTCCGAAGGCTTCGATGAATCGTTCCAGTCCTGGCAGCGTCTTCTCGATCGAGTCCGGCTCCTCGAGCTCGAGATAGACGCCGGTGTATCCGAATGGCAGCATGACGTCGAAGGGCGGTTCGAGCTGGTTCGCCAGGGACGTCAGTGTATCGAGCGCCGCGTCGGCGCGTCCCGCCCACGCGTAGGCGGCTAGATCGCTGAGCTTCGCCTGCAGCACAGAGAAGGGAGACGTGCTCTCTCTAAGCTCGGTCCACGCTTGGTGCATGTACTCGATGGCTCGGCCCGGCTGGCCGCGCAGAGTGTAGTAGGACCTGTAAGCGCCGAAGGCCTGCGCCCGCTGCTCCGCTGTCACCGCCATCCGCAGCGCCCGCTCGTAGCCCTGGACCGCCTGCTCGAATCGGCCAAAGTCCCGATCGAGGTCCGCCAGCCGGATGGTGGCCCTCACGCTTCCCGGATCGACGACCAGCGCCTTCTCGTACTCGCCCCGGGCCGACTCGTGATCACCGAGCCATCGGTGGACTCCGCCCAGCTCGAGAAACCCGTTCGGGTCGTTGGGCGCCTCGCGCGTATAGCGCCGGTAGAAGTCGAGCGCGGTTCGGTACTCGCCCTGCTCGGCGTACGTTTCGCCGATGGCGCGCAGGTACTCGACCCGACCGGGATCGAGCTCGAGCACGCGCTCGAACTCGGCGATCGCGTCGTCCTTCCGATTTCTCATGTCGTAGAACGTCGAGAGCTGGATGTGGGCGTCCACGTCCTCCGGAAACAGCTCGGCGTGCATGGCTGCAGTCGCCTGCGCCTTCTCGATGTCCTGCCGCATGAGCCAGTAGTACACCGACTTGACCCGGAACTGCAGGCGCTCCGGCAGCTTGTAGAGCAGCCCCATCGCTGTCTCCAGGGCCGCCTCGCCTTTGCGCGTCTCGTTCAGGTTCGTGTAGGTCTCGAACAGAGACAGGTGCGCGCGGGCGAAGCCGGGGTCGAGGGCAACCGCACTCTCGTAATGCTGGGCGGCTCCACGCCAGTCGCGCCGGACCTGCACGGCCGAGAAGCCGTCCGTGAAGGCTCGGAACGCCGGAATCGACCTCGTCAGCATCTCGGCTACGGGTAGGTCCTTACTTTCCTCGATGTGCTGGCTGGGGATCCCCAGGTCCTGCTTCAACAGCACGCTGATGCGATCGACCAGCTCGAATGGGTCGACGCCGCGGTAGGTGCGCTCCTGAAGCAGCTTGCCACGCCGGGTCTCGTAGAGTGAGAGCTTGATCGAGATCGAGTCGTGGCCTTGCTCGATCGATCCGCCAACGAAGTGTTCCAGGTGGAGGAAGTCGGCGACCTCACGCTTGAGCGTCAGCGGGACGCGAAGCCCCTGTTCGAGCCCGGCCTCGCGTAGCCGGTCGAGGAAATCCGCGGGCGGCCGCAGATCGAGGAAGTAGTCTTGCGCGAGATCGAACCCGAGCGCGTAGGGGATCCCGTAACCCAGCCAGTCGAAGGCGGTGTCACCCGATTGATTATCGAAGTAGAAGAGGGCCAGGCTCTTGCGGAACTCGCTCTTCGGCACGACGCGCTCGATCGTGTCGCCCGCTTCGGTTGCCAGCCGGATCGTCTGGGTGGCGGCGCCGAGATCGCGGCCGCCAAAGATGCCAAGCAGCAGAGCGGCCGCCACGCCGAGGTTGAGCGGGATCCCGAGCCGCTCGAGCTTCGTCCAGTGGTCGCGGCCCGGCGCGCCGTGGTTCCAGGCGAGGAGCAGCACAGTAGGGATCATCGCGGCCCAGGCGACGAGACTGAAATCGACGAGATGTGGCGAGAGGACGTAGCGGTTGATCAGCCAGTCGCTGAACTCAAGAACGCCCCAGCCGACGGCCAGGTAGACGCCGAGTATCTGAGGCACTCTGCGGCGCAGCAGTTCCTTTAGCACGCTCGAACCTGCTCTCAGGAACCTGCGGTGAGCTGCGCTTGCAGCGCGCGCGCTTCCTGCGCAGGCTGGAACTCGGGGTCGGCGTTCTCCCAGACACTCAGAGCTCGCTGAAGGTGCGGCATCGCCTCCTCACGGCGCCCGCTCTCGGCCAACACCTTGGCCAGCTCGAGATTGCCGCGTGGGGAGAAGGGCTGGACCTCGAGAACGCGCTCGAGCTGCTCCTTCGCCTGGGCGTACTCGCCGAGCTTGCGGTAGCTGCGACCGATATCGGTGCGGACGCCGACATCGGTAGGCCGCAGTTCGAGCGCGCGCTCATAGGCGATGATGGCCTGCCGGGGGTCGTCGCGGATCTCGAGCAAGCGACCGCGCGCGAACAGCACGTCAGGTCGCAGCAGCTCCACGCCGAGGGCGGCGATCAGCTGCTCGAGCTCCCCGACGGCGCCCTCGATCCCCGGGGCGTCTTCCAGTTCCAGCGCGACCACCAGCCGGCCGATCGCGGGGATTTGATCGAATGGTGGATCTAACTGGGCCTCGACCTCCTCGATGACGGCGAAGGCGCGTTCCTCCTGTCCCGCGATCACGTAGGTGTCGAGGGTCGAGAGCTTGACTTGGGCCAGCACGATCGGCGGTTGCACCTTCTCCAGCTCGGCCCAGAACTGCTGCAGGTGCTCGATCGCGCGGCCGAGCTCGCCGCGCCGCTGGTGATGGCCGCGCAGCGCGCCGAACGCCTGTGCCCGCTGAGCGGGCGTCGACGCAGTGGCCAGCGCATCTTCGAGCTGCGCCTTCGCTTCCGCGAGACGACCGAGCGATCCCTCGGTGCGCGCGATATCGATTATTACCGACACGTTCGCAGGGTCCAACAGCAGCGCGCGCTCGTAGTAATCCAGCGCGGCCTCGTGCTCTCCCTGGATTCGGCTCAGGTCTCCCAGGTCGTTAAACGCTTCCGGATCCTCGGGGAACTGCTGGGCGTAGCGCTCGAAGTAGCTCGCGGCCCGCGCGAACTGGCCCATCGCCTGGTACAGCTCGCCGATCGTGCGCAGCATGTCGAACTCGCCCGGGTCGAGCTCCAGAATGCGCTCGGCCGATGCGATCGCCTTCTCGTGGTCGCCCTGTTGCGCGTAGAGCTGCAGCAGAACCTGGTGCGCCAGGATGTCTTCGGGGAAGAGTTCCGCGTGCATGTTGGCGACGGCCAGCGTCTTCTCGGGATCCTGCTTAACGAAGCGGTAGTAGGCCGCCTTCATCGTGAAGCGGTAGCGCTCGGGCAGCTTGTAGCTGTGCTGCATCGCCGCCTCGAGTGCGCTCACCATGGTCTCGGAGTCGTTGCGGAAGAGGCTGGCGACGTAGAGCATCAGGTTGGCGTAGGAATAGGAGGGGTCCTCGGCGGCCGCCGCGGCGAAACCTCGCGCGGCGCCGTCCCAGTCCTCCGCCTCGAGCGCGCGCCAGCCGCTGATAAATCGACGGTACGCGAGCGGTGAGCCGGTCATGATCTCGGCGAACGGCAGGTCGTCGGTCTCCTCGATGTGCTGCTCCGGCAGCTCGAGATCGCGCTTGAGCTGGGTCGAGGATTGGTCGATGACTTCGAAGAGATCACGCCCCGTGAAGCTGCGTTCCTGCTGCAGTTTTCCGCGCCGCGTCTCGTAGAGGCCGCTCGTGACGCTCAGCGCGTCCGGGCCGCCGCTCAGCCTGCCCGAAACGAAATAGTCGAGGTGCAGTTCGTCGGCGATCTGCTTCTGCAGTGTCAGCGGAAGCCCCACACCTTCCGGGTAGCCGGCCTCGTCGAGCCGCTCGCTGAAGAAGGGCCAGGCCGTACGGACAACGATGAACATGTCCTGCAGCAAGTCGTCCTGGATACCGAGCGGGATGGCGTAACTCAGCCAATCCAACGTGGTGTCGCCGGACTCGTTATCGAAGTAGAAAACGGCGACCCGCTTGCGGAACTCGCCTTTCGGGATGGTGCGCTGGACGGTCGCCCCGGCTTCGTCCTTGACTGTGACCGATGTGGTGGCCGCGCCCAGCGAGCGACCGCCGAACGCGGCGATCATGACGACAGCCGCGAACGCGATGTTGAGTGGCACGCCGATCTTCTCGGCCTTGGTCCAGCGGTCCCGACCCGGCGCACCGTGATACCACGAAATCAGCAACACTGTGGGGATCATCGTCGCCCAGGCGACGAGGGCAAGATCGATGAGGTGCGGTGAGAGGACGTATCGGTTTACCAGCCAGTCGGCGAACTCGAGGATCCCCCAGCCGACGGCGAGGTAGATCCCGAAGATCTGCGGGACGCGCCGACGCCAGAGTTCCTTGAAAAAGCTTGCGGACATCTCGGATTACCTCACGCCGCGTGGCCTCGAACCCCGCTCTAGCGAGGGCGGCGATGGTCGCGGTTCAGTCCTGCGGCTCCAGTTCGACGATCGTCGCGAGGCCCTGACCCACCCCGATGCACATCGTACAGAGTCCGTAGCGAGCCTGGCGGCGCCGCATCTCGTGCACCAGGCTGGTCATCAGTCGGGCTCCGGTACAGCCCAACGGGTGGCCGAGCGCGCAGTTCGATCAGGTCGAGGTCCTTTACCGTGAGACCGGCGCGCGCCAGGGCCTTGCGGGTGGCCGGGATCGGGCCGATCCCCATGCAGTTGGGCTCGACCCCTGATACCGCGCTCGCGACGATTCGTGCCATCCCCCTGAGGCCGAGGCTCGCGGCTCGCTCGCGGTTGACGACGAGCAGCGCGGCGGCCCCGTCGTTGAGGCCAGAAGAGCTGCCGGCCGTAACGCTCCCCTCCTGCTTGAAGGCGGGCTTCAGCGCGGCGAGTCGCTCGGCCGTCGTGTCGGGCCGCGGGTGCTCGTCGGTCTCCACCACCCGTGGCGGTCCTTTCTTGGCTGGAACCTGGACCGCGACGATCTCGTCCTTGAAGCGGCCGCTCGCGATCGCCGCCGCGGCACGCCGCTGGCTCTCCAGCCCGAAGCTGTCCTGGTCCTGGCGCGAGACGCCGTAGCGCTGGGCCACGACCTCCGCGGTCTCTCCGAGGCCGATCGTCCACTCCTCCGGCATGTTCGGGTTCACGAAGCGCCAGCCGAGCACGCTGTCCGCCACCTGTAGAGCACTACGAGGGTAGGCCTGCTCGGGCTTCAACATCACGTAGGGCGCCCGCGACATGCTCTCTACGCCACCGGCGATGAAGATGTCGCCCTCGCCGGCGGCGATCGCATGGCCGGCGCTCACGATCGCCTGTAGACCGGAGGCGCAGAGCCGGTTCACCGTCTGGCCCGGCACCTCCACGGGCAGCCCAGCCAACAGCGCGGACATGCGGGCGACGTTCCGGTTGTCCTCGCCCGCCTGGTTGGTGCAGCCCATCACGACGTCGTCGATCTGGTCGGTTGGAACGCCGGTGCGCTCGATCAGCGCCCGGATCGCCAGCGCGAGCAGGTCGTCCGGTCGGACGGCGGCGAGCGCGCCGCCGTGCCGCCCGACCGGGGTGCGTACGGCGTCGACGATGAGGGCGTCGCGCGGGTCGGGCGGTGCGGGCATGCGCTAGCTGAGGTCGATCCAGACGCTCTTGACCTGGGTGTAGCCCTCGAGCGCGTGCATACCCAGGTCGCGGCCGAAGCCGCTCTGCTTGTAGCCGCCGAAAGGTG
>CAYFXF010000010.1:0-39964 GCA_964347085.1 uncultured Gemmatimonadota bacterium | reverse complement strand
GAGCCTCGAGCAGGCGGCCGCCGCGGCGCAGCTCGGCCAGCCGCTCGTCCAGCTCTTGTTCGATTACCGGAATCGCCTGGCCCAGTGAAGGTCCTCCGATGGCGTAGTGAGTGGCCGGGTAGATAGCCGCGCGCTCGAGATCGGCGATCACACGACCGGTCAGTGGATCGATCTTGCTGAGACGGTCGACTTCGTCGCCCCACAGCTCGATGCGCACGGCCTGCTCCTCGTACGCCGGGAAGACCTCGACGACGTCCCCGCGCACCCGGAACGTCCCACGCTTAAAGTCCAGATCATTGCGGCTGTACTGCACTTCCACGAGCGACGCCAGGATATCCTGCCGGGAGACCGAAGATCCCCGCTCGAGCAGGACGAGCAAGTCGCGGTATTCTGCGGGGTCGCCTAACCCGTAGATCGCAGAGACCGAGGCAACCACGATCACATCGTCGCGCTCCATCAGGCTGGAGGTCGCACGCAGACGTAGCCTGTCGATGTCCTCGTTAATCGAAGCGTCTTTCGCGATGTAGGTGTCCGTCTGTGGGACGTAAGCCTCGGGCTGGTAATAGTCGTAGTAGGAGATGAAGTACTCGACCGCGTTGGCGGGAAAGAAGCCCTTCAGCTCGCCGTACAGCTGGGCAGCCAACGTCTTGTTGTGGCTCATCACGAGAGCCGGGCGGCCCAAGCGGGCGATCACATGGGCGATCGTCAGCGTCTTGCCCGAGCCGGTCACGCCCATCAGGGTCTGCCAGCGCTCGCCTCGCTCTAGCCCGTCGACGAGTTCCGCAATCGCGCGAGGCTGATCGCCCGTCGGCTTGAAGGGTGTTTGCAAGTCGAAGGCGGCACGACCCGCGGGCCGGCGGCGCTCGCCCGTTCCAGCCAGCTCAGAGTTTCGGAGTATTCGTGGAGGACCAGCCATCCACTATGTCGGGTAGCGCCGGCAGGAGGTCTCGGCAGTCAACGGCGATCGCTTACGCGCCTTGCGGATCCTCGAACCACTGATCGACCCCACCCTCCGTCAACCACCCCTCGCGTTGGTCCTCGGCTTCAGACTCGGCCGTCTCCAGCTCTTTGCCCAGCTGCCTGGCCCGGTTCAGCATCGGCGCCGCATCAAGTTGCGAAAACAGCTCCACCGCACGGCTCACCGCCTCGCGTGCCTCTGCTGGCTTCAGACGAGCCAGCACGCAAGCCCTGTGATACTGCAGGTAGCCCTCACCGTATGGATCCTCCGCCGTCTCGCCGATGCCATGTTGAGCGACCATTCCGGCCAGCCAGAGGTCGCTATCCAAATCGATGACGCGGATGCGGACCGCGTCGCCCTCCGCGCGTCCGGCGAACCAGCCTTCCTTGCCCTGGTACAGCTGCTCGAGCCGCGCCGCCTCCTGCCAGGCCTGCAACTCGTCTCCCAGCTCGAGGTAGGAGAGAGCACGCATCGCCGTGGTATGGAAATCCTCTCTCCAGGCTCCGCTCTCGGGAAGCGATTTGCGGATCTCATCGGTCTGCTCAAGGACCGAAGCGTAGTTGCCGCGCTCGAAGTCGAGCCGGGCGAGTCCGGTCCGGCAAAGTCGCGCCAGCCGCTCATCCTCCAGCTTCGCCGCCGACTTCAGCGCAGAGTTCAGCTGCCCCAGCGCCTGTTCATACTTGCCGCGCAGCGTCAGCAGTTCGCCGATGCTGATCTGTATAGCCGCTTTGCGATCAGGCATCCCGCTCACCTGCATGCTCTCCGCCGCCGCCTCCCACTCGTGCAGCGCCGCGTCCCACTCTCCACACCGGAAGTAGGCTGTGGCCAGCAGATCTCGGCAGGCCACCACGCCCCCCGGCTCGCCAGTCCTGCTAAACTGTTCGAGCGCGCGCTGTGCCAAGTCCTTACCCGACTCTGGGCTGCCCCACGATGTGTGGACGCGTGCCAACCGGTAGGCGGCCTGCGCGACGAGTTCCGGGTCGCTGCTGCCTTGGGCAACGTGCAGCGCCTCCTCCGCCATGAGCAAAGCCTCCTCCGCTCGCCCCAGGCGTTCGGCGACTGCGCAGGAGAGATCAAGCGCCATCACCAGCTCTTCCTGTATGTCCGTCGCTCGGGCCCGGTCCACCAAGCGGCCCGCAAGTTGCGCGATCTCGGGTAGCGGCAGGCCCCGCTCCAGGCGGAGCCAAGCGAGCAAGGTGCCCGAGCTAACTTCAACCGCCTCGTCACCCAGCTCCCCCGCACGCTTGTTCACCGCGTCGAGCAGAGCCTCCGCCTCGGCCTCTCTACCTGTGGCGCCGTAGATTCTGGCCAGGCGATTCTCGATCCTCAGCCGGTCAAGCTCACTGGGAGCCGTGCGTGCCGCGAGTCTCAGGTACTCCTCGACCTCGTGGAGCGCGAAGAGGCGTTCCGCCAGATCGGCGGCCTTGAGCGACCACTCGTAGAGTCGGTCCGGTGCGTCTGTGTTGAGGTAGAGGGCGGAAACTTCGTCAGCGATCTCGCCCACCTGCTGTTCCCGCAGCCTCTCCAGCGATTCTGCGGCTCGACTGAGCAAATGTCCCCGCCGCTTGCCGGAGACGCGTTCCGCGAGCAAGCGGCGGTACAGTGGATGGCTAAAGCGAAAGCGTGCCGACCAGCGACCCGACGCCCGACGCCGGTCCCGCAGCGCTTGGAGGAACCCGTGCCGCTCCGCCAGCCGCAGACCGGCTACCACGTCATCCTCCTTCTTCCCCAACTGTCCAGCCACCACGGCTGAATCAACTACCGTACCGGCCAAGGCCGCCGCTTCGAGCGTCCAGCGCAGGCCCGGCTCAAGACCCTCGAAGCGATTCAGGACGACATCCTCGGTCGCCACCGCAGGGTCGGGCAGATCACGCTCCCGCACGGCGAAGCGGAAAAGACGCTTGCGCAGCGCGTCGCTCTCCCGAAGCCACCGCAGGAAGAGCACGGTCCGCAAGGGGCTCCCATTTGCCGCGCCCACAAGCCAAGCACCAAACTCCTCCCCGAATGATCCCGCCAAGAAACCTTCTGCCAGCGAGAGAATCCCCGGTCTTTCCAACTTACGCACTGCCAGCTCAACGGCGTTCACCCCCAGTCGCTGGCGGAGGCTGCGCAATGCGGTCTGTTCCTCCTCCGACGCCACCTCGTACGTGGCTAGGATGAGGACCGGCACCTCAGCTAGGGCACGACCGATCTGTCCGAGGAGATCCAGTGATGAGTTATCGCTCCACTGCAGATCATCGATGAAGAGGACCGGCGTCCGCTGCTCAGCCAGCCTCTGACAAAGGTCGAGGAACTGCGCGAACAACGCGACGCGGCTGCCCGCCGCCGAGGCGGCCGGCAACCACGCAGGTGCCGCCTCCTGCACGACACTCAGCAGGTCGGGGTCGGCGCCGACGCCTTCGGCCCCAGCTATCAGATCTCGGAACGGCCCGTACGGGCGATGGTGGCTCTGGCCCTCAACACAACGAGCGACAGCAGTGACGGCCGCGGGGCCCGTGGCGCGTGCCATATCGAGGCAAGCTTCGGCAAGCGCTGTCTTGCCGACGCCCATCTCACCGGTCAGGATGATCACCCTGCCGCGACCGCGTTGCGTGTCGCGAATCTCGCGAAGCACCCCGTTTAGCTGCGCGAGCTCGGTCGATCGCGCCGCTATTCCCATGGTAGATTCAAGAACGAAGCAGCTCCCATCTCTCTGGCCTGCGCGCGGGCACCGTTACCGCTGCCCGGACATGCGGAGAATTTGGGACCAGAGCGGCCCAGGTACGGGCATGACTGAGAGACGCGGCATACGCACCAGTTCCCACTCTCCGAACTTCCCACTTTGCTTGATTTCCGCCAGTGTCACGGGACGCGCGAGCAGTTCGCCCGCGCTGACGTCGAACACGACCAACCTTTCGTCGCCGGCGTCGGGATCTGGGTACGCCTCGCTCTCCACCCGGGCGATGCCGACGACCGCCCGCTCCTTGCCGGTATGATAAAAGAAGACCTCGTCCCCGGGACGAGCCTGACGCATGTACTTGAGGGCGAGAGGGTTCCGCACACCGTCCCAGACCGCTTTCTTGTCGCGCGCCAGGTCGTCGAACGAATAGTCACTCGGCTCGCTCTTAAGCAGCCAGTGACCGGGCATCAGTCGACCTCCGCCTGCAGGTCCGCCTCCGCCAGGCTCTCGCGCCGCTGCACGCTCAAGACGCCTTTGACCTTGCGCACCGCCTTCATCACCTTGTTGAGGTGCGAGAGATCTTCGACCTCGACCACGAACTCCCCCTGCATTCCACCTTCGATGGCCACCGTCTCTGCGCTCTGAATGTTGGTGCCGGTGTTGGTGATGGCCTTTGCGATATCAGAGAGCAAGCCGCGACGATCGCTGCCCTCGACCACGATGCGCACGAAGACCAATTGTGCCGCGTCCGCCTTCCAGTCGATCTCGATGCGCCGCTCAGGGTGCTGGCTGAACTTGAGGATGTTGGGGCAGTCGCTGCGGTGGATCGAAACTCCACGTCCGCGGGTGATGTAGCCGACGACATTATCGCCGGGCACCGGCTGACAACACTGCGAGTAGCGGACCATCACGTTGTCGATCCCCTGGATCTTCACGCCACGCGGCCCACCCCGGATCTGCTCCACCAGCCGCGTCAACGGCGAGGGCTTACTCGGCTCGACGGCAGGCACGTCATCGGGCCACAGATATCCGAGCACCTGCGAGAGCGAGGCATCGCCGCGTCCGAGAGCTGCGTAGAGGCTCTCGAGACGATGATAACCGGCCTTGGCCCCGGCCTTCTCCAGCTCGGCCTCCACGGCTTTCCTGCGCCGCTTGCGAAGCTCGCGCTCCAGATACTCTTTGCCGATCTGAATCGCCTTGGCCTGTTCTTCCTGCTTGATCCACTGGCGGATCTTCTGACGTGCGCGCGCGGTGCAGACGAAATTCAGCCAATCGGGTGACGGTGTCTGCTTCGGGTTCGTGATGATCTCGACCGTGTCACCGCTCGCCAACTCACGCGTGAGGGGCGCTATGCGCCCATTCACCCTCGCGCCGGCGCAGCGATAGCCGACCTCCGTGTGAACCGCGAAGGCGAAGTCGATCGGCGTTGCCCCTCTCGGGAGCTGCTTGACGTCTCCGGCCGGTGTGAAGACGAAGATCTCGTCCTGGTACAGATCGATCCGCAGGAACTCCATGAACTCTTCCGGCTCACGGGTCTCCTGCTGCCACTCCAGCACCTGACGGAACCAGCTGAGTTTCTCGTCCACCTCGTCGGGCGCGCCCTTGTAGCCCTCCTTGTACCGCCAGTGAGCGGCGATCCCGTGCTCGGCCGTCTGGTGCATCTCGTGAGTACGGATCTGGATTTCGTACAGCCGGCCGCCCGGCCCGAAGATCGTCGTGTGAAGCGAGCGATACATATTCGATTTGGGCGTTGCGATATAATCGTGGAACCGCTCGGTCAGCGGGGTCCACTTGTTATGGACCGCGCCCAGCGCGTGATAGCAGTCCTTGATGCTGTCGGTGATCACCCGGATCGCCATCAGGTCGTAGATCTCCTCGTACGGCCTTGCCCGCTTCACCATCTTGTTGTGAATCGACCAGATGTGCTTCGGTCGGCCAGCGACATCACAGCGAATCCCCGCTTTCTCGAGCTCGGTACGCAGCGGATCGGCCAGCTGCTTGATCCACTCTTCCCGCTCCTTGCGTCGCTCGCGAATCTTCTTCGCCAGCCGCTTGTAGGCCTCCGGCTCCAGAGTCTTGAAGGCCAGATCCTCGAGTTCCCACCGCACTCTCGCCATGCCCAGCCGATGGGCCAGCGGCGCGTAAATATCGCGTGTCTCCAGCGCGATTCGCTGCCGCTTGCCCGCCGGCAGCGCCTCGAGCGTTCGCATGTTGTGAAGCCGGTCGGCCAGCTTGACGATGATCACCCGGGCATCCCGCGCCATCGACAGCAGAAGCTTGCGGAAATTCTCCGCCTGCTGCTCGGTGCTGGAACTGAACTCGACCCGGCTGATCTTGGTGAGGCCGTCGACGATCGTGGCGATCTCGTCCCCGAAAACCTCGCGGACATCCTCCACGCCGAGGTCTGTGTCCTCGACGACATCGTGGAGGAAGGCCGCACAGATCGATGCGGTGTCGAGGTAGAGCTCGGCGAGGATGCTGCCGACCTCGACGCAGTGCGTGATGTAGTCCTCGCCCGACTGCCGCTTCTGGCCGCGGTGCGCGCGCTGACTGTGCTCGAAGGCCTGCGCGAGAAGATCGAGGTCGAGGCGGGCGCCCGTCTTCCCGATCGCCTGCAGGAACCCCTCGGGCAGCGTTGACGCACCGCTCGCGTCGTCCGTCGACGCCTTCGCCTTGGACTTCTCGATCGCCTCGGTTATCCGCTCCGATGCCATAAGATAAGACGCGCGCTCCGCCGCGACCCCAGGCGGGCGCGAAGCCAGGTCGAGATCTCTGAACGGCGCCACACGGCGCCACACGGCGCCACCCGGAATTTAAACAATCGCTAGATGACAGCCGGATGGCAAGTTACGGGACCGTTCGAGCGCCCGTTCGGGTGCCGGGCTCCAACCCGCAGGCTCAGCTGGGGTTGGCGATCAGACCCAAATCGAGAAGGCTCGTGTAGCGGCCGTTTCCGATCACCACGTGGTCGCGCACGGGAATCCCCAGCAGGCGACCCGCCTCGACCAGTTGGCGGGTGATCTCGCGGTCGGCCGGCGAAGGTGTCGGATCGCCGCTCGGGTGATTGTGGACCAGGATGACCGCAGCGGCCGACTCGGACAGCGCCGGCGCGAACACTTCCCGGGGATGCACGACCGAGGCGTCGAGAATCCCCCGGGTGACCATATGTTCCCGGATGACCGCGTTCTGCGTGCTGAGAAGCAGCACGTGGAACTCTTCCTGGCGCAGATCGCGGAGCCGCAGCTCGAAGCGACGATAGACCTCCCGCGGGGTGGTGACCCGATCGTCATCGCGTCGGACCTCTTCGGCGGCCCGGCGCCCCAGCTCCAAGGCGGCCTGGATAGCCACGGCCCGGGCCTCGCCGATCCCCGGCACCAGGGTCAACTGGGAGCCCGGTGCGCTAGCCAGGCGCCGCAGCGAGCGGCCGAAGTGTTCATACAGTTCCTCGGCGACCTCAAGGGCGCTCCGTCCTCCGCTGCCGCTCGATGCGAGTATGGCCAAGAGCTCCGCCGTGCGGAGCGCAGCCGGCCCGAGCGTTCGGAAGCGCTCCCGCGGCCGCTCCCGCGAGGGCCAGTCTTTTATCGTGAGTGCGCCGCGTGCGTTGCCCGACATCCCCGCTGCCGTCGCATCTACCGACTCGTTTACACCTATAGCTCCGGCGCCGAATATACCGGACACCCCGTCAACGGATCCTCACCGTCGTTCGTGGTCACAAGGTAAGGCTGGCTCGCGCCGGCGAGAGGGCACCGTGCAGCAAGGGCTGGATCAGAGCGGCGGGGCTCCTGGCCGGCCGTGGCACTTCTTGTATTTCTTCCCCGATCCGCAGGGGCAGGGATCGTTTCGGCCTACCTTCTCCCCGGCGAGGGCCGGCGGGGCACCAGGGGCCTCGCTCCGAGCGGTCATCGGCGCCGTTGCCGCCCTGGCAGCGACGCCGACCGACGCGGCGGTGCCTGTCGGTAGGGGCGCAGCGGCGCCAAGGTCTGCCCGCGCCGACGCGGCGACGCCGGTCGGGGCGAAGGCCCGGCCCGCGGTCACCGCCGCTGCGCCAGGCGCGTAGCCTTCGTCGGTGGTATCGAGAGTCGGCCCGCTCATTCGAGTGATCTGCGGCGCGCGAAGCGGCTGCGCCGGCATCATCTGCGCTTTGAACAGACGGTCGGTGAGCGTCGACCGGATGTCGGTCATCAGGTCGACGAACATGTGGTAGGCCTCTTTCTTGTACTCGATCAGGCCCGGAAGTAAATGCCGGCCTTGAGCTGATCGAGGTCGTAGAGGTGGTCTTTCCACTTCTCATCGACAGTATATAGGAAGATGTAGGAGAGGATGCGCTCCGCCTGCTCGCCGAAATCCTCGAGCTTCTTGTCAAAAGTCGCCCGGGCTTTATCGAGCACGTACTCGATAAGTGCCTCCCGGCCCTCCCATTCAACGGCCGCCTCCAGCGAGTTGTCGTCGGGCAGCTCGGGGCAGTGCAGGAAGAACTCGATCAACAGCCGGTTCTTCAGTCCTGCCAGATCCCAGTTCTCCTCATGTCCGGTATCCGGCACGTGCTGGTACAGCTGGCTCAGCATCGAGGCCTGGACCATCTCCCAGACCTCGCCTTTCAAGTCTTCTCCACCTTCAAGCGCAAAAAGCCTGAGATCATAGATGACCTCACGCTGCTGATTCATCACGTCGTCGTACTCGAGCAGGCGCTTGCGGGCGTCGAAGTTCATCATCTCGACGCGCTTTTGGGCCCGCTCGATGGCTCGTGTGACCAGCGGGTGGGTGATGACCTCGCCTTCTTCGGCACCCAGTTTGTCCATGATTTTGGCCAACCGCTCGGCCATGAAGAGGCGCATCAGGTCGTCTTCCAACGACAGGAAGAAGCGTGAGCCACCCGGATCTCCCTGCCGGCCGGAGCGCCCTCGCAACTGGCGGTCGATGCGCCGTGAATCGTGACGCTCCGTGCCCAAGATCACCAAACCGCACGGCGGGTCATCGAAGCAACCGAACCCCTGGGCGTTGGACTGCTCCAGGTCCGCTTCCTCGTGGACCTGGCCGAATGCCGGTTGCTGTGCCTCGATCGCGCACACCCGGCACTTCACGACTCCCGGGCCAAGTTTGATGTCCGTGCCGCGCCCCGCCATGTTGGTGGCGATCGTTACTGCGCCTGGCCGGCCGGCCTCCGCGACGATCTCAGCTTCCCGCTCGTGATACTTCGCGTTCAGCACCTGGTGTTTGATCCCGCGGCGCCGGAGCATGCGCGACACCGTCTCTGAGGTATCGACGCTTGTAGTGCCGACCAGGATGGGCAGCCCACGTTCATGCATTCGCTCGATCTCATCGAGCAGTGCGGTGTACTTCTCGCGCTTAGTCTTAAAGATCACATCGTCCTGATCGATGCGGCGCACCGGCCGGTTCGTCGGTATTACGACGACTTCCAGCCCGTAGATCTGATGAAACTCGGCCTCCTCGGTCTCGGCGGTTCCCGTCATCCCGGCCAGCTTGTCGTACATGCGGAAGTAGTTCTGGATCGTGATCGTGGCCAGCGTCTGGGTCTCGCCGCGAACCGTGACCGCCTCCTTGGCCTCCACTGCCTGATGCAGACCGTCGCTCCAGCGCCGGCCCGCCATCTTCCGGCCGGTGAACTCGTCCACGATGATCACCTGGCCGTTCTCGACCACGTAGTCGGTGTCGCGCTCGAACAGAGTGAAGGCTTTGAGGAGCTGGTGAATGATGTGGATCTTCTCCGACTTTTCAGCGTAGGCTCGCTCCGCCGCAGAGATCTTCTGGCGCTTCTCGTCGGTCGAGAGCCCTTCCTCGTTCTCGATATCGTGGAACACCTGCGAGAGATCGAGCACCACGAAGGCCTCGTGATCCTTGGGCGAGAGGACATCGAGCCCCTGATCGGTCAGGTGGACCTGGTGCCCTTTCTCGTCCATCGAATAGAGGAAGGTCTTCCTCCAACTCGTGCAGCCGCTTCTCCCGCATGTAGTCGGCTTCCACTCTCTGCATGGTCCGGCGGACACCGGGCTCCTGCAGCAGCTTCGCCAGCTTCTTGTTCTTGGGCATCCCCCGGTGTGCCAGGAGCACCTTTTCACCGACCTGATACTCGGCCTCGGCGTCACCGCCCTGAGCCGCCTGCCAGAGCTCCTCCGCTTCCGCCACCAGCTGGCTGACCATGCGGGTCTGCTTGCGGGCTAGGTTAGAGACCTGGGCGTTGAATTCGCCGTAGCGCTTGCTCTCCTCCCGTCCGACCGGACCGCTGATGATGAGGGGCGTGCGCGCCTCGTCGATGAGCACCGAGTCGACCTCATCGATGATCGCATAGTTATGACTACGCTGAACGCGATCCTCCAGCCGGTGCACCATGTTGTCGCGCAGGTAATCGAAGCCGAACTCGTTGTTGGTGCCGTAGGTGATATCGCACTCGTAGGCGGCGCGTCGCTCCGGTGTGCCGGGCTCGCTCGCGTCGAGGCAGCCGACGGTCAGGCCCAGGTACTCGAAGACCGTGCCCATCCACTCCGAGTCGCGCCTCGCCAGGTAGTCGTTGACGGTGACCAGGTGGGCGCCGCGACCTGGGAGCGCGTTCAGATAGAGCGGTAGAGTAGCGACCAGCGTCTTCCCCTCGCCGGTCGCCATCTCGGCGATCTTGCCCTGATGAAGTACGATCCCCCCGATGAGCTGCACATCGTAGGGCACCATTTCCCAATTCATTTCGTGACCGCGCACGAAGATGTCTTCGCCCATCAACCGCCGGCACGCTTCCCGCACCGTTGCGTACGCCGCGGGGAGAAGTTCATCGAGGACAGATTGAGTGGCTTCCTTGAACTCGGCCTCCAGCTGTTCGATCCGTAGCGCCATACCCTCGCGCTCGCTGGCGCGCTCGGTCTGCTTTTTCGTCTCCTTCAGTTCGCCGATCTGCTCTTCGAGATCCGCTACGCGCTCACGGATGACCGCCCGGAATTTGTCCGTCTGGGCCCTGAGCTGCCCGTCGCTGGAGTCTTTGAGATCGGCTTCGTGACGATGGATTTCGTCGACGATCGGCTGGATCTTCCGAACATCACGCTCGAACTTCGTGCCGAGAACGTTGGTGACGACCTTCTTGATCACGCTATCTCTCGATCGACCCGCGCTTCGGGCTTTCGTCTCGGTAAAGGCAGTTCCGCTCGATGATCTCGTAAACCGGCTCAGGAACCAGGTAGCGCCAGGGGCGGCCACAGCGGATCCGCTCGCGGATGTCGCTGGATGAGATCGCCACGTGGGTGACCTCCACGCGTAGCAGGTTAAACTCGCTTGCCAAGTCCGCCTCGCCCACGCTGTCGGCGCGCGACATCACGGCTATGCGAGCCCGCTGCGCGATCTCCTCCACCCGATGCCAGCGTTCGAGCTCGCCCAGGATATCCGCCCCGACGAGGAGGAACAACTCTACGCCCGGGGTCTCATCTTGCAGCTCGACGATCGTGTCGATCGTATAAGAGAGGCCCGGCCGGCGCAGTTCGCGATCATCGACCGTGAACCGCTCGGCACCGGCTGTCGCCGCCTCGATCATCCGCAGCCGCAGCTCGGCGGGCGCCGCCACCTGCTCCGCTTTCAGCGGATGGATACCAGTCGGAAAGAAACAGACCTCGTCCAGATCGAGCACCGTCGCCGCATCATCGGCGACAATCAAGTGGCCGAGGTGTGGCGGATCGAATGTCCCGCCGAACATACCGAGCCTCATCCGGAACGCCCCAACTCCCGCGCCTGCTGGCTGTCCGGGTACTCGCGCAGCAGGCGCTCACGCGTTTCCTCTCCTTCCTGCACGTAGCCCAATTTCCGGTAGGTCTGGTAGAGGGTGAGCAGCGCTTCCGGCTCGATCGAAGCTCCTTTGAAGTTCTCCAGCAAGTATTCCAGATAGACGAGCGCCGAGTCGTACGCACGCCGCCTAAAGTAGTACCTGGCGTTCAGAAAATGCTTACGCGCAAGCTTGTCCGTTAGTTCCCGCACGCGTGCTGCGGATTCGCTCGCGAAAGGGCTGGTTGGATAGAGCAGCGCGACCGAGCGGCATTGATCAAGCGCGTCCTCCGTGTATTCCTGATCCAGCTCCGGGCGCGGTGACAGGCGGTAGTACGACTCGCAAACGCGATAGCGCGAGTCATCCGCCAGCGGCCCAGCCGGCCGGTTCTGAGCGAGACGCAGAAACTCCACCGCCGCCGTGAGGAACTGCTTTTGCTGGAAGTACGACTCGCCAATCAGATACTGTGCGCTATCGGCCTTGGGGTGTCCGGGGTCCTGCAACAGCAAACGCTGTAAGGCCTCGATGGCTCGACCCCACCGCTGCTCCTCGTAACTCTCGACGCCGAGGCGGTAAAGCTCATCGGGCGGCAGCCCACGCGGCAGCCCCTTCGGGCAGGCGGACAGACTCAACGTGGCCGCCAGCGTGGTGAGCGCAAGGCCGAGGCGCCTCATCCCTGCTCCTCACCCTCGCGGCGACTGTAGCGAATCGTGCGCATCCTCTCCTCAGCCTTACGCACCCTGCGGCCCGTACGGCTCGGGTTGAGGTCCAGCACCCGCTGATACGAACGCGATGCCTCATCGAACCGCCCAAGCGAGAACATCAGCTCCCCGCGCTCGAACCAGGCGTCATCCAGAAGGGCACGTGGCGCCCCCAAAGCGATCACCAGATCGTACTTCGCGAGGGCCTCACCGGGTCGCCCGGCCAGCCGATCTTTCTGTGCGAGTCGGTAGGCACAGTCACCGGCGTGCCAGCGTGCGTCACCCGACAGCTCACCCCGCAGCTGCTCGCGTAGAAACGTGCGATAGTACTGGAGCGCTTGTCCGCACTCGCCCAACTCGTAGTAAACGCGCGCCAGCTCGTAGCGGACTTCGGTTTCGACACTGTCTGACGAGCCCGCGACGACCGCAAGGTAGAGCGGCAAAGCCGGCGCATATTCACCCAGCTCGTAGTAATAGCGGGCGAAGGGGAGCGAGAGTTCCAATGGCACCGAGCCCGGGCGGATCTTGTCGACCTGCTCGAGCGCGCGGGCGAGGCGAGCCCGGTTGGGCTTCTCGAGCGCCCGCTTGGCCAGCGAGAGGAAATCGGCCACCGCCTGGTCGGCGTAGCTCGAATCAACGGCGAGGAGCCGCGCGTAGTAGTCGCTCGCTTCATCGAGCCGGTCGACGTGAGCGTAGCCGTGCGCTAACCGCAACAGGACCTCCGGCTTGCCGCCCAGCTGACGCAAGGCCACCTGGTATTCCGCCAGGGCCGCCTCTTCACGCCCAGAGCTGAGCAAGCGATCCCCTCGGCTCAGGTGATCACGGATGTCACCCCTGCACGCGGCGATGGTCAACCCGCTCAGAACGGCAACTGCGAGGAGGCGCCGGGGAGATCTCAGCCGGCTTCCTCTCCGCCGGTCGCCAGCATCTGGGGCATGTTGAGGAATGCGCGGGCTTTGGGATGATCGGGGACCTTGTCCAGACAGGTTCGCCATTCCGCGCTCGCCAGATCGTACCGCCCTGCTCGGTACAAGACCAGGCCGAGGGACACCCGTGCCTCCACGTAGTCTGGGTTCTCGGCCAAGACGCCCTTCAGCTCCTCGCTCGCCGCCTCCAGCTCACCCCCATCCATCAGGGCTCGAGCCAGCTTGCTGCGGATGTCGAGGAAATCCGGTCTCAGTTCGATGGCGCTCGTGTACTGATCGCTCGCTTCCTTGTACGAGCCCAGGTCGGCGTAGAGGTCACCCAGCTCCATATGGAGGTTCGCCAATCGGGCCGATACCGAGCGGGAGTACGGCCGGCCGACCGTGTGGTCGGAGTCCCAGGCGAGCCGGAACGCCTCACGCGCCTCTTCGTAGCGGCCCAGGTCGTTGAGCGTAACGGCCCGGCTCAGGTGTGCATCAACGTACGACGGGTTGAGCGCCAGCGCGCGGTCGAACTCCTCGAGCGCCGCCTCCGGCTGCCCAGCCAGCCCCAACGCCAGGCCCAGCAAATGACGCACGTCGGCGTAACCGCCCTCGCGTTCCGCCGCTTCACGAAGCGCGCTGATGGCGCCCACGTAGTCATTCTGCGCCAGGCACTCTCTACCCCGGGCGATGAGCTGTTCGGTGTTCACGTGCAGGAAGCTAGGCGCGTTTCGCGTCGCCGGCAAGCGAAGCCTCGGGCGCGCGACGGCGCACGATACGCCGCCAGATGCCGTACTTGAGGATGCACCGCAAGGCCGAGACCCCGTCACGCCAGTTGATCTTCTTGCCCTCGGCGTAGGTGCGCCCGCTGTAGGAGATCCCGACCTCGTAGATCCTCCAGCCGCCCAACGCCAGCTTGGCCGTGATCTCAGGCTCGATGCCGAAGCGGCTCTCCTCGATCTCAATCGAATGGAGCACCGAGCGCCGGAACATCTTGTAGCAGGTCTCCATGTCGGTGAGGTTGAGATTGGTCACCATGTTCGACAGCAGCGTAAGGATCCTGTTGCCGACATAGTGCCAGAAGTAGAGGACCCGATGCGGCCCCTGGCCGGAAAAGCGCGAGCCGTATACCGCATCGGCCTTGCCTTCCACGATCGGCGCCAACAGGCGCGAGTACTCGGCCGGGTCGTACTCCAGGTCGGCATCCTGTATGATCGCCGCCTCGCCCGTGGCCCTGGCCACGGCCGCCCGAATCGCCGCGCCCTTCCCCTGGTTGCGCGGCTGCAAGATCACCTGATCGACTTCGCCGCGATCCGCCAGCCCCTGCAACACCTCACGGGTCCCATCGGACGAAGCGTCATCAACGACAATGATCTCTTTGTCGATCGCCACGGCGGCAACCCGACGCACCAGCTCCTCTATGGTGTCGCGTTCGTTGTAAACCGGGATGAGGACCGACAGCTTCACGGAAAGCCCCTTTTCAGGCTGAAGGCCGTTTAAGGACGAGGCCGGCGAAGTACTCAAGCGTCCGGGTGAGGCCCTGCCGCAGCTCGATCTTGGGCTCCCAGCCGAGCAACTCACGTGCGCGCGAGATGTCGGGCTGACGTATCTTTGGATCGTCCTCAGGCAGCGGCTGTTGCTCGACGGCGCCCGCGCTGCCCGAGATGTCGCGCACGAGGTCTGCCAGCTGACGGATCGTGAACTCGGCCGGGTTGCCGACGTTGACAGGCTCGGTCATTCCGCTGTTGAACAGGCGGAAGACCCCCTCGATCAAGTCGTCCACGTAACAGAAGGAGCGGGTCTGTGAGCCGTCACCGTAAATCGTGAGCGGTTGGCCCCGCAGCGCCTGCACGAGGAAATTCGACACGACCCGCCCATCGTCCTGCCGCATGCGTGGCCCATAGGTGTTGAAGATCCGGGCGATGCGTGTATCCACGCCATGGTACCGGTGGTAGGCCATCGTCAGCGCTTCGGCGAACCGCTTGGCCTCGTCGTACACACCGCGCGGACCGATCGGGTTCACGTTGCCCCAATAAGTTTCCGGCTGGGGGTGCACGGTCGGGTCCCCATACACCTCCGAGGTCGAGGCGAGCAGGAAGCGCGCTCCCTTGGCCTTGGCCAACCCCAGTGCCTTGTGCGTACCCAACGAACCGACCTTAAGCGTCTGGATCGGCAGCTCCAGATAGTCCACCGGGCTGGCCGGCGAGGCGAAATGCAGAACCCCGTCGAGGGTGCCCCGAACGTAGATAAATTCTGTGACGTCCTGCTGATGGAACGAAAAGCGCTCGTCCTTCATCAGGTGACTGATGTTGTCCGGTGTGCCCGTGATGAAGTTGTCCAGGCCGATGACATTGTGGCCCTCGGCCAGGAAGCGATCGGCGAGGTGCGAGCCGAGAAACCCGGCAACGCCCGTGATCAGTACCCTCAAACCACCGCCTCCCGTCCCAGGGGATAGTAGCTGAAGCCCAGCTCGCGCAGTTTGGCCGAGTCGTACAGGTTGCGTGCGTCGAAGAGCACCGGCGTCTTCATCAGCTCCTTCACGCGCCGGAAGTCCGGCCGGCGGTACTCGAGCCAGTCCGTCATCACGACCAGCGCCTCGGCACCCTTCAGCGTATCATATTCCCGCCGACAATACTCGATGCGGTCGCCAAAGAAACGGCGCGCCGTGTCAAGCGCGGCCGGATCGTGGCCACGCACCGTCGCGCCACCTTTCAGCAGCCCTTCGATCAATACGATCGACGGGGACTCCCTCATGTCGTCCGTCCCGGGCTTGAACGCGAGCCCCCAGACCGCCACAGCGCGGCCGCGAAGCTCGCCGCCGAAATGCCGCTCAAGCTTCTGCAGGAACAGGCGCTTCTGCGCCTCATTCACCTCTTCGACCGCCTGCAGAATCTTGAGGTCGTATCCGAGTTCTTGCGCCGTCCGGATCAGCGCTTTCACGTCCTTCGGGAAGCAGGAGCCGCCGTAACCTGGACCCGGGAAGAGGAACTTAGGGCCGATCCGGTGGTCCGAGCCCACCCCGTGCCGCACCAGGTCAACATCGGCACCGGTGAGCTCGCATAGCCGGGCCACCTCGTTCATCAAGCTGATCCGGGTCGCCAGCATCGCGTTGGCCACATACTTGGTGAGCTCGGCCGAGGCGACATCCATGAAGATGATCGGGTTTCCGGTGCGCACGAAGGGCTCGTACAGCTCGCTCAGCACCTGGCGTCCCCAGGGCGAGTCTACGCCCAGGACTACACGATCGGGCCGCATGAAATCCTCGACTGCCGCGCCCTCCTTGAGAAACTCCGGGTTGGAGCAGACGTGCACCGGATGTTGGGTAAGGCTTTCGATCGTCTCCCGGACCAAGGCCGCCGTGCCCACCGGCACGGTGCTCTTCGTCACGACGACCTTCTCCTCGTTCATGCTCTCCCCGATCGCTCGGGCGACGTCGAGCACGTGCCGGAGGTCGGCCGAGCCGTCCTCATCCGGCGGCGTGCCCACCGCGATGAAGATGACCTCCGACTCCTGTGTGACCCGTGGCACATCGGTCGTGAAGCTCAAGCGGCCGGCGGCGATGTTCCGCTCCACCAAGGGCTCGAGTCCGGGTTCATAGATGGGGATATGTCCCCGGTTCAGCGCCTCCACCTTCTCATCATCGACGTCGCCGCAGATGACCGTGTTGCCGGTCTCCGCCAAGCAGGCGCCGGCAACGAGGCCGACGTATCCAGTCCCTACGACTCCAACACGCATCGCTGGTCTCGGTTCTTCGGCGTCTGACTCAGGAGATCGGCCGAACACCTACTCAGAGCTGGCCGGGCGCGGGGCAACGAAGTATACCCGAGACCCGTGCGAAGCCGCAACCGCGCCGGGCTACCGCGTTTCCCACTCGCGTTCAGCAAGCTTACTCTCATAGGCAAGTAGATCGCGCAGCGAGCGCCGGATCTCGATCTCCGGCGTCCAATCGGTCACGGCGGCCAGACGCTCATAGCTGCCCACCATCTCCGGCACGTCCGCCGGCCGTTGACGCTGGGGGTCGACTTCGATCTCCACCTCCACACCCGTCAGGTCGGCGAGCGTGAACAGCAGCTCCTCCACCGCGTAGGCGCGGCCGGAACAGATGTTGTAGACCCCTCCGGTCTCAGCGCGCTCGGCCAGGCCGACATAGGCTCGCACCACATCCCGCACATCGGTGAAATCGCGCCGCACGCTGGGGTTGGCGATCTTGACCGCGCCGTGCCCGCCAGCGCGTCGAATCGCCAACACCTTGCGCGCCAGCTCGGGCGCGACGAAGCTGGGCCGCTGTCCTGGCCCCGTGTGGTTGAAACTGCGGGTGACGATCACCGGAATCCCATGCGCGCGACTGAACTGCAGCCCTAGCAGCTCCTGCGCCGCCTTGGAGACGGCGTACGGGCTCGTCGGTTCCAGTGGGCAGGCTTCGGTGAGTGGCCGGTAGCGAGTCGCGGCATGGCCGTACACGTGAGCCGATCCTGTGATGAGGACGGTCGGGGCATAGCCTGACTCGCGATGCCGGCGCGTCAGTTCGTCCAGCAGAAAGAGCGTACCGATCGCGTTGATTCTGAACGGCGAGAGTGGGTCATCGAGCGACTCTGCGGCCGACGACAGTCCGGCCAGATGAAAGATGCGGTCCGTGTCGCCGCTACGCACAACTTCGCAGACCGATTCCTGGCTCGCCAACTCCAGCGCCACCCACTGAACCTTCGCGCCCTCAGCAGGCGTAAGCGTAGTGAGCTGCGCAGGTAGCTCCTGCACGGCCCCTATGACCACCTCGCCGCGCCGCAGAAGCTCCGCCACCAGGTGCTGGCCCACGAAGCCGTTCGCACCGGTGACCAGGTTTCGGGTCACGAAACGTCTTGCGTTGGGCTCTGCCCAGACAGCCGCTCCAGATCAGCATCGACCATCATCTGGACCAGGGCCTCGAAGTCGACCTTCGGCTCCCAACCCAGGTCCCGCCGGGCTTGAGAGGGATTGGCCACTAGAGTATCGACCTCGGCCGGTCGCAGCAGCCGCTCGTCCTGAACCACGTGCGCCCTCCAATCGAGTCCCAGACGGCCAAACGCCAGCTCCACCAGATCTCGCACACTGTGCTGCACACCCGTGCCGACGACGTAGTCACGTGGCTCATCCGGCTGCAGCATGAGCCACATGGCGTGCACGTAGTCGCCAGCAAACCCCCAGTCGCGCCGCGCGTCCAAGTTGCCGAGGCGCAGCTCGTGGGCCTGTCCCAACTTGATCTGGGCGGCGCCGTAGCTGATTTTGCGGGTCACGAACTCGAGGCCCCGGCGCGGCGACTCGTGATTGAAGAGGATGCCGCTCACCGCGTAGAGGTCGTAGCTCTCCCGGTAGTTCACCGTTATCCAATGACCGTAAACCTTCGCCACGCCATAGGGTGACCGGGGGTAGAAGGGCGTCGTCTCGCTCTGTGGAGTCTCCCGAACCCTCCCGAACATCTCAGAGCTGGACGCCTGGTAGAAGCGCGCCTCCGGCACCACGCGCCGCAGGGCTTCCAGCATCCGCATCACACCGAGCCCTGTAGCCTCACCGGTGAGAACGGGTTGCGTCCACGAGGCGGGCACAAAGGACTGCGCGGCCAGGTTGTAAACTTCGTGAGGCTCCGACTCGCCCAGCGCGGCCAACAACGAGTTCTGATCGAGCAGGTCACCCGAGAGGATGACGAGCCGGTCTTGGATATGACGTATTCGTTCAAAGTTGAGGGTCGAGGAGCGGCGCACCAGCCCGAACACCTCATACCCCTGGTCCAGCAGGAGATCGGCCAGATACGAGCCGTCCTGTCCGGTAATCCCGGTTATGAGAGCCCGTTTTGCCACGCCCGCCTCAATCCGCGGCGGCGGCGGCGGCTTGAGCCGGTGCTACCGCCATGCCACGCCGCAGCACGTTGCGCATATCCAGCACTGGGCAGCCGGCCGCAGCGATCAGACCATAGTCGACGTCGCTGTGGTCGGTGACGATGACGACCAGGTCAGCTTGAGCCAGCAGGCTGGCCTCCAGAGCGACCGACTGCATCTCCCGTCCCTCGTTGTGCAGCAAGCTGACGAGCGGGTCGTGATAGCGGACGATCGCGCCCTTCTCAGCCAGCAGCTGGATGATGTCGAGCGCCGGCGATTCGCGCGTGTCATCGGTATCGCGCTTGTACGCCACACCGACCACTAAGGTGCGGGAACCCTTGACCGGTTTGCCCGCATCGTTCAGCAAGCTCGCGGCCTTCTCCGCCACGTAGCGCGGCATCTCCGCGTTGATCTCGCTGGCGAGTTCGACCAGTCGGGTCTTGTAGTCGAGCGTCCTCATCTTCCACGACAAGTAGTGGGGATCGACCGGGATGCAATGGCCGCCGAGTCCCGGCCCGGGCGTGAACTTCATGAAGCCAAACGGCTTGGTCGCCGCCGCCTCGATCACCTCCCAGACATCGACGCCGAGCTTGTCGCATACCACTGCCATCTCGTTGGCGAGCGCAATGTTCACCGATCGAAACGTGTTCTCTAGGAGCTTCGTGAGCTCGGCCGCCTCCGTGCTCGAGACGACGACGACCCGATCGATGATCGTCGTGTAGAGGGACCGCGCCACATCCGTGCAGGCGGGGGTCAACCCGCCGACCACCTTCGGCGTGTTGTTGATCTTCCAGACCGGGTTGCTGGGGTCGACGCGCTCCGGGCTGAAGGCGATAAAGAGGTCCTCCCCGACCTTGAGCCGGCCAGCCCCAGTGAGCGCCGGCAAGAGCAGCTCGCGCGTCGTGCCCGGATACGTCGTCGACTCCAGCACCACGAGCTGTCCCGACCGAATGGTCCGCTGTAGCGATTCGGTCACCGACATGATGTACGAGACGTCCGGGTCCCCCGTCTTGTTGAGCGGTGTCGGCACGCAGATGCAGATCACATCCGGCTCGCTGAGCTGCGCGTAGTCGAGGGTCGCGTTCAACCGACCGGCGCGCACCACTGCCGCCACGCGCTCACTGGGCACATCGCGGATGTGGGAGTCTCCGCGGTTTACGCCCTCGACCTTTTCCTCCGACACATCGAAGCCAATCACGGAGAAATCCGCCTCCGCGAACTCGACCGCCAACGGGAGGCCGACATACCCGAGGCCCACCACGGCCACCTGCGCCTCGCGCGCCTCGATCTTCCGTACCAACGCTCTTGCTTGCTCGCTCAACGTTCGCCCCCTAGACTTGCTGCTAACTGGCCAGCATAGTAAGTAATGATAACATCCGCACCGGCGCGGCGGATCGACATCATCGTCTCCAACAGCACCCTTTCCTCATCTATCCAACCACGCGCCGCAGCCGCCTTCAGCATGCTGTACTCCCCGGACACGTGATAAGCCGCGACCGGATACCCAGTCTCTCGCTTGACACGATGAATGACGTCCAGATATGGGAGCGCCGGCTTGACCATGACGATGTCCGCGCCTTCCTGGATGTCCATGAGCGCCTCGCGAAGACCTTCCTCGGCGTTCGCCGCGTCCATCTGATAGCCTTCTGATAGCCTTTGCGGTCGCCAAACTGAGGGGCCGACTCCGCTGCCTCACGGAACGGACCGTAGAAAGCGGACGCGTACTTGACCGCGTACGACATGATCGGCACGTGCGGGTGACCCACGTCGTCGAGGGCGTGCCGGATCGCCGCCACACGGCCATCCATCATGTCGCTGGGGGCCACCATATCGGCACCGGCCGCGACGTGGGAGACCGCAGCACGCGCAAGTAGCTCCAAGGTCGCGTCGTTATCGACTTCGCCCTCAGGGGTGAGAAGCCCGCAATGCCCGTGGTCCGTGTACTCGCAGAGGCGAACATTGGTAATCACCACCAGTTCCGGCGCCCGCTCCTTGATCGCGCGCACAGCTCGCTGCACCACCCCCTCCGCGGCATAGGCCTCGCTGCCACGGCCGTCTTTCGCCTCCGGTAGCCTGAACAGTAGCCCGGCTCCGACACCCTCAGCGTCCAGCCTGGCCGCCGTTTCTGCCGCGTTTTCAGTCGTTCCGTGCGCCGCAACCGGCGTGCCCGGTAGGTCTGAAAGAGCGCCATCACGCCGGCCTCTCGAGCCCTCCGTAGTAGTCGCAGATCGCCCCAACCAAGCCCGAAACCGTGTAAACGCAAGCCTCGACATCCACCCGCAGGCCAACCTCCCGTGCCGCTGCGGCCGTAACCGGGCCGATAACGGCTGCCCGCGAGCCGCCCAAGCTGGCACCGGCAAGATCGACAAAATGTCGGATCGTGGAAACGGCCGTGAACGTGACCATGTCCACCTCGCCTCGATCGTTCGCCTCGCGCAACTGGGCGATCCCCTCGGGATCCGGCCGGGACTCGTAGACCACCAGCTCATCGACTTCAGCTCCCGCGGCGCGCAAACGCTCCGGCAGGACCTTGCGCGCGCCGGCTGCTCGCGGCAGCAGCATGCGACGGCCCGCCAAATCGTAGCGCTGTGCGAGCGCTCCGGCCACGGCCTCGGCCACGTATTCATCGGGCACGAGGTCGGCCACGACGCCGCGTTCCAGCAGGGCCTCCGCTGTCGCCGGGCCGATGGCCGCCGTTCGCAGACCCTCCGGGAGCTTTGCTACCTCTCTGATCGCCACGAGCTGATCCCAGAAAACCGCCACGCCGTTGACACTCGTGAAAACGATCAAATCGTAGCCCTCGTGCTGCTCGACCGCCCAATGGGTATGGACCGAGTCGGGCGAGGTCGCGATGCGAATGGTCGGGCAATGGATCACCCAGGCGCCCCGGCGTTCCAGGCTTTCCATCAAGGCCGCCGCCTGGGGTGAGGGACGTGTCACGACGATTCGCTGGCCTTGGAGGGGTTTCGCCTCGATCTTTACACGATTCACCCGTCAACTGCCGTGCGGCGCCTTGCGCTGGCCTCCCCGGCCCCCTCCTCTAGGAACCGGAGTGAAGCCGGCGCACAATATGGCCTGCCACCCATCAGCAAGCAACCGACCGAACCCGCAACTCCAGCTGTGGCATACAGATAGCTGGATCGCACTTCGGCCGCCACCACCTTTCACCCCGAGCTATGCCTGTCCCGAGCCGCCCGGCGCTGTCGTTGCCGCGGGCGGAGCAGCGCCGCATATTTCGGTTCTCGGAGGGAAACGAGCCGCGCTGCGTGAAGCGTGTCCCGCCTGCCGGCGGGACCGACGAAAGGAGCTAGGGATGGCGAGCTTTGTGAGTGCGATTCTTGGCCACGATCTCTCGGGGAACTTCGTGGTCTTCAAGCTGGACACAAAGGTTCGCTTCGAGCCCAAGGAGGTTGGCCACCGCTGGCTGTTCCAGGTCGAGTTCAAGGAAGCCGACCCACTGGCCGACGACACCTTAGCGCCTGTGAGTCCCGCCGAGGCATTTGGCCAGCCCGATGCCCACATCAAGCGGCACTATTTCGTCCCTTCGAAGGAGGAGATCGAGCTCTCCTTCGAGGAGGAATTCCCCAAACACCTCGTCGACACCGAGTGGGGCAAGGAAGAGGTCTATGCCAGCCTGCAGGTTTTGCCTCTGGAGGCCCCACCGGGGTTCGTACCGGCGAAGACGCGGACGAACATCACCAAAGTCGACGTCTAGCCGTCTTCGAGCGCAAACTCCTCGACCGGGCAGCTCCTTTCGCTAGCGCGCTCTCCGAGCCCGGCCGTCGCTCCGTGTCGTTCAACGGCCGGTGCGACCAGCTTCAGGCTGGTTTCACCGGCCGATCTCAGCTCGAGCGGGTCGCCAGGCCCTCGCGTTAGCGGTCAGGGCGCCTTCACGACTCGACCCGCCTTGATGCAACGGCTGCAGACGCGCACCCGTTTCACCTGGCCTGCGTCGACAATCCGCACCGTCTGAAGGTTGGGAAGCCAGCGCCGTTTCGTCCTGTTGTTTGCATGGCTGACGTTGTTGCCCACCGCTGGGCCCCGCCCGCACGTGTAACAAACCCGCGCCATCACCTGGATCTCCTCAACTCGCTAAAGCAGGCCCTCGCCGCTACGCACCCTCGGCGCTTTCGCTCCCGCCGCCCTGTCCACCCGGGGAGACGAAGTCGAGAGAGTCGACCAAGAAGAAGGTCGCCTGACCCTCGAGCTTCGATCTGTTTGCCGTCGCGAACAGCCCGCGCTGCGACCACACATTGAGGATCGAGTCGTTGAGGGCGTAGACCCAGCCGGCTACGACGAGGTTATCGCCGGCCACGACCGACAACTCGGACTCTACAACGGTCCGATCGAGAATCATCGGGTAGCCGGACGTCCCGGCCAGCTCGACCGTCAGGGCGGCGCGACCCAGAGACTCGCCGACGCGGACGGGCGAGAGCAGAATGCGCTGCCCCGAGAAGCGTGTCGGGTCGCCGACGAAAGCGGCGCTCGCCACGCGTGGCACCCTGTCGGCCACCGTATCGGCCGTCACGACGCCGGTCTGGATGGCCGAAGACGCGCTATACAGCCAGTACATGAAGCCGGCGACCAGGAGGGTCGCCGCTGTCATCCACGGCCACGTGCGGGTTGTAAGCGGATTCGCCATCTGCGTCGCCTCACTGGAAGCGGATTGTCATTCGACGAGCTGCACGACCGCGGTCTCGGCGCCATCGCCCTTACGTTCTCCGACCTTGAGGATGCGCGTGTAGCCGCCATCTCGGTCGGCATAGCGGGGACCTAGTGTTTCGAACAGTTTCTTCAGGGCCTCTTTGTCTTGAATACTGCGCGCCGCCTGACGTCGTGCATGGAGATCACCCCGTCTGGCCAGCGTGATCAGCCGTTCCGCAAACGGACGCAGCTCCTTCGCCTTGGCCGTCGTCGTCTGGATCCGCTCGTGCCGGAACAGGCTACTCGCCATGTTCTCCAGCATGGCCCTCCGGTGACTCGCGGTGCGACTCAGCTGCCGCCCTTTTCTTCGATGCCTCACGGCGCGACCTCTTCGCCCTCTCGCGGCTGGCTGTCGCCGTTGGTGCTCTCCTGAAGCACGAACAGTTCACCTTGCTCGTTCTCCTCGAACTTCATTCCGAACCGCAAGCCGTGCTGACGTAGTAGGTCTTCCACCTCACCCAGCGACTTGCGGCCGAAATTCTCGATCTCGAGAATCTCGTCTTCGGTGCGCCGCGCGATATCGCCCAGCGTGCGGATGTTCCCCTTCTCCAGCGTGTGCCGCGAACGAACCGAGATGTCGAACTCCTCGAGCGGCCGGCTCATCAGGTCCCTCACCTTCTCGCCCACTGGCACGAGTTCCAACTCCGTAGGCACGGGCTCCCCGTTCCCCGCGCCGAAGCGGCGCAGATACTCGAGGTGCTTCACCATAAGCTCCGCCGCGTACGACACAGCCTCCTCCGGCCGCATCGCGCCGTTCGTCTCCACCGCCAGCGTAAGCCGGTCAAAGTCGGTACGCTGCCCCACGCGTGTCTCGTCGACGTTGAAGTTCGCCCGCAACACCGGACTGTAGATCGAGTCGACAGCGATCAGGTCGACCGGGTCCTCCTTGCGCCGCACGTGCTGATCCGCCAGCACGAAGCCCCGTCCCCGGTTGATCCACAGCTCCATACGCAGCGGCCGCTCTTCGGGCAGTTCTTCCTGCAGCGTGAACAGTTTATGATCGCGGTTGATGATTTCGACCTTGGGGTTCGCCGTTATGTTCCGCGCCGTGACCAGCCCCGGTTCGTGGACCACGAGCTCCAGCTTGGCTTCGTCTTCTCCCCCCACCACGAGCAGGACCAGACCTTTTAATTGCTGGATGATCTCGTGAACGTCCTCGACGACGCCCGTGATCGTCTGGTGTTCGTGAACCACTCCCGTGGCGCGGAACGCCCAGACCGCCCAACCCGGCAACGACGACAGAAGGATTCGGCGCGTTGCGTTACCCAACGTCTGCCCGTAGCCTCGTTCGAGGGGCTGGACGACCAGCTGCGCCCAGCGCCCGTCCTCGGAGGACTCGGCGATCTCGACACGCTCGGGCAGCACCCAGCCGCGTAGGTCTATTTGCACTTGTAAGCCTCCCTTTCGCGCCGCCGCGACGGCCGCATCTGACTCAGGCACGCGCCCGGATCAAGTCAGTCAGCATAGTTCACCGAAGTACAAACGCTATTTCGAATACAGCTCGACGATCAGCTGTTCCTGCACCGCCAACGGGATGTCGGCTCGGCTCGGCTTCTCGAGCATCCGGCCGCTCATCGCCTCGTAGTCGGCGCTCAGCCAACTCAGCAACCCGTTGCCGCCGCGCCAGTCTACCGATTCCTTGACCAACGGCATCTCCCGGCTGGCCGGCTTGACCGAAATCTCCATGCCTGGCTTCACCGTGAAGCTCGGAATGTCGACGAGCTGGCCATCCACCAAGATGTGGCGGTGACGTACGAGCTGCCGCGCCGCTTTCCGAGACGGCGCGAAGCCGAGTCGGTACACGATGTTATCGAGTCGCGTCTCGAGCGCCACGATCAAGTTGTCGCCGGTGATCCCGCCGCCGCGGGCCGCGTCCTTGAACAGGTTGTGAAATTGAGCCTCCTGAAGCCCGTAGATGCGACGCACCTTCTGCTTCTCGCGTAGCTGAACCGCGTAGTCCGATACGCGACGCCGGCGCGCTCGCGCCATCCCATGCTGGCCCGGCGGGTAGTTACGCCGTTCGATTGCGCACTTCTCCGTATGACAGCGCTTTCCCTTCAGGAAGAGCTTCTGGCTCTCGCGGCGGCAGAGCCTGCAAACCGGTCCCGAATACCTAGCCATGAATCCCTAAGCCAACCTTCCGAGTCTCCTGAGCTCGCACCTCTAGACGCGTCGTTTCTTGGGCGGTCGACAACCGTTGTGCGGGATGGGGGTGATGTCCCGGATGGAGCGGATCTGCAGCCCGGACGCCTGCAGCGCCTGGATCGCAGACTCGCGCCCCGAGCCGGGGCCCTGTACTCGCACGTGCACCCGCTTCATGCCAAGGCTGAGCGCTTCCTTCGCCGCGTTCTCCGCCGCGACGGTAGCGGCGAACGGCGTGGATTTCTTGGAACCCTTGAACCCCGACTTGCCCGGCGTACCCCAGACCACCGTGTTGCCATCCATATCGGTGATCGTCACGATGGTGTTGTTGAAGGTCGCCTTGATGTAGGCGATACCCTCGACACCTACTTCCTTCTTCTTCTTGGGACCCGCGCCCTTCTTCTTCGGAGGCATCTCGTCTCGCTTTGCTTCAGTTCTGCCCGCGACTGATTACTTGCGCGGCGCCTTCTTCTTTCCTGCCACCGCCCGCCGAGGACCTTTGCGGGTCCTCGCGTTCGTGTGCGTGCGCTGCCCGCGGACCGGTAGCCCCTTGCGATGGCGGACCCCCCGATAGCTGCCGATGTCCATCAA
This sequence comes from uncultured Gemmatimonadota bacterium, assembly GCA_964347085.1. Lineage (GTDB taxonomy): Bacteria > Gemmatimonadota > Gemmatimonadetes > Palauibacterales > KS3-K002 > CAYFXF01. The sequence continues at coordinate 13,702 of CAYFXF010000010.1, read as the reverse complement.
GCGCTTGATGTTCATCGATACTTCCGTCCGCAGCGCACCCTCTACTCTGTAGTCCTTCTCGATCGCTCGCCGTACCTTGCTCAGGTCCTCATCGGAGAGCGCGTGTACCCGCACGTCCGGGTTCACTCCGGTCGCCGCCAAGATCTTCTTCGCGCTCGAGGGACCGATCCCGTAGATGTAGGTCAGCGCGACCTCGAGACGCTTGTTGTTGGGCAGATCCACGCCCGAAATTCGTACCATCGCTCCTAGCCCTGGCGCTGTTTGTGCCTTGGATTGCGTTTGCAGATGACCCGGACGACGCCACGGCGTCGGACCAGCTTGCAGTGCTCGCAGATGCGCTTAACGCTCGATCTTACTTTCACTTCCGCGATTCTCCAGTTGTTCAGGGTCAACCCTTTAAGCTATCGCAAACGACCCGGAGATCAATGGGCCCGCCCCCAGCCGGCCCCCCCGCCTCTCACAAACGCATGTTTGTCACTTGTAACGGTACGTGATCCGACCCCGCGTTAGATCATACGGCGACAACTCCACCTGCACCTTGTCCCCGGGCAGGATCCGGATGTAATGCATGCGGATCTTGCCCGAGATATGCGCCGTGATCTCATGACCGTTCTCCAGCTCGACCCGAAACATTGCGTTGGGCAACGCCTCGATTACCGTCCCGGTCATCTGGATCGATTCTTCTTTCGCCACCGCTTTGCTGCTCCTCAGCCCGCGAGCGACGGCACAACGGTCAGAACCCGCGGACCCTCCCGCGTGATCGCCACCGTATGCTCGAAGTGCGCCGACACCCTGCCATCCGCCGTCACGACCGTCCAGTCATCACTGAGCGTCTCGATCTCCCGTCTCCCCATGTTGAACATCGGCTCAATGGCGAGCACCAGACCGGGCTGCAACCGCACACCTTCGCCCGGCCGGCCATAATTTGGCACCTGGGGATCCTCATGCGGTCGACTACCGATCCCATGACCGGTCAGTTCCCGTGGCACACCGCAGCCGGCGTCCACACCCACCTTCTCGATGGCCGCGCTGATATCCCCCACGTGAGCGCCGGGCCGTGCCGCCGCCACACCGCGTCGCAACGCCTCCTGCGTGACATCCAGCAGACGCTGAACCTCCGGCCCCACCTCGCCCACACATAGCGTGACCGCGCCGTCACCGTAATACCCCTGATAGCACACGCCGACGTCCACGCTGACGATGTCGCTCTCCTTGAGGATCCGCTGCGGTGAAGGAATCCCGTGCACGACCTCGTTGTTGATGCTCGTACAAAGCGTCGCGGGAAAACCGTACAGCCCCTTGAACGACGGGGTCGCCCCATCGAAGCTGCAGATGCGTGTTTCGGCCCAAGCATCCAGCTCCGCTGTGCTGACCCCCGGCCGCACCTTCTCGCGAATCCGCTCGAGCACGTCCGCAACAATCTCAGAGGCACGGGCGATCAGCTCGATCTCCTCGTCCGTCTTCAAAGTGATCACGAGCAGCCCATCGCACCGAGCAGCCTACGCTGGACTTCCTCAACCGAGCCTACAGCAGCGAGTTGATGCAGCGACACGCTCGCGCTCCGCCGATACCAATCGAGCAGAGGCTCCGTCTTCTCACGGTACACGCGCAGACGGTTGCGAATCGTCTCTGGCTTATCGTCGTCACGAATCTCCAGCTTGCCGCCACAGCTGTCGCAGATGCCCGCCAGTGCGCGCGGATCGGCGTTCACATTGAACACGGTACCGCAGGCGGAGCAAACGCGGCGACCACCCAATCTTCGCACCAGCTCCTCTTCCGGCACGTCGAAGTAGATCACGGCGTCCAAGCGCGAGTTCCGCTCCTCGAGCAGGGTGTCCAACCCCTCAGCCTGTCTGACCGTGCGCGGGAAGCCGTCCAGCACGAAGCCCCTTCTGGCCGCTTCCGACTTCAGCACGTCACGAATCAGACCAAGGACGACCTTGTCGGGCACCAGCTCGCCGCGGTCCATGAAACCACGGGCCTCGCGGCCGAGCGGCCTACCCTCGCTAACCGCCTCCCGGAGGATGTCACCGGTCGCATATCTGGGGATCCCGCAGCGCTCGGCGAGCAGGTCCCCTTGCGTGCCTTTCCCGGCTCCGGGGGGGCCCAACAGCACCAATCTCATCCCAGCGATGCTCGACTGGCTGTCCGGGGCTGCTTCACATGTACCTCTGCCGCCCCCGGTACTTCACGCGTCCCTTCTTCATGAAGCCCTCATAGTGGCGCAGCAGTAGGTGTTGCTGCATCTGCTGGACCGTGTCCAGTGCCACGCCGACGACGATCAGCAGGGCCGTGCCGCCAAAGAAGAACAGCTGGATATCGAACCAGGCGAAGATGAGGAACGGCACCAGGGCAATCGCCGCTAGGAACAGGGAACCTGGCAATGTGATGCGCGACAGGACGAAGTCGATGTACTCCGCTGTGCGAGCGCCCGGCTTCACACCCGGTATGAACGCCCCTTGTTTATTCAGGTTCTCCGCCAGGTCAACCGGGTTGAAGATGATCGCGGTGTAAAAATAGGTGAAAAAGACGATCAAGACGGAGTAGGTGATATAGTAGAGGGCGTTTCCGGGCTGGAAAAGATCCGAGAGCGATGAGAGCAAGGGCACGTTGGAGAACGACGCGATCGTGCCAGGCACCACGATGATCGACTGGGCAAAGATGATCGGCATCACGCCGGCCGAGTTGACCCGCAGGGGTATGAAAGACTTCTGGCCTTCGCGGATCCGCCCGCGCCCGACCACCTTGCGCGGGATCTGCACGGGGATCTTCCGCGCGGCCATCGTCACGGCCACCGTCCCGGCGATCACCCCGATCATGACGGCCAGGAGCATCGCCAGCTTGAAAGCGCTGATCGTGCCTACCGAAACCGCTTCCAGCGTACGGGCCACCGCGTTGGGGAAGCCTTCCAGAATCGAGAAGAAGATCAGCAGGGACATCCCGTTGCCGATGCCCCGTTCAGTGATCTGCTCGCCCAACCACATGATGAAGACGCCGCCCGTCGTCAGCGCCAGTACCGTGACGAGCCGAAAGGCCAACCCGGGGTTGGGGACGATAGGCGTCTGTGCGCCGCTTTGGCTCTCCAGGAAGATCGCGTAACCGTACCCCTGCAGGACGCAGAGCGCCACCGTCGTGTAGCGCGTCCACTGGTTCAGCCGCTTGCGACCCTCCTCGCCCTCCTTCTGCATCTTTTCGATCGTGGGGAACACGGCGGCGAGCAGCTGGAACATGATGCTGGCGGAGATGTACGGCATGATCCCCAGCGCGAAGATCGTCGCCCGCTGCAGACCGCCGCCCACGAACATGTCATAGAGGCCAAACAGTGTCCCCTGCAGAGCGCTGGCGAGATCCCGGAGCGCCACCACGTCGACGCCCGGCACGGTGATGTGCGCGCCCAACCGGTAGATCGCCAGGCAAAGGAGGGTGAAGAGGAGCTTCTGCTTGAGCTCGGGTGCGCGGAGTAGATTCTGGATCGGGTTCGCCATCAGTCGGCCTCGATCGCCTCTCCGCCCGACTTCTCGATCTTCTCACGCGCACTCCGACTGAACCCGTGCGCCGTGACCTTGAGCGCCCGCGCCAGCTCACCGGTCCCCAGGACCTTGATCGGCCGACGCAGCGACCCGACCAAGCCGGCCGCTCGCATCGTCTCCGGGGAGGCCTCATCCCCTTCCACCCGCTCGAGGTCTCGGACGTTCACCACCTGATACTCGACGCGCGAAAAAGGCCGAAACCCGCGCTTCGGCAGCCGCCGCTGCAGCGGCATCTGGCCGCCTTCAAACCAGGGCTTGGTCGACCCCCCCGACCGCGCCTTCTGGCCCTTATGCCCGCGCCCGGCAGTCTTCCCACGACCAGAGCCGGTGCCACGCCCCAGCCGCTTCGAGCCGCGCTTTTGACCCCTCGGGCGCTTCAGCGATTGCAGGCGAGCCATCTAACTCGCGCCCCCTTGAGTATCGCCTCGTAGCGGCTCGACCTCGACGAGGTGTTTGACCCGGAACAGCATGCCCCGAATTGCCGGATTGTCCGGTTTGACAACGGTTCGCTGATGTTTGAGCCCCAGCGCCGCGAGCGTTTGGCGGATCTTCCGCGGCGCCCCTAAGCCACTCCTTACCTGCCGGACCTTCAACTCAGCCACCTCGACCTCCCAAGAGCTCCTCGACCGTCACGCCCCGCTCCCAGGCCGCTCGCTCTGGCGTAACCAGCCGGCTCAACCCGTCCATAGTGGCCCGGACCATGTTCACCGGGTTGTTCGACCCCAAGCTCTTGGTCAGGATGTCCTGAACCCCGGCGCACTCGAGCACCGCTCGCACCGGCCCGCCTGCGATCACACCGGTTCCCGGGCCCGCAGGTCGCAACAGCACCTTGCCGGATCCATGGCTTCCGACAATCCCGTGGGGGATCGTGCCGTGTCTCACCACCGGCACCTCGATCATGTTCCGCCGCGCGTGCTCGAAACCTTTTCTTATCGCCTCCGCCACCTGGTTGGCCTTGCCCAGCGCCGTACCCACACGGCCCTGCTGATCCCCGGTGGCGACGAGGGCCGTGAACGAGAAGCGCCGTCCGCCCTTCACCACCTTGGCCACCCGGTTGATAAAGATCACGTTCTCGAGAAGCTCGGTCTCTCTCGCCCGTGCCTCTCGCTTCTGCCGTTTCTCGCGACTCTCCCGCTGCGTGGCCACTAGATCTTCAGACCTCCCTCACGCGCGCCCTCGGCAAAGGCCTGGACGCGCCCGTGATACCTGTAACCCCCCCGGTCGAACACCACCCGCTCGATCCCTCGCGCTTTTGCCCGCTCCGCGATGAGCTGCCCGGCCGCGCGACTCTGAGACGACTTGTTCGATTCGTCCAACTGCCGCGACTGCACCTCCTTCGAGCGCGTGGAAATGCCCGTGATGCAGACGCCGCGATCATCATCGACCAACTGCGCCTCTATGTGACGCAGCGTGCGCCGCACGACGAGCCGGGGCCGTTCCGAGGAACCTCTGATCCTTTTGCGAATCCGGGCGTGCCGGCGTTGCCGGGAGAGCACCCGGCGGTCCGCCCGCCCCCTCGCCTTCCTGCGTGTGAGCCTGGTTATCGACATCAGATCGCCGTCTTGCCCGCTTTCCGGCGGACGTGTTCACCTTGATACCTGATGCCCTTGCCCTTGTAGGGCTCCGGTGGCCGAAAGGCCCGAATCTCGGCTGCCACCTGGCCAACCCGCTCCTTGTCCACACCGGAGACGGAGACCAAGGTCGGCGACTCGGCCTTCAGACTGACGCCTGGGGGCGGCTCGTAGGTCACCGGGTGTGAAAACCCGAGGTGGAACCGCAGCCCCTTTCCTGCCGCTTCCGCCCGATAGCCGACGCCTACGATCTCCAGTTTCTTCTCGAAGCCCTCGGCCACACCTTTGACCATACCGGCGAGCAGAGAGCCGCTGAGCCCGTGCAAGGAACGGTGGTCGCGCCGGTCGCTCGGTCGGCTCACCTGCAGCTCGCCGTCCTCGAGGACGATGGTCATCGCCGGGTGAAATTCCCGTTCCACCTCGCCTTTGGGGCCTTTGACCTTCACCCGCTGACCGTCGATCGTCACTGAGACGCCGTCCGGCACTCTAATCAGCTGGCTGCCAACACGGGACATCGCAATAGCTCCGCCGCTCTAGTGCACCACCGCGAGCAGCTCGCCACCCACGCCTGCCGCCCGCGCCTCGCGGTCCGTCAGCACGCCCTGGCTGGTCGAGAGGATGGCTATGCCCAGTTCACCGTGCAGCCGCGGGATCTCCGAAACGCCCACGTAGCTGCGCCGACCCGGTCGCGATACTCGGCGCAGCTGACGGATCACCGGTCTGCCCTCTGGCGTGTACTTGAGGTAGAGCCGCAAGACACTCTGCGGCCCCAGATCGACGACCTTCATCCCTTCGATGAAGTGGCCGTCGGCCAGCTTCTGGGCGATCTCGAGCTTCAACCTGGAGAGCGGGACATCCACACGCCGGTGCCCCGCATGCAAGGCGTTACGGACACGCGTCAGCATGTCCGCTATCGGGTCGCTCATCGTCATCTCGGCTACCTCACCAGCTGGCCTTGCGCACCCCCGGGATCTGGCCCTCGAGAGCCATCATCCGGAAACAGATGCGACAGAGCCCGAACTTCCTCAAGAAGGCACGCGCTCGGCCGCACCTGCGGCAACGATTGTACTCACGCACGCTGTGCCTCTTGCGCCTATTCGCTTTCTCGATCAGAGCTTTGCGCGCCATCGCCTCACCAGTTTGCTGTTTGGCTATCCCGTTGTGACTAGACGATCACCGGTTCGACCCCTCGAAACGGCACCCCCAACTCCCGTAAGAGGGCAAGCGCCTCGTCATCCTTGTCGGTGGACGTGACGAAGGTGATGTCCATGCCGTGGATCTTCTGGATCCGATCATAGTCGATCTCAGGGAAGATGACCTGTTCTTTGACCCCCAAAGTGTAGTTTCCCCGCCCGTCGAACGACCGCGTCGACAGCCCGCGGAAGTCGCGCACCCGAGGCACCGCCACGTTGATGAAGCGATCCAAGAACTCGTACATATGGCTGCGGCGCAGCGTTACGCTCACGCCCACCGGCATCCCTTGGCGCAGACCGAAGTTCGAGATCGCTCTCCGCGCCCGGTTCACGATCGGCCGCTGCCCTGAGATCGCCGCCACCGCCTCGACCACTGAATCGAGCAGCTTCGGATCGCGCGGCGCCTCGCCGACACCCACGTTGATCACGACCCTCTCGAGCCGCGGCACCTGGTGCGGGTTACTGAACCCGAACTCACTCACGAGCTTCGGGCGTACCGCCTGCTCATAGTGCTCCTGCAGTCTGGGCTTCATCTTCCTGCCAGCTCCCGACTAGGCCTCTGGCCGCGGGATCGGGTTTTCGCAGCGGACACAGAGACGCTCCAGCGTCCCGTCCGGGTCGCGTCGGCTGCGCGCCCGCGAGGGCGTGCTGCAATTCGGGCAGATCAGCAGGACGTTCGAAGCCGCGATCGGCGCCTCGAATGTCACGATCCCGCCTTCCGGGTTGCTCTGCGAAGGACGCTGGTGACGCTTCCGCATGTTGATTCCTTCGACTACAACGCGGTTCTGCCTCGGAATCACCCTCAGCACCCGGCCTTCCGAACCCCGGTAGTTGCCGGCCACTACCACGACCTGGTCCCCTCTACGAACATGCATAGCTTCGCGCCCGATCTGCTCAGACTACCTCTGGTGCGAGTGAGACAATCTTCATAAACCGCTTGTCCCTCAGCTCGCGGCCCACCGGGCCGAAAATCCGCGTGGCCCGGGGCTCGCCCTGCTCGTTGATCAGCACCGCGGCGTTGTCGTCAAACCGGATGTACGAGCCGTCCCTGCGCCGTTGCTCGCGCGCCGTCCTCACGACCACAGCCTTGCTCACTTCGCCTTTCTTCACCGTGCTAGCAGGCAGGGCATCCTTGATGGTGACTACGATGATGTCGCCCATACGCGCGTAGCGCCGCTTGCTCCCGCCCAGCACGCGTATGCAGAGGGCTTCCTTCGCCCCTGAGTTGTCAGTCACACGAACTACCGATTCTTGCTGGATCATCCTGATTCTTGATGCGCAGATCCGAGGGCCGAGACTCAACCGACCCGCCGGACAACCTCGACGAGACGCCAGCGCTTTAACCGAGACAGCGGCCGCGTCTCCGCGATGCGCACGACATCGCCGTTTCGCGCATCGTTGTTCTCATCGTGGGCGTAGTATTTCTTGTGCCGCGTAACCTGTTTTCCGTACAACGGATGCGCGAACCTGCGCTCCACGCTCACCACGATGGTCTTGTCCATGCGGTCGCTTACGACCGATCCCACGCGCGTCTTGCGCTCGCTTCGGGACATACAGCCTCAGCTCTCCCTGGCCGCGCGAGCGGCCACCAGCTCCCGCTCGCGTTTGATCGTCTTCAACTTCGCGATGTCGCGCTTCAGTCCCCGGATTCGCATCGGGTTCTCCAGCTCCTCGTACGCCTCGCGCATGCGGAGGTCGAACAGCTCGCCCGACAACTCCTCGATCCTCTGGGCGATATCGGTATCGCTGAGCTCACGAATCTCCTCTGACCGCATCACGCACCCCCACCGCCGTCACGAGTAATGAAGCGTGTCTTTACTGGAAGCTTGGCCGCCGCGAGCTCCATCGCCCGGCGCGCCACGCTCGTCGACACACCCTCCAGCTCGAACATGACCCGGCCTGGCTTGACCGGTGCCACCCAACCCTCCGGGCTCCCCTTTCCCTTTCCCATTCGGGTCTCCGCCGGCTTCTTGGTGATCGGCTTGTCAGGGAAGATGCGGATGAACACCTTGCCGCCGCGCTTGATGTGCCGGGTCATAGCCACCCGGGCCGCCTCGATCTGACGCGACGTGACCCAGGCACGTTCGAGTGACTGGAGCCCGTACTGGCCAAACGCGACGGAGTTCCCCCGCGTCGCCTTGCCCCGCATGCGACCTTTCTGCTGCTTTCGCCACTTAACGCGTTTGGGTGCCAGCATCGTCGTTCACCGCATCAAGACCCGCGGCCGCCTGCCGTATAGGTCATGCCTTTCCTCTCCTCGACCACCTCGCCCTTGAACACCCACACTTTAATCCCGATAGGTCCGAAGGTCGTCTTCGCCGTGGAGCGCGCGAAATCCACGTCGGCCCGCAGCGTATGCAGCGGTACTCGCCCCTCGTGATAACCCTCGGTCCGTGCGATCTCGGAGCCGCCAAGCCGACCGGCGCACTGGATCTTGATCCCTTCGGCGCCCATGCGCATCGCCTGTTGCACAGCGCGCTTCATCGCGCGCCGGAAAGCAATTCGCTGCACGAGCTGAAAAGCCACGCTGTCCGCAACCAGCTGCGCCTCGATCTCGGGCCGCTTGATCTCCTCGACGTTGATGGCGACCTCCGACTTCGTCAGCACGGTCAACTCGTCCCGCAACTTGTCGACCTCCGCTCCCCGCTTGCCGATTACGACGCCGGGCCGACCGGTATTGATCGTCACGACGATCTTCCCTGGCTTGCGCTCGATCTCGACCTCGGAGATCGCAGCGTGACCCAGCCGCGCCTTCAAGTAATTGCGGATCTTCTCGTCCTGCTCGATCAGGTCCGCCAGGCCGCCCTCGGCATACCAACGCGACCGCCATTGCTTGATGACGCCCAGCCGAAACCCGACGGGGTGCGTCTTCTGGCCCATGCTACTCCTTTCGGTCCACCACGACCGTGACGTGGCTTGTGCGCTTACGGATCGGACTCGCCCGACCCATCGCGCGCGCGCGCCAGCGCCTCAGGGTCGGCCCTCCGTCTACCTGAGCCTGCTTGACGTAGAGCTGGTCAACGTCCACGCGCTCTCCCTGCTCCTCGGCTCGGTGCAGTGCGTTCGCGACTGCCGAGCGCAAGATCTTCTCCAGTGGGCGCGCCGCCTTCTTGCTGTTGAACTGCAGGATGGCGTACGCGTCGTTGACGCTCTGCCCCCGAATCAGCTCTGCGACCAGGCGCATTTTTCGCGGCGACTGACGAACGTGCCGCGCGATGGCGCGAGCTTCCATCTTATCCGACTTTCGCCCGCTTGTCCGCGAGCTTGCCACCGTGCCCCCGGAACAGACGCGTCGGCGCGAACTCGCCCAACTTGTGGCCCACCATGTTCTCGGTGATGTACACCGGGATGAACGGTCGAGCGACGCGACCAGGTCTTGACGACGCGCTTTTCCCCCTGCTCGTTCATTTGCAGGACCTTACGCATGAGGTGCTCGTCAACAAACGGGCCTTTCCTAACGCTTCGTGCCATAACCGCTCCGGCTACGCCGGCGAGCTCACGGCCCGTCCGGCTTTACTTTGTCGCCTTTCCACGCCGACGCCGGCGCACGATGAGCCGGTCCGACTTCTTGTGGGGATCACGTGTCTTGCGACCCTCCGGCTTGCCCCAGGGGCTGACCGGCGGCCGGCCACCCGAGGCCTTGCCTTCACCACCGCCCAGAGGGTGGTCGACTGGGTTCATCGCCACACCGCGGACCTTGGGGCGCCGACCGGCCCAACGCGCTCGGCCCGCCTTGCCCCAAAAGATGTTCTCGTGATCGGCGTTGCCGATCTGGCCGATGGTGGCCAAACAGCTGCCTGGGATCATCCGCACCTCCGTGGAAGGCAGCTTCAAGGTCACGTAGTTGCCCTCCCGAGCCACGACCTGCGCGGCGCTGCCCGCCGAGCGAACGATCTTCCCGCCGCGGCCTGGTTCCAGCTCGACGTTGTGAACCGCCGTGCCCAACGGGATCTCCCGGAGCGGAAGCGCATTGCCCAGGCGGATCTCGCTCCCTGAGCCCGCCAAGATGCTGGCACCCACCTCCAGGCCGCGGGGGTGCAGGATGTAGCGCTTCTCCCCATCGGCATAGTGAATGAGCGCGATGTTCGCCGAGCGATTCGGATCGTACTCGACTGCGGCGACTTTGCCCGGGACACCGTGCTTGTCCCGGCGAAAGTCGATCCGGCGATAGCGGCGCTTGTGACCGCCACCACGACGGCGGGTTGTGATATGGCCGTGGTGGTTGCGCCCGCCCTTCTTCGTTAGAGGCTCGAGCAACGACTTCTCGGGTCGGCTGCGAGTGATCTCTTCACTTTCCACCAGCGAGCGAAACCGTGTGCCCGGCGTCGTCGGTTTGAACTTCTTGATCGCCATGCTAGAGCCCCTCGAAGATGCCGATCGTCTCGCCTTCCGCTAGCTTGACGACTGCTTTCTTCCAGTTCGGCCGCTTGCCCACATGCACCCCGCGCCGCCGCCACTTTCCACGCAGGTTCGACGTGCGCACCTGCTTGACGCGCACGGAGAACATACGCTCCACCGCGTGTTTGATCTCATGCTTGTTCGCGTCGCCGGCGACCTCGAACGTGTAGTGGTTCCCCTCGTACTGCCCGGCCGTCGATTTCTCAGTGATGATCGGGCGCAAGATCACTTGGCGAGGATCACGCATCGGATCCCTCACTCAGCGTCTTTTCCAGCGCCGTAGCACCACTACCTGCAAGGGCACGCTCTGCAATCACCACCGTGTCCGCCCACAGCACGTCGTATGCGGATTCGTTGCTGTAAGCTCGCACCTCGACGTTCGGCAGGTTGCGCGCGGACAGGTACACGGTCGGCTCATGCCCCGCAGTGAGTATCAACACCTTCTGCTCGCCCAGCCCCAACCTGTCCAGCAGCTTGGCCAGCTTGCGAGTCTGAGGACGCTCGAACTCCAGATCCTCGAGCACCAGCACACGGCCCTGCGCCGCCTGGGCGTTAAACGCCGAGCGCCGCCCCAACCGCTGCACCTTGCGCGGCAGGTCCTGCCGATAGGGGCGCGGCTGGGGCGGGAACGCCACGCCGCCGCCCCGCCAGATCGGCGAGCGGATCGTACCGACCCGTGCGCGACCGGTGCCCTTTTGCCGCCATGGCTTGCGGCCACCGCCGCGGACCGCGCTCCGGTTCTTGGCAGCCGCTGTGCCCTGGCGCCGGTTGGCCAGCTGGGCTGTGACGACGGCATGGATCGCCGCTTCATTCACCACGCCGTCGAACGGGTCGACAGGCAGCGCTCGCTGCGTCCCCTCCTTCCCGTCCGCTTTGTAGTAGCGGGCTCGCTGCTGTGCCGTCATCATCGTTCCCGTCCGCGGCATCCGCCTTGGTCTCGACGTCACTGCTTGCGCACGAACACCCAGCTGTTACGCGCCCCGGGCACCGAGCCCCTGACGAACAGCAGGTTGTGTACGCGGTCGACCTTCACCACCTCCAGGTTGCGCACCGTCAGACGCTCCCTGCCCATCTGGCCTCCCATCTTCCTTCCCTTGATCACGCGGGACGGATCGGTGCCGGGCCCGATGGAACCTGGCACTCGCAGGGAGGGGTGGCCGTGTGTCTTGGGACGCCCGCCGAAGCCGTGGCGTTTGACCACACCTTGGAAACCGCGCCCTTTCGTGCGGCCGCTCACCCTGACCCGTTCGCCCTCCGCGAAGATCGCCACCGTGAGCACCTGCCCCACGCGCAGGCCCTGGGAGACTCCCGAAGCGCCACCATTCCCCTCGCTCCGCTCCCCCTCCTCGCCCTCGCCCTCGCCCTCTTCGGGCGCCGGCTCGGTTGCCGGTTCCAGCGCAGAGGGCGTGTGCGGGTCCTCCGCCAGTGCTTCGTCGGTGCTCAGCCGGAACTCCCGGGTGAGGGCCGGAACGTAGTCGAGACCCGCTCCGCCCGCGTGCCCCGCGCTGGGCTTGCTGGCGCGACGCGCCCTCTTACGGCCAAAGCCCAGTTGCACCGCACGATAGCCGTCCCGCTCTTCCGTCTTTATCTGAACGATCGGACAGGGGCCAGCCTCGATCGCGGTCACCGGAACCACGCGGCCGTCCTCCGTGAACAGCTGCGTCATTCCGATCTTCTTCCCGATCAGTCCCAACATCGTGCAGCCCCGCCCTAATCGACTTTGATCTCCACATCGACCCCGGCCGGCAGGTCGAGCTTCGTGAGCGCGTCGACGGTCTGCGGCCGCGAATCGAGGATGTCGATCACCCGCTTGTGAGTCTTGAGTTCGAACTGCTCGCGTGACTTCTTATCCACATGCGGGCTGCGCAGCACGGTCCAGCGCTGGCGGCGTGTCGGCAACGGAATCGGGCCTCTGACCGTCGCTCCCGTTTTCTGTGCGGTGCGCACGATGTCCGCCGCGGTCTGGTCGATGACCGCGTGATCGAATGCCTTCAGTCGGATGCGTATCTTCCCTGCCATCGCCGATTAGCCCGCTAGGTCTCTCTCTCGCTCAACCGCCGACTCGTCGCGGTCGACGCTTCTGTTCGGTGACGCTGCAGCCCAACCACCCAGGGCCTGGACTATTCACCCGACTCCTCGCCACCCTCGGGCGGAGCGAGCGTGAACCCGAGCTGTTCCATGAGGTCGAACGTGTCGAATTGCACGAGCTCTTCCACGATTCTGCCGTCCGCGTACCGCAAGAGACTGAGCCCGCTTACCTCGACTCTATTGCCAGTGGGTGGCATCTCGCCGGCTCCGGTATTCGTACCCGTGAACGTCCACTCGTGGAACGACAGATTCTCCATGTAGTGGCTCTCGTTGAGCTTCACCTGCGCGTCGGGATAGGCGGTACGAAACTGCCCCATGACCTCCTTCATCTCGGCCAGGTTGTCGGCGTCCGATGTGCCTCGCGGAGTACGGCGCCGGAAATCGGGCGACATGACCGCGTCGAGCCGATCGTAGTCCCCGCTGTTCCACACGACGATAAACGTCTCGACAAGCGGACTGAGGCCGGCCGCGTGATCTGGCGGCGCCTGCGACTGACAGGCGACCGCGCCGACCAGTCCGGCCGACGCAAGGAATAGCCCGGGCTTCAAGAGATGTTCGCGCATCTTGCCTCTTCTCCCTATTCGAGGATCTTGGTGACCACGCCGGCGCCCACCGTGCGGCCGCCCTCGCGGATCGCGAAGCGGAGACCCTCCTCCATCGCGATCTGCGTGATCAGCGCGATCGTCATCGTCACGTTGTCCCCCGGCATCACCATCTCCACACCCTCCGGCAGCTTCACATCACCGGTCACATCCGTCGTGCGAAAGTAAAACTGCGGACGATACCCACTGAAAAACGGCGTGTGCCGGCCCCCCTCGTCCCGCGTCAACACGTACACCTCACCCTCAAACTTCGTGTGCGGCGTGATCGACCCCGGCTTCGCCAACACCATCCCCCGCTCCACCTCGTCCTTCTCCGTGCC
>CAYFXF010000009.1:19102-41169 GCA_964347085.1 uncultured Gemmatimonadota bacterium | reverse complement strand
ACCCAGAGGCCGCCCATCGTGTAGTGGGTGGCCGGATAGATGCGCATCGGCACCGTGTAGGGATCCTCGCCCGTTATCTCGAACAGGTTGCCGTAGCGCTCGCGGATGAGGCTCTCACCCAACCGACTGATGGCATCCGCGAAATCGAGGTAGACGCCGACTCCGGTCGGGCCGACGCCGCGCCCCTCATCGACTACGCGCTTCGCGGCACGTGAGGAGATGTCGCGCGGCGCCAAGTTGCCGAAGCTCGGGTAGATGCGTTCCAGGTAGTAGTCGCGCTCCTCCTCGGGGATCTGGCTGGGCGGCCGCTCATCGTCCGCCTGCTTAGGCACCCAGATGCGACCGTCGTTGCGCAACGACTCGCTCATCAGGGTGAGCTTCGACTGATAGTCCCCGTGCACCGGGATGCAGGTCGGGTGGATCTGCGTGAAGCAGGGGTTGGCGAAGGTCGCGCCCCGCTTGTACGAGCGCCAGATCGCCGTGCCGTTCGCACCCTTCGCGTAGGTGGAGAGGAAGTAGACGTTGCCATAGCCGCCGGTGGCCAGCACGACGGCGTCGGCCAGGTGGATCTCGAGGCCGCCGGTCACCATGTCGCGGGCCACGATGCCCCGCGCCCGGCCGTCGACCACGATCAGATCGAGCATCTCGTGCCGGGTGAACATCTGGACCTGACCGAGGCCGATCTGACGCTCAAGCGCCTGATAGGCACCGAGCAGGAGCTGCTGGCCGGTCTGGCCGCGAGCGTAGAAAGTGCGCGACACCTGGGCGCCACCGAATGAGCGGTTGGCCAAGAGGCCGCCGTACTCGCGGGCGAAGGGCACACCCTGGGCCGTGCACTGATCGATAATGCTCAGGCTGAGCTCGGCCAATCGGTGGACGTTCGCCTCACGCGACCGGTAGTCGCCGCCTTTGACCGTGTCGTAGAACAGCCGGTAGACGCTGTCGCCGTCGTTCTGGTAGTTCTTGGCCGCGTTGATGCCGCCCTGCGCGGCGATCGAGTGGGCGCGACGCGGGCTGTCCTGATAGCAGAAGCACTTGACGTTGTAGCCGAGCTCGGCCAGCGAGGCGGCGCCCGACGCGCCCGCCAGTCCCGAGCCGACGATGATGATGCTGTAGTTACGCTTATTGGCTGGGTTGACCAGCTTCATCTCGAAGCGGTGCCGCTCCCATTTACCCTCGATCGGGCCGGAGGGGATCTTGGCGTTGAGTTCCACGGCTGCCTCCGTCGCCCTCTAGGCCACGACGCCGCTGAGCACGGCGACCGGAATCGAGATGTTCCCCAGCACGACGATCACGGTCACGAACAGCGCCAGGGCCATGCGCAGGCTGTCGTAGCTGGCATGGCTCAGCCCCAGCGTCTGCAGCATGCTCCACACCCCGTGGTAGAGGTGCAGACCGAGCACGAGCTGAGCGAAGATGTAGAAGCCCGACACCCACGGCACGCTGAACCCGGCCACCACGTTGTGGTAGACGTCGCCGGCGACGAAGTCGCCGTGCGCCGTGCCGGTCGTGAAATGGAGAAGGTGGTAGACGATGAAGATGAGCAAGATCGGCCCGCCCCAGCGCATGGTGCGGGAGGCGTAGGTCGATTCGGTCCAGTGCTGGCGGCGGCGATAACCGAGGGGGCGTGCAGCCCAGCTGCCGAGGGTCAGCGCGGTCGCGGCCCAGATGTGGAGCCCGACGGCGGCGAGCAGGCCGCCGCGCACGACCCAGATCGCGCCCCCGTGGCCGAGCTCACGCAACAGCTCGCCGTAATGATTGAGCGCCTCCGGGCCGAGAAAGACCTGCAGGTTGCCGATCATGTGGCCGATGACAAACCCGACGAGCACAACGCCGGTCACGGCCATCACGACCTTCTTGCCCACCGTCGATCCGAGGAAGGCGCGCAAGCGCCCCGCGCGCACCGCGGCGGGCGCGACTGCTGCCCCCTTGATCGCTGTGCTCTCCAAAGCCGCCGTCTTCCCTCAGTCTGGCCAGGACAAACCGTTCAGGAAAGCTCGCCCCTCTTATACTTAGCGTGCAAAGCTTTGGCAACACCGTTCGACCAGTTCGCGGCGCTGCATCGCGTCCTCGAGACCAGAGCGCACGCCTTGGCTGTCGAAGTTGTGGAACGATCGTCCCGGATGGAAAACCGAACTTCGGCTCGGTCAGGTGGTCAAGAACAGATACCTGCCCGCAACCCTCACGTTTCAGTGCGGGCGGGTGACATGCGCGAGAGGAGTGCCTGGAAGCGTGCGTCATCGCGGAGCGGGTCGAGATCGGGGTCGTGGGCGATCCAATCCCGGTTGCCGAACCCGACCTCGATCGCGTTCTCGAGGCAGGCGATCGCCCGGTCCTTCAGCCCTTCCAGCGAGTAGAGACAAGCCACGTTGTAGCGCACCCCGGCGTCCTGAGGGTCGATCGCCAAGGCCTGCTCCGCCCAGTATTGACCCTCTTTCTTTCGGCCCAAGCGGCACAAGGCGACGGCACGCATCGTGGCCGCGCGAGCGTCGTCCGGATTGAGCTCCATATGCTTCTGAGCGGCCTCGAGCCCGCGGCGGTAGCCCTCCTGGGCTGTGGGCTCGTGACCGAGCGCCTCGTGCGCTTGGGCGGCGAAAAAGGAGGCCTGGTAGTCCTCCCGCACGCGGGCCGCGTCTTCGAACCGCCGGGCGGCCTCGTCAAGCCGGCCTTCGGCGAAACAGGCGCGCGCGTAGAAGTAGTGCGCCTCGAAATTCTTGGGGTCGAGGCGGATCGCGGTCTTGAACGCTTGCTCGGCCTCCTCGATTCGGTTCAGCAGATAGAGTGCGAACCCGCGCGCCGCGTGCGCATCGGCGAGCTGCGGGTCGAGCTCGAGGGCCTTGCGGCTGGCCTGGTCGGCGCGATTCAGGGCGTCCGCGGCTTTCGGGTAGTACATGTGGATGAGCGCGCTGGCGTTCGCGACGCCGGCCCAGGCGAGCGCGTAGTCGGGGTCGATCTCGATGGCGCGCCCGAACATCTCGCGCGCGAACTCCAGGCTCTTTCTGCGGGTCTGGTGGAAGAACTGGCGGCCACGCAGGAAGTACTCGTAGGCGCGGACATCGGAGGTGGGGGCCTGGGCGAGGGCGCGCCGGTCCTCTTCGCTCAGGATCACGCGCAGCGCGCGTGCCACGTTCTCGGCGATCTCGTCCTCGACGGCAAAGACGTCCTCCATCTCACGGTCGAAGCGCTCCGACCAAAGGTGGTAGCCGTCCGCCACGTTCACGAGCTGCGTGGTAATTCTGAGGCGGTTTCCCGACTTCTGCACGCTCCCCTCCAGCACCGATCCGACGCCGAGCTCGCGGCCGATCGAGCGAACGTCCTCGCTCCTGCCTTTGTAGGCGAAAACTGAGGTGCGGGAAACCACCTGCAGCCTCTCGACCTTGCTGAGGACGTTGATGATCTCCTCGCTGATCCCGTCGCTCAGATACTCGCTGTCCGTGCTGTCGCTCAGATTGACGAAGGGGAGCACCGCAACGGATCGGGCGCGCTCCCGGCTGGGGCGCGGGGCGGACTCGACTTCGGGTCGCCGGTGCCGCCAGCCGATCAGGATGACAACCGGCAAAAAGACGAGCCAGGCGACGATGACTGTATTGGTGAGCGGAAACCGCACTGTGAAGTGGCTGGCGACCCAGTCGCTGAACTCGAGCAGACCCCAGCCCGCCGCCAGGTAGACGCCGACGATCTGCGGGATGCGGCGTCGCATGACTTCGCGTAACGGATTTCCCGACATTCCACCCCCACCCTGGTGCCGACCCAAATATAGGGCGACGGCTTTCAGATTACAGCCGCGCGCTAGGGGCCCTCACTTTCGGTCAGTCGCGTTGCCGGGGACGGCCCTGTAAGGTGGCCGGGAAACCCGGCCCCCGCACGGGAACCAACGTTCAGAGTGGGAGGCCGGCTGCCGCTCCGATCACCCGAACCCGGAGTTCCGTTAGCCCGTCGGATCCCTAGGGTAGCCGCAACCCCACGAAAACTCCGCCGCTTCTTCGGGGTATGATCACACGGAGGTTCCGCCGTCATGTTCAGCGCGCAGCTCACGGGGGGTGAGGTCCTCAGCCTGGGCCTGACGGCCAACGAGCGGTTCAAGCGCTCTTTCGGCAGCTGGCTCTGGGTCGGCGTTATGGCGGCCACCGCCTTGCATTTCGCGCTGCTCAACTACTTCCCAGCCATCAGGGCGGCGGACGTCAGTTTTGGCGTTCGGGAGATCGCGGCGCTGGATCTGCCACCCGAGATCGAGGTGCCGCCGGCACCTGAGGTGATCGCACGCCCAGCAGTTCCAGTTGTGGCGCAGACCCAGCTGTTCGAAGACGTGACGATCGCGCCGACGACGTTCGAGCAGAACCCAATCGAGAATCTGCCGCCGCCGCCCAGCGAGCCGGCGGCTCGCCTGGAGGCCGGTCCCACGTTCACGCCCTTCACCGTGGCGCCGCGGCTGCGAGACCGGGAGCGAGCTGAGCGGATCGTGCGGGACAAGTACCCGGAGCTTCTTCAGCAGGCCGGGATCGGCGGCACCGTCGTCGTCTGGGCGTTTATCGACGAGCGTGGGGTGGTGCAGAAGTGCCAGGTGCACACGAGCTGCGGCGTGGCCGCACTGGACGAGGCTGCGCTCGCCGCCACGATCGAGTTCTCGTTCGTGCCGGCGCTTAACTACGACCGACACGTGCCGGTCTGGATCTCGGTACCCATCACGTTCAGCGTTAGGCCGTCGAGTTGATCAGCCCCAGCGCTTGCAGAGCCGCAGCGATGCTCGCGTCTCAAACCCTCGACCGCGATCGCACTCGTACGCTGGGGAACGTCGGGGGCGGCGATAGCCGCAGCTTCGAGTTCCGCTGGCGCGATCCCGGTGAGGTGCGATTCGAGATCCGCTTCATGGAGTTCGGCGGAGCCGCGCGCTTGACCACCGCTGTCGTGCGGGTAAGGCCGGGCGAGGTGCTCGTGCTCACCATCGTCAACGAGGCCAGCTATCGCCTGGGGAGAGAGGCCGGCGTTTCAGACTGACCCCACAGCCGTCTCATGACGGGTGGTGCGCCCATCGGCCCGTCGCGCTAGATTGCGTCCGTTCTACACCAAGCCCCTCGTGTAGCCCTCAGCGACCCGACCGCGCTCGAGAGAGGTCGAGGTCGGGTTCCTCGCAGATACCAGTGGTCTTACGGAGGACTCTGCCGATGAAATTGCTGATCACACTGACGCTCGCCCTCGCGCTGGCGGGCCCCGTGATCGCGCAGCAGGGGGAGGGGATCTTCCCCTTCGACTACCGCCTGGTCGAACTGGAGAACGGGTTCAAGGCGTATCTCATCCGGGCGGGCGCGCCCGACCAGATCGCCTACGTCTCGATGGTTCGCACCGGCAGCCGCGACGAGTGGGAGGAGGGGAGGAGCGGGTTCGCGCACTTCTTCGAGCACATGATGTTCCGCGGCACCGATAAGTACCCGGACTACGACGGCGTCTCGAGCCGAATGGGTGCGGCGCGGAACGCGTTCACGAGTAACGACATGACGGTCTACTACATGGTCGCGCCCAACGAGTACCTGGAGCAGATCATCGACCTCGAGTCCGACCGCTTCATGAACCTTAAGTACTCGGAAGCCGATTTCCGCACCGAGGCCGGCGCCGTGCTGGGCGAGTATCAGCAGAGCGCCACGACGCCATTCGGCTTCCTGTACGAGAAGGTCCGCGAGACTGCGTTCGACCAACACACCTACCGCCACACGACCATCGGCTTCGAGGCCGACGTGCGGGCGATGCCGGAGGGCTACGACTACAGCCTCTCCTTCCATCAGCGGTATTACCGGCCGGAGAACGTGGTCTTGGTGCTGGCGGGCGATTTCGAGTACGCTGAGGGCGAGCGGCTGATCCGCGCTTACTACTCCGACTGGGCGACGGGTTACGTAGCACCTGAGATCAGCCCGGAGCCGGCGCATACCGCAGAGCGGCGCCGGGTCGTGGGTTATCCGGGGCGCACGTTGCCGGTGCTCACGGTCAACTACCAGGGGCCGGCCTGGAGTGCGACCGACAAGCTGGCGGTGGCCACCGAGGTCCTGGGCCAGGTGGCGTTCGGGGACAACTCCGACATCTACAAGAAGCTCGTCATCGATGAGCGGAAGGTGCAGTTCCTGAACGGCGACTTCGATCTGGCCCGTGATCCGGGCCTGCTGACCGTCTCCGCTATGGTCATCGACCCGGCGGACGTGGAGTACGTCGAGGCGGAGATCCAGAAAACGGTTGCCCGCTTGCGAGACGAGCTGGCGGACGAGAAGCTCTTTGGCGACACCAGGAGTTACATGAAGTACGATTTCCTGATGGATCTGGAGACGGCGCAAAACATCGCCTTCTCGATGATCCCGTATGTCATCAACACCGGCGGCATCGAGGCCCTGAACCAGTACTACAGGACCCTCGACTCGGTCACCCGCGACGACGTGCGCGAAGCAGCGCGCCGCTTCCTGATCGAGACCGGGAAGACGGTGGTGACCATGGTGCAGGCGGAGGGTTGATCATGAGAAAACTCGCAATTCTACCGGTGTGCCTGGCGACGCTGACGGCCTGTGAGTCGGCCCCCGAGGCGACGGTTGCTCTTCACGAGCCGGGATCCCCGTTTGTCGCCTTCAACGTCTGGGTCAAGGCCGGCTCGCAGAACGATCCGCCGGGCAAGGAAGGGGTGGCCGCCCTGACGGCGTTTCTGCTCTCGGAAGGCTCGACGACCGAAGACAGCTACGATGCCATCCTGAAGAAGCTCTACCCGATGGCCGCCGGTTACGACTACAACATGGACAAAGAGATGACCGTGTTCCGTGGCCGTGTGCACGTAGACAACCTGAAGGGCTACTACGAGCTGTTCCGTAACGCCCTCCTGTCGCCCGCCTTCAAGGAAGAGGACTTCGAGCGGGTCAAGACGCAAACCGTGAACTTCCTCGAGCGCACCCGACGCTACGGGCGCGATGAGGAGCTGACCAAGGAGCTCCTTTTCCACCTGGCCTACGAGGGGACGCCGTACGAGCACCCCGAGGAGGGCTACGTCAGTTCGGTCAAAGCGCTGACGCTGGACGACGTCAGGGAGTTCTACAGCAGCTACTACGTTCGGAACAACGTCGTGGTGGGCGTGGGTGGCAACTACCCCGACGGCTTCGTCGATCGGGTACGCGGGGACTTCAACACGCTACCCGAAGGCGAGGTCGTGCCCGTGCCGAAGCCGGAGCCGAAGGTACCGGCTGGGATTCAGGTGCTGATCGTCGAGAAACCGGTTGACGCCACACCGATTTCGATCGGATTTCCGACCTCGTTGGTGCGGGGTGACGCGGACTTCTTCGCGATGATGGCCATGAACTCCTGGTTCGGAGAGCACCGTAACTCGTTCAGCCGCCTGTACCAGGTCATCCGCGAGTCGCGTGGGATGAACTACGGCGACTACAGCTACATCGAAGCGTTTCCGCTCGGCTACACGACCCAGCGGCCCCCGATCAACGTGGCGCGCCGCAGCCACCTGTTCGAGATATGGATCCGACCGGTGTCGCTCACCGCGCCCGGTAACCTCCATGACCGAACCCTGTTCGCGACCCGCGCCGCGCTCCGCGAGCTCAAGCGGCTCGTCGACGACGGGATGACAGAAGAGACGCTGGCGGCGACCCAGCAGTTCCTTCACAACTTCACCGTGAACTATGCCTCGACCATCTCGCGGCGCTTGGCCTACGCAGTGGACGACGCCTTCTATACGATCGCTGACGGCGGTTTCCTGGCCTCGATCCGTCCGGGTCTCGCCGGGCTCAGCCTGAGCCGGGTGAACCAGGCGATCAAGCAGCACCTGCGGTACGAGAACATGTACATCGTCTTCATCACCCAGGATGCCGAGGGCTTCAAGCGTAAGTTGTTGAGCGGCGCGCCGACACCGATCACCTACGCCGGTGCCAAGCCGCCCGAGCTGTTGGCGGAGGACGAGGAGATCGCCCGCTTCCCGATACCGGTGAAGGAGGAGAACGTCCGGATCATCGGGATCAACGACGTCTTCGAGGCAGGGGGCTGAAGTAAGACCTCCCCCATCCCTATGCCCTGGCGAGGCCGGCGCGGCTTCTGGTCGGCCTCGCCTTCATATCGGCCGTGAGAGGGACGGCATCGCCTCTGCGGGCTAACGCGACTGAGAGGTGGCAAGGCTGTCGGGGCAGCGGCCGAAATGGTAGCGGTACGTGGTCGCGCTGACTCGCTTCCAGGCGTAGCCCGCGGCCTTCAGCCGCTCGAGCAGGTCGGTGTCGGCGAATCGGACCGGGCGGAAACCGCCGACCGCGAGGAAAACCTCGCGCCTCCCGAACAGCGCCCCGGTGATGCACTCGATCTCTCGCACCGAGATCTCGCGTTCCGGGTTATAGAAGTCGGTGACCTTGGGATCGGGATCATCGCTGTAGACGACGAGCTCGAAGCGTGCCAGCAAGAAGTCGTAACGACCCGCCCTCAACTCACGGCACAGCCGGGAAAGATGATCGGACTTGAACTCGTCGTCAGAGTCGAGGAACGCCACGAGCGGCGCACGTGCGATCGCGAGGCCCAGGTTCAGAGCCGCGGGCTGGCCACGGTTCGGCGTCCGGACGTACGTCAGACGCCGTTCGCCGAGCAGCCTTTGGATCAGCGCCAGCGTACCGTCCTGGCTGCCATCGTCGACGATGATGTGCTCGAAGTCGGCGACATCCTGATCAAACACCGAGCGGATCGCGTCGGGAAGGACGCGCGCCCGGTTGTAGGTGGCGGTGATCACCGATACGGCTGGCCGGTCGCGGCTGGGTTCCAAAGCCCCCCCTTGAGATGTGGCGCTGAACTCGCGAATCTCGCTGGCGAATTTGTGCCCGATGACCTGCGCTCGAAAGGGCGCGCCGGTTGAGGTGAGGTGGACATGACGCGATCCAAGAGTCTCGCTTACTCATGGACTCTGCTCGTCGCTCTTGCGTCAACCGCTCCAGCCCAAGAGGTGGGCAACGTGATCTTCTTCCACCCGGACGGAATGGGCGTCAACACCTGGGGCGCCGTGCGCCTGCGCTACGTCGGGCCGGACGGGAGACTCAACTGGGACGAGCTTCCTCACCTGGCGGTCTATACCGGGCACATGAAGGACGCGCTCACTGCGACCTCTCACGGCGCCGCCACGGTCCATGCCTATGGCATCAAGGTCGAGGCGGAAAGCTTTGGACTGGACGGCGATCAACCGATACAGGCGCGCTCCGGGCAGATGCTGAGCATCATGGAGGAGGCGCAGGCGGCGGGCCGCGCCGTGGGGCTCGTGAACAGCGGCACGATCACCGAGCCCGGCACCGGCGCGTTTCTGGCCAGCGTGCGCCGCCGCACCAACCACAACGAGATCGCGCGCCTCATTCTGGAGGCGCAGCCCGACGTTATCCTGGGCGGCGGTGAGCGCTACTTCCTACCCGAAGGCTTACGCGGCGTGCATGGGGTGGGCGCGCGAAGCGACGGTCTGAACTTGATCCTCCGCGCCCGAGAGCTCGGCTACACCGTGGTTTTCACTCGGGACCAGCTTCGGGGCCTGCCTCCGAACACCGAGAGACTGCTGGGGCTCTTCGCGCCCCACCACACGTTCAACGCTGAGCCGGAGGAGGCGCTGCGCCGCAGCGAGCGGCCGCTTTACCTTCCAGGGGCGCCGAGCATCGCAGAGATGGTGGAGGCCGCGTTGGCCGTGCTCTCGCGCAAGGCGAACGGGTTCCTGCTCGTCGCCGAGGAAGAGGGGACCGACGACTTCGCCAACGCCAACAACGCGGCGGGCACCCTGGAAGCCGGGTGGCGGGCAGATCAGGCGATCGGGGTGATTCGCGGATTCATCGCCCAAGCGCCGCACACGCTGCTTCTCGTGACCTCGGACAGCGACGCCGGTGGCCTGCAGGTCATCGGGCGACCCCCCGGCTCGAGCACGGCGCTAGGTTCGCGCGTCCGTGAGCGTGACCCGAACGGGGCACCCCTCGACGGTGCGGAGGGGACAGCAAGTCCGCCCTTTCTTTCCAGCCCGGACCGGCGGGGCTTTCGCTGGCCGTTCGCGATCGCCTGGGCGACGAGAGACGACGTTTCCGGGGGGATCCTCGTGCGCGCGGCCGGCCTCAACGCGGAGCTGGTCACCGGCACGCTCGACTCCAGCGATATCTATCGCGTCATGTATCAAACGTTGTTCGGGCGGAGACTCGAGTAGCGACGACCGAGCGGCCGGGTCTCCCGCTTGCGGGCCAACAAAGGGCCCCCGATATTGGAGTGTCCTTCTTAGCTATCCGACCTGAGCAGCCTGGCCCCGCTGCGCGAGGTCCGAAGCTTGTGACGTTCTTTGACAGAGGCTCAACCCGATATCCCTATCGGCTGCCTTCTTCGACGGTTGGCGCGTTTGCCTCGTCCGCCTTCGACCGGCGAGTCCTCCCCAGATTGGTCCGCTCAAGTCCAGGCGCCGCTCGGTGTCCTACAATTCGCGGGTTCGGGGCCGCAGGTCTGCGGCCTCTCGCGAGCGGTCAAGGAGGACAAGCACCGCGGTAGCCTGACATCAACAGATGCATAACCAAGCGTAGGAGGGAGAGAATGAGGAAGACGACGCACTTGATCGCCGGCTTCGCGGTTCTGCTCGTGCTGGCTGCTTGCGCGCGAGAAGAGGCGGAGCAGATGGAGATGGCCACGGCGGAGGCACTGATGGTGCTCCCCGTGACCACCTCGTCCAGCTCGGCGATGGAGGAGTTCATGGCGGGCCAGCGGGCCCTGGACGTGGGCAGGTTCTACGACGCGCGCGACCACTTCAAGAAGGCGGTGGCCGCCGACCCCGCGTTCGCGCACGCCTACCTCAACCTTGCTAACACTGCCACGTCGCTGGACGAGTATCAGGCCAACCTCAACCTGGCGGCCGAGAACGCGGCGACCGCGAGCGAGGCGGAGCGGCTGCTGATCGAGATCGCGCAGCGCGGCTTTAAGAACGACGTCGAAGGGCAGCTGGAGCTGGCGCAGAAGCTGACTGATCTGGAGTCGATGAGCCCGCGCGCCTGGCTGGCTCTGGCGGATGTGCAGGGGACGCTAGGCCGGAACGAAGAGGCGCGGACGACGATGATGAAGGCGACCGAGCTCGCTCCGAACTTCGCACCGGCCTACATGATGCTCGGCAACTCCTTCCTGTTCAGCGAGCCGCGCGATCTGGCGAAGGCGCAGACGTACATGGAGAAGGTGGTCGCGCTGGAGCCGAACGAGCCGCTGCCGCACGACTTCCTGGGCGACTGCTATCGCGCGCAGGGGCAGCTGGAAAAGGCGGCCGAGTCGTACACGCGAGCCGCCGAGCTCGACCCGACCGAGGGTTCGCCGCTCCAGCAGCGGGGCCACGTCCACTCGTTCCTCGGCAACTACGATGCGGCGCGGGCGGACTACGACGCGGCCATCACCCTTTCCGAGCCTAACGAGAAGGCGAGCTTTGGGATCTGGCGGGCACTGGTGAGTGTGCACGCCGGGGAGCCGGAGGCGGCGATCGCCGAGCTGAACGGGCTGGTGACCAAGATCGATGGCATGGGGATTCCCGAGCCCACCGGCATAAAGATCAGCGCCCTCACCAACGTGGCAGTGATCGCCGCGCACCACAAGATGTTCTCGGCTGCAGAGGAAGCGCTGACCAAGCGCTCCAAGTTGATGATGGAGGAGGCGGACCGGGTCGGCACGGAAGAGTTCCGGCGCGGGCAGAAAGCGAACATCGCCCTGTTCGATGGTTTTCTCGCCGCGCGCAAAGGCGACTACAAGACCGGCACGGCCAAAGCGCAGGAGTTCATGACGCTGCTCGAGCCGGACCGTAACCCCCGCAAGAACGAGCCGGCCCACGCTCTGCTGGGTCAGATCGACCTCTGGCAGGGGGATTACGAGAAGGCGATCAGCCACTTCCAGCAGGCCAGCCCCGAGTTCATCTACAATACCTACTACCTCGCCCTCGCCTACGAAGGCGCTGGGAACATGGCGAAGGCGAAGGAGCTGTTCGGGAAGGTCGCGAACTACAACTTCAACAACGCCTGGCTGGCGCTGGTGAGGAAGGACGCGATCAAGAAAGCGACATGACTTCCAGGCGCTCGTAGCGCGCGCCACCTGCCCCCCCGACCCGAGCCGCGGGCCCGGGTCGGGGGCCCTTCTTACCCCTCGTCCTCTAGAATCTCGTCCTCGTCGTAATAGTCGAGTTTGTGAAGCGGCATCACGACGCTCGAGAGGACGTTCAGCACATGCGCGGCGATCCGTTTGTAGAACCGGGTGCCCAAGATCGCCACGGTGGCGGAGCGGGCGCTGTAATCGCTCCCGGCCACCCATTCTACCAGCGCGTCGCAACGGTGGGTCAGATCGCGCCCCTCGCGGATCAAGTTGAGCGCTCGCTCCCGGTCGGACTTCGCAAACACATCGGCCGTCACCGCGAATGCGGCCTCCGCACCGGAGCGAATCTCACGCAGCTCCCCCACGATCGCGTCGTCCGGCAAGGGATCGGGGTGCAGCTCGCCCGCCTCGGAGAGGTTCTTGGCATAGTCACCGAGCCGTTCCACGTCTTTCACCAGACTCATGAGCAGGAGGCAGTAGGGCAGCGATGCTCTATTTCCGTGCAGCGATAAGTGGGCGATGACCTGCTTGCGAATGGTCCGCTCGAGCTTGTTGACTTGTACGTCCCGTTTGTAGATCTGCGTGCGTTCGTCCGGCGCGACCGATTTTCCGAAGAAGATCTCGCCCGCCTGCAGAGTCATCTCGTAGGTCAGCCTGAGCATCTGGGCGAAGTTCTCACCCATCTCGGCCAGCGGCTCGCTGGAGCGGAAGATGCTGAGCAACTCACGAAGCATGGTTCGCCTCCTCGGTTACCCGAGCAGCCTGTTCAACACGGCGAACAGGGCAGGGATACCATAAAACAAAAGTACGACATAGAGCAGCGCCCAACGCCGTGACCGCACCGCCACGGCCGCCAGCCTTCGCGCCGCGCTGAGTGGTATGTTGCGAACCCTCTCCACCGGAAAGATGAGCAGGGTGGCGCTCAGGTTGAAGGCCAAGTGCACCAGCGCGATGGCGATGCCCCAGCGCGCGTTAGGGCCTGTCACCGCCAGGGCGGCGAGCAGCGCTGTGACCGTGGTGCCGATGTTCGCGCCGATCGTGATGGGGAACGCCTGGACCAGCGTGATCAGCCCGGCGCCGGCCAACGGGACCAGCAACGATGTGGTGATGGAGCTCGACTGCACCATCACGGTCACCACTACGCCCAGCAAGATCGCGACGATGGGTGCGCGGTGGAGGCCCCGTGAGACCAGGACTTCGACCCGTGAGCGCATCGTCCGGCGCATGACCCGCACGAGCAGCACGAGCGCCACATAGATCAGAACGACGGAGAGCACGATCAGGACGATGGCTTGGACTCGTTCCGACTCGAAGGTGGCACCGATCACCCCCTTGATCGGCCCGAGCGCGGCCTTGAGGAGCACTTTGATCGGGCTGTCGTAACTCACGCCGCCCAGCCCGGTGAGCGCCGACGACAGGAGCGTGCCGAACTGGCGCAGGTAACCGGTCAACATCTCCAAGGGCAGCAGCAGAACAACCGCCATGAAGTTGAAGAAGTCGTGACAGGTGGCCACCGAAAAAGCGCGGTAGAACTCCTGCTTGCGCCCCATGTGCGCCAGGGAGACGATCGTGTTGGTCACGGTCGTCCCGATGTTCGCACCCATGATCATCGGCACGGCATTGGCCAGGGGCAGGGCGTTTTCCGGCGCCGCGACCAAACCCACGATCAGCGACGTCGTGACCGATGAGCTTTGCACCAGGGTCGTGGCCAGGATGCCCACCATGAGGCCCAGGAAGGGGTTCTCGGTCGCGGTGAAGAACGAATCGAGCAGTCGGCCGCCCAGCGACTTAAACCCGTCTCCTAACCCGTTGACGCCGAGCATGAAGACGAAGAGCAGAAGAACGACGAGGAGTAGGCGAACGAGGGGATGAGCCGCGAACCCAGGCGCCACTGTCGTCGGTCTAGGTGGCCTCAGTCTCAATGGAGTGCGCTGAGTTGGCGGTTACCGGGCTTAAGGGCTGAGAGCAAGATCCGCTCTCCGCCACAAATCTCACGGTACCTCAGGCCTTCGGCAAGGTGCGCCGGCGCCGCCAAGCCACAGCCGGGAGGGAGAACTGGCATCGCAACCCGGGATTCCGCACCTTTCAGCACTTCTCGACTCCGCAGCACCTGACACGCATTCGAACCGGACCCCGGGCCCGCTGGCGCGAGACGGAGGCTGAAGCGATGACGCAGCACAGCATTGATCCGGAGAGGTTCCGGCGCGGTTTCCTGCTGCTGATGGCGGTCGCGATCTCGCTCCTCTTCCTCGCCATGATCCGTCGCTTCCTCACCGCGCTCCTGCTCGCCGCCATACTCAGCGGGCTCGCCCACCCGCTCTACGAACGCCTGTTGGGCTGGTTCCGAGGGCGTCGGGCCGCGGCCTCGACGGCGACGCTCGTCATCGTGTTGCTGGTGATCGTCGTGCCGCTGAGCGCCTTCCTCGGTGTGCTCGCCACGCAGGCGGTGGACGTGAGCCAGGCGGTGCGGCCCTGGGTCGAGCAGCAAATCAGTCAGCCGAACCAGCTCGACCGTCTGCTGGAACGGCTGCCGTTCCTGGAGGCGCTGGCGCCTTATCAGGACCAGATCCTGGCCAAGGCGGGCGAACTGGCGGGCCGTACAGGCAGCTTTCTGGTCAACAGCCTGGCTGCCATGACCCGGGGGACGGCGACTTTCTTTTTCCTGCTGTTCATTATGCTCTACGCGATGTTCTTCTTCCTGATGCACGGCCGTGCGATCCTCGATCGGATCCTCTACTACATGCCGCTCTCGCCGGTAGACGAGGAACGCATGGTGGACAAGTTCGTCTCGGTAACGCGCGCGACGGTGAAGGGCACGCTGGTGATCGGAATCGTGCAGGGCAGCCTGGCAGGTGTCGCCTTCGCGGTGGTGGGCATCGACGGCGCCGTCTTCTGGGGCACGATCATGGCCGTGCTGTCGATCATCCCCGGCACGGGCACCGCGTTGGTGTGCGTCCCCGCCGTGATCTACCTGATGATCGCCGCCCATACGGTCGCCGGACTCGGCTTGGGAATCTGGTGCGCGGGCCTGGTGGGGACGGTGGACAACTTCCTGCGCCCCTGGCTGGTCGGCCGCGACACGAAGATGCCCGACCTCCTGATTCTGCTCGGCACGCTGGGCGGTATACTGCTGTTCGGGGCCGAAGGGGTCATCATCGGCCCGATCGTCGCGGCGTTGTTCGTGACGATCTGGGACATCTACGGCAGCGCCTTCCGAGACGTGCTACCGGGCCCGGCCCCCGGCGCGCCAGGGTCGCAAAGCCCGGACGCATAGTGGGCCGCAGAACTCACTCAAAGGGAAGCGTCGTCGGTCGGCGGGTCGTCACAGTCACGCCCGAACAGAAAGTCACCGATCTGCTCGACGGCGTCACGGATGTCCTCGACGATCCGGCCCAAGTTGTTCTCCATTGTCTTCCAGATGTCCCCGGAGTCCGGCTGAGTCGAGAGGCGTGCCACGAGATCGATCAGCGGGTCGCTGTCCGGTCGGGCGGCGCGAAAGACCCGCAGTACCTCCTGCGGCGTCAGCGCACCCGAGCACCTAAGCTCGGCGAGACGGAGTAGTGAGTCGAGCGATATGATGCGCAGCTCATGAGCCTGCTTCTCGTCGAGGATCGCCCTCTCCAGATGCGTCAGGGAAAGGTCGGCCCGGCCGATCACGTAGAGGCCCAAAGCCGAGCTCCAGCTCGGGACCGCGTTCTCGTAGATCAACTGCTCGATGGTCCGCGCCAGCGTGGGCCGGCGGTGCACGTAGCTCTCCTCGGTCTTCATCTCGAGCACGATGTGGAGGCCGGACGGCGTGGTCCACGTGCCGGCAAACCCGAGCTTGCCGGGGAGCCACTGGTAGGGCGCAAAGGCGACCTCGAAATCGAGAAACCGGCCGAGGTGCACGACGAGATCCTGAAGCGCCCGGACATGCTGCTCGTCCCAGGTCCGGCGACAATCCCGCACGTAGGCACGCAGGTCCGCCAGCTCGCTCAGCCTCTGCCGCAGGTAACGCCGGAACTGCTCGCGAGGCGTATCATGCCCCGGAGCGTCGTTCAGCGTCCCGATGAGGGCGAGAAGTTCGTCTAGCGGTAGAATGCTCATCCCGGCGCCCTTCAGATGGGGAAGGGGAACAGTTTCGTCAAGCGTGTGGCGGGCAGTCCTTTGGGACGTTCGTGGGCCTGCCACCGTCGCGGGCAGGCGGGGCGCAGACGGGACAAACCGCGTCACCAAGCCCTTGCCATATCGGGGCCAGGGCCGAGCTCGGGCGCGCCGTGGACGCCCTAAAGCCAATAATGATGGATAGTTATGCGCAGCCAGCTCGCCCGCCTTCTGTGTGGGAGCCCCGGCCTGGGTCTTGCATGTGGTTGATGCATTTCTGGCCCTACCTCTGGAGCGACAGAGATGACCCCTAAGCCCGATCCGCAGGCTCGGCTCAACGAGCGGCTCGCCGGCCGCGGCATCGAACTCACGGGACCGGTCGCGGGCGAGGGCGCCGAGATCCTCACCACCGAAGCGCTGGAGTTTCTGGCCAAGCTGGCGCGCACGTTCGAGGGTCGGCGGCAAGAGCTGCTGCGACGCCGAGTCGAGCGTCAGCGGGAATGGGATGAAGGGGTGCGCCCCGACTTCCTGGCCGAGACGCGGGTGGTCCGGGAGGGCGACTGGCGAGTCGCAGCGATCCCGGACGACCTGCAGGACCGGCGGATCGAGATCACCGGCCCCGTCGACCGGAAGATGGTGATCAACGCCCTGAATTCAGGGGCGAACGTCTTCATGGCAGACTTCGAAGACGCCAACTCACCGACCTGGGCGAATAACGTTCAGGGTCAGATCAACCTGCGTGACGCGGTCAGCCGCCAAATCAGCTTTACGAGCCCTGAAGGCAAGGGCTATGAGCTCAAGCCCAAGATCGCCACGCTGCTGGTCCGGCCGCGCGGCTGGCAGCTCCGTGAAAAGCATCTCTTGATCGACGGCCAGCCGATCTCCGGGTCGCTGTTCGACTTCGGGCTCTTCTTCTATCACAACGCCGCTAATCAGATCGAGCGAGGGACCGGGCCCTACTTCTACCTGCCGAAGCTGGAGAGCCACCTCGAGGCGCGGCTCTGGAACGACGTGTTCAACCTGGCGCAAGATGAGCTGGGAATCCCGCGCGGTACGATCCGGGCGACCGTGTTGATCGAGACGCTCGCGGCGGCGTTCGAGATGGACGAGATCCTCTACGAGTTGCGCGACCACTCGTCCGGGCTGAACTGCGGCCGCTGGGACTACATCTTCAGTTACATCAAGATGTTCAGGAATCAGGCCGACCACCTGCTGCCTGATCGCGGCCTGGTCACGATGGATCGCCACTTCCTGAACTCGTACGTGCTACTGCTCATTCAGACCTGCCACCGGCGGCGCGCCCATGCGATGGGCGGCATGGCGGCTCAGATCCCGATCAAAAGCGATCCCGACGCCAACCAGCGCGCGCTGGAGAAGGTGCGGCAGGACAAGCTGCGCGAGGTGCGGGCCGGCCACGACGGGACCTGGGTGGCGCATCCGGGCCTGGTACCGGTGGCGAAGCAGGTGTTCGACGAGCACATGCCGGCCCCCAACCAGCTGGATCGCAAGCGCGAGGACGTCCAGATCACGCCAGCCGACCTGATCAAGGTCCCCGACGGTCAGATCACCGAACAGGGCCTGCGTCACAACATCGACGTGGGCCTGCAGTATCTCGAGTCGTGGCTGCGAGGCACAGGCTGCGTCCCCATCTACAACTTGATGGAGGACGCCGCGACCGCCGAGATCTCGCGCAGCCAGGTCTGGCAGTGGGTGCGCCACGGCGCGCGCCTCGCGGACGGGCGCCTCGTCTCGGCCGAATTGGTGCGAACGACGATCTCGGAGGAGCTGGCCAAGATCCGCGAGGTTCTGGGTGCCGACCGCTTTGCGGGCGGCCGCTTCGAGCTCGCCTCCCGAATCTTCGATCAGATCATCACTGAGCCCGAGTTCACGGAGTTCATGACGCTGGTCGCCTACGACCACATCGATTGAATCCTCAGCCCCAGGGGTGTCCTATGGAGAAGAAAGCGTTTATCGAGAAGCTGGAGCGGGAGTGGAAGAGCGCGCCGCGCTGGAAGGGGATCGAGCGGCCCTACAGCGCCGAGGACGTCTGGCGGCTGCGCGGCACGCTCGAGATCGAGCACTCGCTGGCCCGGCGCGGCGCCGCCAAGCTCTGGGAACTGGTCAACGGCCCGCGTCAGATCGCAGCGCTGAGCGTCGTCACCGGCAGCCAGGCCGTCCAACAGGTGAAGGCCGGGCTCAAGTCGATCTACGTCAGCGGCTGGCAGGTGGCCGGCGACGTCAACACTGCGCTACAGACCTACCCGGACCAGAGCATGTACCCGGCGGACAGCGGCCCGCACCTGGTCAAGCGCATCAACAACGCCTTGATCCGGGCCGACCAGATCGACCACCTCAAGGGCCGCAACGGCATCGACTGGCTGGTGCCGATCGTCGCCGACGCCGAAGCCGGCTTCGGCGGCCTGTTGAATGTGCACGAGCTGATGAAGGCTTACATCGAGGCCGGAGCGGCGGGCGTTCACTTCGAGGACCAGCTCGCCTCGCTCAAAAAATGCGGTCACCTGGGGGGCAAGGTGCTGGTGCCGACCCGCGAGTTCGTCACCAAGCTGGTCTCGGCTCGGCTCGCTGCCGACCTGAGCGGTGTCGACACGATCATCATCGCGCGGACCGACGCGGAGAGCGCCACGATCCTGGCGAACGACATCGACGAGTACGATCACGAGTTCATGACGGGCGAGCGGACGCCGGAAGGGTTCCAGCGGGTTCGCTGCGGCGTCGAGGCGGCGATCCACCGCGGACTCGCCTACTGCCCGCACGCCGACTTCATCTGGTTCGAGACCAAGACGCCGGACGTCGAGGAGGCCCGCAAGTTCGCCGAGGCCATCCACGCGGAGTATCCTGGCAAGATCCTGACTTACAACTGCTCGCCCTCGTTCAACTGGAAGAAGTACCTGAACGACACGGAGCTGGCGAGCTTCCAGAACGAGCTGGGTGCCATGGGCTACAAGTACCAGTTCGTCACGCTCTCCGGGTTCCACTGCGTGAACCACGCGATGTTCGTGCTGGCCAGCGCATACAAGGAGCGCGGGATGTCGGCCTACGCCGAGCTGCAGCAGGCGGAGTTCGCCTCGGAGAAGGATGGCTACGAAGCCACTCGGCACCAGGAGTTCGTGGGCGCCGGATACTTCGACGAGGTGACCCGCGTCGCCACGCACGGCTTCACCTCGACTCTGGCGCTCGAGGGCTCGACCGAGGTCGAACAGTTCCAGGCCGCGGCTGGCGCCGACTGATCCGCCGACTCCGCCTGAGGCTGGGGGCTCGGAAGTATCCGCGCCCCCATCTTCATTGATGTTGTCTCAGCCGGAGCGGTCGAGGATCGGGACCTCGCCGTGGGTGCGAAAGCGGACCGTCCGGTTGCCCAGCGAGGTGTTGACCCGCAGCCGAGTGTCGAGCACATAGTCGACGGCGCCGCGCTCGAGCAAGGCTCGGGCGCCGGCCCCTAGACCCTCCCAGCTTACGCGGGCCGGCAGCTCGACCACGGTGTGCGCCAGCGGTGCGAGGACGATTGCCTTCTCCAGGCTGGCGCTCCCGAGGTGAGTGTCCTCCAGATCGAGGTCTGCCTCGATTCGCGTCGTGCGCAGCTCGTAGCCGTTCGGGTTGTACACGTCGAGCCAGAGCTTCAGGGAGGCTCCGTCCAGGTCGAGCGCTGTGAGCTCGAGGGCATCCAGCTCCACCGTCGGCCGCTCGAAGCTCATCTGCCGAAGCGTGGCGCAGGAGCTCACGGTCAACGCCAGCAAGCCGCTGAGAGCGGCGCCTGAGCAGAGTCGCAGGGGTCCCCGGGGGCTCATACCGCCGGAGTGTGCGTTCGGTGGCATGCTACAATCTTGGGGTCGCGGACCCCGTTCGCCAACACCGGGTCCGACGCTTGACGCGCCCGCCGGCCCCAGGCTAGCTCTGTGTCGGAGCTCTCTCCCTAGCCCATAACTCAGCCTGCTCGACGGAGGGGTTGTCATGAGTAGGACCGTCGGAGTCCGATCTGTGTGTGTCGCCGCCCTGGCGCTCTTCACGACCGCAGCCTCGCTGCTCGGCCAGACCGCGCGGGACCGGGACGGCGTCTACGATTCCACGCTGTTCAACGCGCTCAAGTACCGGATGGTGGGGCCGTACCGCGGTGGTCGCTCGACCGCGGTCGCCGGGATTCCGGGCCAGCCGCACGCCTTCTTCATGGGCACCACGGGCGGCGGCGTTTGGAAGACGGCCGACGCCGGGCACAGCTGGGAGAACATCTCCGACGGCTACTTCGGGGGCTCGATCGGTGCCGTCGCCGTGGCGGAATCCGACCCCAACGTGATCTACGCGGGACAGGGGAGCGCTGACATCCGCGGCAACACCTCGGCGGGCCGCGGGGTTTACAAATCGCTGGACGGCGGCAAGACCTGGTCGTTCATTGGGCTGCGCGAGGCGGGGCAGGTCGCGCGCATCCGAGTGCACCCGCGGAATCCCGATCTCGTGTACGTCGCCGCGCTCGGCCACCCGTTCGGTAAGAACCCGGAGCGCGGGGTGTTCCGCTCGGCTGACGGTGGGACGACCTGGGAGCACGTGCTCGCGCTCAACGACAGCACCGGCGCGTCGGCCCTGGCGATGAACCCGCAGAACCCGCGCGAACTTTACGCCGGGATGTGGCGCGGCGAGCGAAAGCCCTGGGCGTTGATCAGCGGAGCCCTCGAGGGCGGCGTCTACAAGTCGAGCGATGGCGGCGAGAGCTGGAAGAAGCTGGGGGGTGGGTTGCCCGACGGCCTGGTCGGCAAGGTGGGTGTTACGGTCTCAGCGGCGAACCCGGACCGTGTCTGGGCGATCGTTCAGGCGGAGCCCGCTGGCGGCGTCTACCGCTCCGACGACGCGGGTGAGACCTGGACGCGGGTGAACAGCGAGAACAAGCTGCGCCAGCGAGCCTTCTACTACACCCATCTCGTCGCTGACCCGATGGACGAGAACACGGTCTACGCTTTGAACGTCCGCTTCCATCGCTCGGTGGACGGCGGCAAGACGTTCGAGGAGATTCCGGTGCCCCACGGGGACATCCACGACCTCTGGATCAACCCGACCGACTCGAAGGTCATGGTCGTGGCGAACGACGGCGGCGCGCAGGTGACGCTGAACGGTGGAGCGACCTGGTCCGGTTACATGAACCAGCCGACGGCCGAGCTCTACGACGTGATCGTCGACAACGGGTTCCCCTACCGACTCTACGGGGGTCAGCAGGACAACACGGCGATCAGCGTGCCGGCCTGGTTTTCCAGCAACACGCTGCACGCCAAACAGCACTGGCTCAACATCGGAGGCTGCGAGACCGGACCGGTCGGGTTTCACCCTGACCGACCGGGTCGGGTCTACGCCGGGTGCTACGGTGGGATCATCGATCGCTGGGACCGGGACACGGACCAGCGGCGCTGGGTGACCCTCTACCCGCAGGAGCAGACGGGCGAGGCGGGCCGCAATCTGAAGTATCGCTTCCAGTGGGTCTCGCCGATCGTCGTCTCGCCCCACGACCCGAACGTCGTCTATCACGCGTCGCAGTACGTGCACCGCACGACGGACGGGGGCATGAGCTGGGAGACGATCAGCCCGGACCTCACCACAAACACGCCGGAACACCAGGACTACTCGGGCGGCCCGATCGACCACGACATCACCGGGGTCGAGATATTCAACACGGTCTTCTCGCTCGCCGTGTCGCCGCATTCGCCCGACGTCATCTGGGCTGGATCCGACGACGGCCGGGTTCACCTCACCCGCGACGGCGGCGCAAACTGGCGCGACGTGACGCCGCGCCGCATGCCTCGCTTCGCTACGGTGGACGAGATCGAGCTCTCACCACACAGCCCGGGTCGGGCCCTGATCGCGGTGCACCGCTACCGGGAAGACGACTTCGCGCCCTACGTCTTCCGCACGGAAGA
>CAYFXF010000009.1:10113-19092 GCA_964347085.1 uncultured Gemmatimonadota bacterium | reverse complement strand
GGCTGACCGACGGACGGAACGGGATCCCCGCCGACTTCCCGGTGCGAACCGTGCGCGAGGACCCGGACCGTCCCGGCCTCCTCTATGCCGGCACCGAGTTCGGCGTGTTCGTCTCGTTCGACGACGGCCGCAATTGGCGTTCGCTGCAACTCAACCTGCCGGTCACGCCCGTGACCGGGATGCGCGTGCATCGCCAGGATCTCGTCATCTCCACGCAAGGCCGCTCCTTTTGGATCCTGGACGACCTGACGCCGCTGCATGAGTTGAGCGATGCGGTGGCGCGCTCGTCCGCCCACCTCTACACGCCGCGTGCGGCGTACCGTGTCAACGCGGCCGGCATCACCGAGGTGGGCGAGCCGGTGCCCGAGGCGCACCCGGGGAGGGCACTGATTCACTACTACCTGGCAGAGGCGCCGGACGCCGAGGTGCGGATCGAGGTGCTCGACGCGACGGGGACCGTGGCGCGCACGTTCTCGAGCGATTCCGTCGTCGCGGCCCGGGAGGGTGGCAAGGCTCTGGAGCCCGCGGCGGGCATGAACCGGCTCGTCTGGGACCTCACCTACGCCGGCCCCGATACGTCGGGCGGGTTCGTGATCTCCGGCTTCGCCGGTGGCGTGAAGGCGCCACCTGGCATTTACCAGGTGCGTCTCGAAGCGGGCGGCGCCACCCAGACGCGAGCGCTAGAACTGCGCAAGGATCCGCGACTGGTCGATGTGACTCAGGCGGATTTCGAGGAGGGTTTCCGCCTGGGGATCGCCGTACGCGATACGTTGAGCCAGATCTACAACGCGATCCGCCGGATCGGGAGCGTGCGCGAGCAGCTCGAGACGATCGCCGGGCGGGCGGCTGAGGCCGGCTACCCCGCCGCGATCAAGGGGCGCGCCGACTCGATCGTCGCGCGCCTGACCGCGGTCGAGGAGGAGCTGCGCCAGGTCCGGAACGAGAGCAACCAGGACCCACTTCGCTTCCCACCGAAGCTCGACTACCAGTACCTCACCCTGTACGGCTTCGTCACCGGGACCGACAACTACAGCTACGGCGGCCCAGAAGGCCGCCCGACCGCGGGCGCCTACGCGCGTTTCGCGGACCTGAACGTCGAGTGGGGCGCGATAACAGCGCGGCTAAACGGAATTCTGACCACTGAGGTCGCGGCCTTCAACGCGTCGCTGGTGGAGCAGGGGGTGCCGGCGGTGATCGTGTCGGCCCGAGAACCGGGGCGCTAGCGGCGAGTACCGAGAGTCATGCGACGCCTGCCGCTCTTCGTGCTGCCGATCGTGCTTCTCCCTAGATCGCGGGTTCCGCTGCACGTGTTCGAGCCGCGCTATCGGCAGATGGTGGCACGCTGCCTGGAGTTCGATAAACGCTTCGGCTTGCTGTTCCACCGCAACGATCTGTACGGGCCGTTCAGGGTGGAGCCGGGCCGGGTCGGGTGCGTGGCGGAGATCGGCGAGTTCCGGCCGCTGCCGGACGGCCGCTCGCTGATGATGGCTCGCGGCGTCGAGCGCTTCCTGGTGGCCGACTCCGTCGAGTCGGAGGCCCTCTACTACGAGGCGCTGGTGGAAGAGTACAGGGACGAGGACGAGAGCGCGGTCGAGCTCGTGGCGCGGCGCCAGCGGTCGATCCAGCTGTTCGAGGCGCTGCTCAAGACGCTGCCGGAGCCGCTGCCCTCACCGCTCGGGCTCGACGCGGAGCGCGAGACCTCGTTCGACCTGGCCGCGACGATCGAGATCGACCCGGCCTGGCAGCAGGGCCTGTTAGAGCTGCAGCGCGAGTCGGGCCGCCTCGAGCGGATCGACCATGTTCTGCGTCTGGCGCTCGACGCGCGTTTGGGCCGGCGCAACTAGACTCCGGCCCGTCGATCGACCCTACCAGGCGATGCCGTAGTCCTCCCCGTAATTGCTGGAGCCGCCCCACATCGAGCCGTGCGCGCGATCGAAGTAGATCGCGTTGATCGGGCCCGAGGTCAGACGGTTGAAGACGAGTTCGTACCCCATCTTCCGCAGCTCGGCGCGCACCCAGGGCGGTATCGACTCGTTGAGCAGCAGGCGGCCGGGGATCGACTCGTGGTTGCGGAACGAATTGCGTAGTTGGAAGCTGTTGATGTTGGCTGCCTCCGCCGCCTGCTGCACGTTCATCCCGAACTCCACGACGTTCAGGAAGAACTGAAGCAGGTTCTGGTCCTGGGCATCGCCACCCTGCACGGCGAACGACAGGTACGGCTCGCCGTTCTTCAGCGCGAGCCCCGGCGTCAGCGTGGCGCGCGGCCGTTTGCCGGGCTCGATCACGTTGTAAGGGTTCTCGGCCGGATCGAGCACGAAGCTCTGCGCCCGCTGGCTCATGCCCACGCCGGTCCGCCCAGCGATCACCGCCGGGATCCAGGCGCCACTGGGTGTCACCGAGACGACCCAGCCCTCCTCGTCCGCGGCCTCAATCGAGGTCGTGCCGAGGAAGAACGCCTCTTCGACGTCGCGCGCTCGCGCGCTTGCCTCCTCACTCGTCACCGGCCAGAGCGACTTCCAGTCTTTCAGATAGCGCAGGAACGGGTTGCTGCCGCCCTGGAAGGGGTAGGGATCGCCAGGCCCGATCTCGGGGTCGTTGCGCTCCCAGTTGATCTGCTTGGCGCGCTGTTTCGCGTACTCCTTGGAGAGCAACCCCTCGATCGGCTCCTCCGGCGGATAGTACGGGTCGCCGTAATAGAAGTCGCGATCGGCGAAGGCCAGGTTCATCGTTTGGTAGAGGGTGTGGATGTAGCGGGCGCTGTTGTAGCCCATCGACTTGAGGTCGAGGTTCTCCAGGATGTTGAGCGCCTGGAGCATGACCGGACCCTGCACCCAGGTCGTGAGCTTGTAGACCTCGATCCCCCTGTAGGTCGTCTTCACCGGCTCTTCCAAATAGACCTGCCAGTTGGCCAGGTCCTCCAGCGTGACGAGCCCGCCACCCTCCCGCGCCCCACGCACGAACTCCTGGGCGATGTCACCCTTGTAGAAGCGGTCGTAGGCCGCGTAGATGGCTTCCTTGCGGCTCTTCCCCGAGGCCAGGGCCTCCCGCTCCGCCTCGACCAGCTTGCGCAGCGTCGCCGCCAGATCCGCTTGCCGAAAGATCTCGCCCGGGTAGGGGGCCTCCCGCTCCTCGCCGGGGTGCGTGAGGTAGACGTCTGCCGAGTAGGGCCATTTCTTGATCCACTCCTTGTCGCGCTCGATCCGATCGGCGGCTTGCGCCTCGATCGGGTAGCCGTCCGCCATCTGGATCGAGGGCTCGAGCACGTCGGCGAGGCTCAGGGTGCCGAACTCCGCCAGCATCACCATCAGGCCCCCCGGCGTTCCCGGGGTCACGGCGGAGAGCGAGCCGTACTGCGGTGGATATTTCAGCCCCTTTGCCTTGTAGAACTCGGCCGTCGCACCGGTCGGGGCCACACCCAGTGCGTTGACCCCGATCACTTCCCGGGTGTGCGGGTTGTAGATGAGCGCCTGGGTCTCGCCACCCCAGCTCAGCACATCCCACATGGTGGACGTCGCCCCGAGCATCGCGCAGGCCGCGTCGACCGCGTTCCCGCCTTTGGCGAACATCATCGCGCCCGCTGTCGCACCGAGCGGTTTGCCGGTGATCGCCACCCAATGCCGACCGTGTAGTACCGGCTTCACGGTGCGCTGCGCTTCCAGCTCGCTCGCGTTGAGCGCCATCATCAGAAGCCCCAAGCCAAGTGTTCGCCTGAGAGGTCGCCAAGCTCGCATCCGCCCTCCTTGAGAGAGACCTCCCTGCGTCGTCGGTCCAGCCCGCGCCACCGCGCGCGCAGCTCGAACCCACCGACGGCGTCTTCTAGATTCCACATGAGATACTCGCGTTAGTGTGCTGCGTTTATGATAGGTAATACTTATCACCTCAACCGTTTACTACGCGCGCCGGCGGCTCAACGCCTGACAGCGGTCGATGACCGAGGCGAAGCGCCGATCGGTGGCGCGGATGCCGAGCCAGGTCTCGCTGATCAAGAGGAGCGCGCCACAGACGAGGAGGGCGCAGCCCAGAAAGGCGGTGACGAGCGCGGCCGGCAGGGCTCCGCGGACCCCGAGGCTTGCGGCGGCCATCAGACCCATATCAGAGCATCGGCTGAAAGAGGTAGCAGAAGTTCTCGGCGAGACGGCGCGGCAACGAGCGCGACTGGTGCCTCGCGAGCACGACCTCCGCGCTGTCGGCGATCTCGCTCTCCACCTGGTCACGCAACCGCGCGAGGAAGGCCGTGTCGGAGATCTCGAGGTTCGTCTCAAAGCTGAGATATAAGCTCCGGTAATCGAGGTTGGCCGACCCCATCATCGCGTATACGTCATCCACCAGCAGCGCTTTGGCGTGCATGAACGGCGGTCGGCGCTCGAAGATGCGGACACCCGCCTTGAGCAGCGGTGTGTAGAGGGCCCGGGCCGCGAAGCCTGTGTACCAGTGGTTGCTGTGCTTCGGCAGTATGAGCCTCACACCGACCCCGCGCAGGGCCGCGTAGCGTAGCGCCTGCACGAGCGGCTCGTCGGGGATGAAATAGGGTGTGACGATGGTGATCGACCGCTCGGCCGCCACGATGGCGCCGAAGATCGCGTCGGACAAGCCGTGGCCTCGGAGCTCGGGGCCGCCGGGCACCACCTGAACCAGCGCTTCGCCGGCGGCGCCGAGCCCCGGGAAGTAGGTGGGCTCGAGCAGCTGCTCCGGCGCCTCGCGTGAGGCGAAGTGCCAGTCTTCGACGAATTGGAATTGCAGGTCGGAGACCGCGGGGCCTTCCAGCTTCACGTGGTAGTCGCGGATCGGTGGACCGTCTCGAGTATAAGCGGAGAAGTTCTTGTCCTGGATGTTGATACCGCCTGCGAAGCCGATCTGCCCATCGATCACCGCGATCTTGCGATGATTCCGCAGGTTGATCTGAAAGCGGCCCTTCAGCGGATTGGCCTGAGTTATGGAATGCACCTCCACGCCGGAATCGCTGGCACGTTTGAAGAAGCGTGAAAGATACGCGAAGGTAGAGCCGAAGCGGTCGTAGAGTAGCCGGCACTCGACCCCGGCACGTGCCCGCTCGATCAACAGGTCGAGCAGCTCGCGGCCGATACGGTCCCGCGCGAATATGAAGGTCTGCAGGTGCACCGACGAGCGGGCGCCGGAGACTGCCTCCATCAGGGTAGGGTAGAACCCGTCCCCATCCACCAGCAGCTCCACCCGGTTGCCGCTGAACACGCGGTTGGGCCGTACCGCCGGGTCGGTGGCACGGAAGATATGCTGCGCGGGGTGCCGCGCGGCCTCGGGCGGGTCGGGGTGCAGGTAGTCGACGGTCAGCCGCTCGAAGGTGGGGTGGAGCTCGGCGCGCTGGGCGACGAAGGCCTTGGCCGCTTCGCGCACCGTCGCACCGCGCCGCACCCGATCGACCCCGAAGCTCAGGTAAAGTAGCGCCCCCACGTACGGGAACGCCCAGATCACCGCCAGCCAGAGCACCGCCGAGACGGGCCGATGCTTGTTGAGCAGCACATCGAGGCTCACGGCCGAACCCAAAACCAGATGGCCGGCCCCCAACAAGGTGAAGTCGAACATGCGCCGATAAGCTAGCCACGCGGACCAGCTTGCGCGATCCGCGCCGCCCGCGTCTCTTGCGGGGTTTGTGGGCTTACGAATCGAGCGAGCGGACGAGGCGATGGACCCGGTCACGCACACCCTGGTAGGCGCCAGCCTGGCGCAGGCGGGCCTCAAGCGGCGCACCGCCCTCGGCACCGCTACGACCCTGATCGGCGCGAACCTGCCCGACGTCGACATGGCCGCCTACCTCTGGGGCCCGGAGACCGCATTCTGGTTTCGCCGCGGCCTGACGCACGGCGTGCTGGCGCTCGTGGCGCTCCCCCTGCTGCTCACGCTTCTCGTCGTCCTCTGGGACCGTGGGGTACGGCGCCGGCGCGCGCCCGGCGCACCCCCAGCCGTGCCCGGTCAGCTGCTGCTCCTCTCCGCGCTCGCCGTCGCCACCCACCCGCTGCTCGATTCTCTCAACGTCTACGGGATGCGCTGGCTGATGCCGTTCGCCTCGACCTGGTACTACGGCGATACGCTGTTCATCGTCGATCCGTGGGTCTGGGCGCTGCTGGCGAGCGGACTCTACCTGGCCCGCGGGAGAGAAGGAGTTGGCGCGGCGCGCTGGCCGAAGCTCGGGTTGGGAACGGCCGCGGCGTACGCGGTCCTCATGGCCGGGTCGGGCTTGGCCGCCCGGGCCGCCGTGGGCCGCGACCTCGCCGCCAGAGGAGTGGTCGCCGACCGGCTGATGATCGCACCTCAGCCGGTCACACCCCTGAGCCGCCGGGTGGTCGTCGACGATGGGGAGGGGTACTGGGTCGGGAGGCTCGACTGGCTCGGCCGCCCGCGCCTCTCGCTCGAGGCCCTACCGTACGATCGCCAGCCGCGCCACGCCGCGGGGCAGGCAGCCGGGCGCGCGCCTGCGGCCGCCCGCTTCCTCAGCTGGGCACGCTTTCCCTACTACCTCGTCGAGCAGCTGCCCGACGGCTATCGCGTGCACATCGGTGACGCCCGCTACACCGTCGACCCGCAAGGCTCATGGGCGGCCACGACGGTGTCCGTCCGGCCCGGCGAGCTGGGGGCCGCGGCCCCCGACTGATCCGCCTCAGCGCCGCTCTGTCCTTTGGACGGGTGGCGCGGATGTGGAGGATCGCCCCGTCGCGGAGCACTTCGTCCGCCTGGTAAGCGCGCGGACACGTCGAACCCGATTCTCGTTCCGGCATAGCTGCCGCTGGCGCTCTCGGCGAACCGCGAACTGTGGGAAACCGCCCCACACGGGGCATGAATCGTGCCCTATAGAGCGAATTGCCATATCATGTGGTAGCGGCCGATCAGCGGTCGGACTACGGCCGGAGGAGTGTGAGGGATGAAAGTCTGCACCGTCGATGAGATGCGGGCGCTCGATCGACAGGCGACCGCCGAGCACGGGATCCCGCAACACACCCTGATGGAGAACGCCGGCGCCGCGGTCTACGAAGTCGTGCGGCGCGAGCTGGGCGTGGCGGGCCGCCGGTTCGTCGTGCTCTGCGGACTGGGGAACAACGGCGGCGACGGCTTCGTGGTGGCGCGCAAGCTCCGCGCGAGCGGCGGCGCGGTCGAGGCCTTCGTGCTCGGTGACCCCGAGCGCTATCGCGAGCCCGCGCGCCGTAACTTCGAGATCCTGGCGGCGAGCGGCGCGCCGATCGCCGTGCGGCCGGCCACCGAAGCGATCGTCGAGGCGATGGCCGGCTGCGATGCCGTGATCGATGCCCTGCTCGGCACCGGACTCACCCGCGAGGTCGAGGGCCAGACGCACGCGGTGATCGAGGCCGTGAACCGGGCCGGGGCACCGGTTGTCAGCGTCGACATCCCGTCGGGCGTCGACGGAAACACCGGCCAGGTCGGGGGCGTGGCGGTTCGTGCGTCGCTTACCGTGACCTTCGGACTCCCAAAGCGCGGCAACCTGCTCTACCCGGGCGCCGAGCTCTGCGGCCGGCTCTTCCTCACCCACATCTCCTATCCGCCCCAGCTCGCCGCGGCCGACGACCTGCTCGTCGAGGTGAACACGCCGCCGCCCTTGCCCGCGCGCCCGGCCGACGGACACAAAGGCAGCTTCGGCGACGTGCTCTTCGTGGCCGGCGCACCCGGCTACTTCGGCGCGCCCGCCTTCTCGGCGCTCTCGCTGCTCAAGGCGGGCGGCGGCTACGCGCGATTGGCCGCGCCGCGCTCGCTCTGTCCCCACCTGGCCGCGATCGCGAGCGAGGTCGTCTTCGCCCCGCAAGACGAGACCGCTGAGGGGAGTCTGGCGCTCGGCGCGCTCGAGGGGCTGTTGAACCTGGGCGCGGAAGTCGACTTCGTCGTGCTCGGCCCGGGGCTGTCGCTGGCCGAGGAGGCGCAGGAGCTGGCGCGGCGGCTCGCGAGCCAGATCGACAAACCGCTCTTGATCGACGGCGACGGCTTGAGCGCCGTTGCCCAGGAGCTCGACGTGGTGCGGGGACGGCAGGCACCCACCATCCTCACCCCGCACCCGGGCGAGATGTCGCGGATCGCCGGCGTGCCGGTCAGCGAAATCGAGAGCGACCGGATCGGCGTAACCCAGCGGGCGGCGAGCGACCTCGAGGCGATCGTGGTCCTCAAAGGAGCCCATTCGCTGATCGGCGACCCGGACGGACGCGTCTTCGTCAACTTGAGCGGCAACTCCGGGATGGCGTCGGCCGGCTCCGGCGACGTGCTGACGGGCACGGTGGCAGCGATGTACGGTTTGGGGCTTTCGCTGGAAGACGCCGTGCGGGCCGGCGTGTTCATGCACGGGTTCGCCGGCGATCTCGCGGCGGCGGAAATAGGTGAGGACGGGATCACCGCGCGCGACATCCTGGCGGCGCTGCCGGGCGCCGTCAGGACGTATCGCGAGCGCTACGCCGACGTGATCGCGGACGGCTACGGAAAGATCGAGATCGTCTGACGAGGAGCCCTGCGGGGGTACGGGGTTGCGGAGATGCGGGGTGTGCGAGTTCGGGAGGTGCCAGGATGAAGGCGACGGGCGAGGTTCAGGTCATACCGATCGGCTCGGGCGTCTCGGTGCGGAAGGAGGTCAAGCGAGCGCACGCGATACTCGAGCAGGCCGACCTCCGGGTCGAGCTCCACGCGAACGGGACAAACGTGGAAGGCGAGCTGAGCGAGATCTTCGCGGCGGTAGAGCGAATCCACGAGACGCTGCACGCCGAGGGCACCGTGCGAGTCAGCACGTTCCTCAAGGTGGCGACCCGCACAGACAAAGAGCCTACGCTGATCGGAAAGCTCTTCTGACGCGGTTTACGATCTAGAGCACGTTGAAAGGATAGTCCGGGTGCTCGCGCTCC
Organism: uncultured Gemmatimonadota bacterium; assembly: GCA_964347085.1. Taxonomy (GTDB): domain Bacteria; phylum Gemmatimonadota; class Gemmatimonadetes; order Palauibacterales; family KS3-K002; genus CAYFXF01. The sequence continues at coordinate 10,228 of CAYFXF010000009.1, read as the reverse complement.
TCCTTCGTCCGCCGCCGCTCACGTAATGCGGCCTGCGCAGCCGCGAGTCGCGCGATCGGCACGCGAAAGGCCGAACAGCTCACGTAGTTCAGGCCGACGGTGTGACAGAACTCGA
>CAYFXF010000009.1:4131-10103 GCA_964347085.1 uncultured Gemmatimonadota bacterium | reverse complement strand
ACTCGATGCTGCGCGGGTGGCCGCCGTGCTCGCCGCAGATCCCTACCTTGAGCTCCGGATTCACAGCCCTGCCCGACTGGACCGCCAGCTTCATCAGCCGGCCCACCCCGTGGATGTCGAGCGCCTCGAAGGGATTCTCCGGCAGGATGCCGTGCTCGACGTAGAACGGGAGAAACTTCAGCTCCGCGTCCTCGCGTGAGAAGGAGAATGTGGCCTGGGTCAGGTCGTTGGTGCCGAAGGAGAAGAACTCCGTGACCTCGGCGATCGAGCTGGCGCGCACGCAGGCGCGCACCGCCTCGATCATCGTGCCGAACTTGAACTCGAGCGTCACACCGTACTTCTGCTCGATCTCCTGACGCACCTCGCCCACGTACTCATTGACCCGGACGAGCTCGTTCGGCTCCGTGACCTGCGGGATCATGATCTCGCAGACGGCGTTCACCTTCTCCTTCGTCAGCTCGGCCAGCGCCTCCAGGATCGCACCGATCTGCATCTTATACAGCTCGGGCACGGTGACGCCGAGCCGCACGCCGCGATGCCCGAGCATCGGGTTCACTTCGGTGATCTCACGTACCGTCTCGAGCAGCGCCCGCTTCTCCTCGATCAGCCGGTCGATCGTTTGCCGCCCACCCGCGCTCACCAGTTGGTCCGACGGCGGCAAGCTCTCTTTGAGCGACGGCTCAACCAGCGCCTCCAACGTCGCTGGGTTCGGCGCCCCGTCACTCAGCCGCTCGCGTAGGCGTTCCAGGCTGCCCAGCTCGATGAGCAGCGACTCGAGGCTCGGCAGGAACTCGTGCAGCGGCGGGTCGAGCAGCCGGATGGTGACCGGCAGCCCCTCCATCGCCTTGAAGATTGCCTTGAAGTCGCCCTTCTGAATCGGGCGCAGCTTCTCGATCGCCTCCTCGCGTTCCTTGTCCGTGCCGGCCAGGATCATGTCGCGCACAATTGGCAGTCGGTCGGCCGCGTTGAACATGCGCTCGGTGCGGCAAAGCCCGATCCCTTCGGCGCCCATCTCCCGGGCGCGGGCGGCGTCCTCGGGGGTGTCGGCGTTGGCGCGCACGCCCAGCGAGCGGGTCTGGTCCGCCCAAGCCAGCAGCGTCTTCATGTCCTGGCTGAACTCGGGCTCGACCGTCGGCACATCGCCGAGGTACACGGTGCCCGTCCCGCCATCGATGGTGATCACCTCGCCTTCACCGATCTGTCGACCGTTCACCACCGCCACGCGCTCGCGGTCCTTGATCAAGATCTCCTCGGCACCCACAACGCACGGCTTGCCCATGCCGCGAGCGACGACGGCCGCGTGCGAGGTCTTGCCGCCCCGGCTCGTCAGGATGCCGCGCGCCTGGAAGAACCCGTGGATGTCTTCGGGCTTCGTCTCCTCCCGCACTAGTATGACCGCTTCACCCTCCTGGCCGCGGCGTTCCGCCTCGTCGGCGTCGAACACGACCCGGCCGCAGGCGGCGCCGGGCGAAGCCGGCAGCCCCTTGGCGATCGGCTCGGCGTGCGCGTCCGGGTCGATGTGGCGGTGCAGCAGCTGCTCCAGGTGGTCCGGCGTGATGCGCAACAACGCGTCCTCTTTGCTGAGCACCTTCTCGTCGACCATGTCGCGGGAGGTCTTCACGAACGCGGTCGCGTTCATCTTTCCGTTCCGCGTCTGCAGCATGTAGAGCGTGCCGCGCTCGACCGTGAACTCGAAGTCCTGAACCTCGTGGTATTGCTCCTCCAGCGTCTTCCGCACCTCTAGAAGCTGCTGCCACATCTCGGGCATCTCGTCGGCCAGCTGGGCGATGGGCTTCGGCGTGCGGATGCCGGCGACCACGTCCTCGCCCTGCGCGTTCAGCAGGTACTCGCCGAACAACTCGTTCTCGCCAGTGCCCGGGTCGCGGGTGAACGCGACGCCGGTAGCGGAATCCTGGCCCATGTTCCCGAACACCATCGTGCAGACGTTCACCGCCGTGCCGTTGGCCATCGCCGGCGTGATCTTGAACTCGCGCCGGTAGTCGACGGCGCGCTTGCCCATCCAGGAACGGAACACCGCCTCGACAGCCAGCTCGAGCTGCTGCCACGGATCCTGGGGGAACTCGGTTCCCAGGGCGTCGGCAATCGCATCCTTATATGCCGCGCATACCTGCTTGAGGCTCTCGACGCTGAGCTCGTGATCGTACGTCGCACCCTGTTTCCGCTTCGCCTTCTCGAGGATCTCGGCGAACCGGCTCTCCGGCACGTCCATCGCGATGTCGCCGAAGCCCTGAATCAGGCGGCGGTAGGCGTCGTAAGCGAAGCGCGGGTTGTCCGTGGCCCGGGCGAACCCTTCCACCACCTCGTCGTTCAGCCCGAGGTTGAGGATGGTGTCCATCATCCCGGGCATCGACAGCGCAGCACCCGAGCGCACCGACACGAGAAGAGGGTTCTGCGAATCGCCGTAACCTTTGCCGGTCTTCCGCTCGAGCTCCGACATGTTGGCCCTGACCTCTGCGACCAGGCCATCGGGCGGCCTGCGGTCCCCCGCATAGTACTGCCGGCAGGCCTCGGTGGTGATCACGAAACCGGGCGGCACCGGCAGCCCGATCTGGGTCATGCGCGCGAGCCCGGTGCCCTTGCCTCCGACCAGTTGCTTGTCGGTGCTGTCGGCATCCTCGAACGGATATACGTACCGATGGTCCCCCATTCCCAGCTCACTCCTCTCGTGGCGGAAGGGCGCATTCGGGAGAGCGACGCCCTAATCTAGGCGGATCACGTCGGAATAGAAGCCTCAGAAGGGCTATCTTGACCGGCACCCGTTCGGACTGCTAGGCTTCCGGTCCCTCTATTCTCAGCGCAGCGGTTTTATCAGGCGGCTCCTGGCCGAGGAGGACCAACATCCGCACGCTGCTGACCGTCGAGCGCGGGACGATCCTGCACTACCTGAGGTGGCTGCTCGCCCTCTCGGCGCTGGGCGCCATCGTCGCGCTCGCCGTCGCCGCCCTTGGAAAGCCGAACCTCGCGCCTCCCGCGGACGGCCCGATCGGCGGCTGGCCGGCCTACGGAGGAGACCCTTACGGGACGCGCTACTCCCCTCTGACCCAGATCACGCCTGCGAACGTGAGGCGGCTCGAACTGGCCTGGACGTACCGCACCGGTGACGTCTCCGATGGCACGACCTACCCGTCGAAAAGCGCCTTCGAGGCCACTCCGATCTCGTTCGACGGGACGCTCTACCTGAGCACGCCCTTCAGCCGCGTGATCGCCCTCGATCCTGAGACCGGGCAGGAGCGCTGGAGCTTCGATCCCGGCATCGACCTGACCGAGAGGTACTCGGAGAGCCTGGTCTCGCGTGGCGTCGAGGCCTGGGTCGACCCGGAAGCTGAGATCGGGGTGCTGTGCCGCGCGCGCATCTTCTTCGCTACCCTCGACGCGCGATTGCTCGCGCTCGATGTGCGCACCGGGCAGCCTTGCCCCGCTTTCGGTGAGGATGGGGTAGTCGATCTCGCAGTCGGCGTCGGCGAAGTCGAGAGCGGCGAATACGAAGTCACTTCGCCGCCGGTGGCTGTGGGCGACGTGGTCGTCGTCGGCTCGGCCCAGGGGGACAACCGGCGCGTCCAGGTGGAGAAGGGCGACATCCGCGGGTTCGACGCCCGCAGCGGCGCCCTGCGCTGGACGTTCCAGCCGGTGCCGCGGACACCTGCCGCACCGGGTTGGGAGGCGTGGGAACCGGGCAGCGCGAGTCGCACCGGCGCCGCCAACGCCTGGGCGCCGCTCGCTTCAGACCCGGAACGCGACCTCGTCTTCCTGCCCACCGGCAGTGCGGCCCCCGACTTCTACGGAGGCGAGCGCCCGGGCAGCAACGTCTTCGCGAACTCGCTCGTCGCGCTCCGCGCCTCGACGGGTGATCTCGTCTGGCACTTCCAGGTCGTGCACCACGACCTCTGGGACTACGACGTCGCCTCGCAGCCGGCGCTCATCACGGTCCGGCGCGATGGAGACGAGATTCCCGCCGTCGCTCAAGCGACGAAGATGGGGCACGTCTTCATCCTTCACCGCGAGACGGGCCTGCCGCTCTTCCCGGTGGAGGAGCGACGGGTCCCCGCCAGCGACGTGCCCGGCGAGGCCGCCTGGCCGACCCAGCCGTTCCCGGTGCGGCCGCCGCCGCTCCAGCCCTCACACCTGACGCCCGACTCCGCCTGGGGGCTCACACCTTGGGACCGCTCCAAGTGCCGAGAGCGGATGGCGGGCCTTCGCTACGAGGGGATCTTCACTCCCCCCAGCCTGCAGGGGACGCTCGAGTATCCCAGCATGGTGGGTGGGGCGAACTGGGGCAGCGTGGCGTTCGACCCGGTCCGGCGGCTCCTCGTGCTGAACCAGAGCCGCTTGGCCAGCTGGGTGCGGCTGATCCCGCGGGCCGAGTACGACGCGGCGCGGCGCGCCCCCGATCGCGAGGGCTCGTTCACGGCGCAGCAGGGGACGCCCTACGGCATGAATCGCGAGGGCGGATTCCGCTCGCCCTTGGGCATGCCCTGCACGCCGCCGCCCTGGGGCACGCTCGTCGCCATCCACGTCGACGAGGGTGAGGTGGCTTGGGAGGTGCCGCTCGGCACCATCCGCGATCTCGCGCCGATGCCGCTCCCACTCAAGTGGGGAACGCCGAACCTGGGCGGACCCATCGTCACCGCCAGCGGACTCGTGTTCATCGCTGCCGCGATGGACGACTATCTGCGCGCCTTCGATGTGGAGAGCGGTGAAGAGCTGTGGAAGGGTCGGCTACCGGCCGGGGGCCAGGCCACACCGATGACCTATCGGCTGCGAGCGGAGGGGAAGCAGTTCGTCGTGATCGCGGCGGGTGGCCACGCAGGCCTGGGGACGAAGCTGGGCGACTACCTGGTGGCCTTCGCGCTGCCGGATTGACTCGACGCGCTAACCCGCTGAACCCCTCGCCTTGTAGACCTCGCGCGCCTCGGGATCGGCTTGGTCACAGTCCTCGCAGTCCGCCCCGACCTCCTCGCAGGGCACCCCATCCGCCTGCGATTCGCTGCAAGGTGGGCCGCCGGTATCGAAGCTCGCGTCGCGCTCAGCCGCCGTCTCGCCCCGCTTCTCGTCCATAGTCCCTCGCGCCGTTTCCCCGGTTTGAATCCGCACACCCGGCAAGGAAAAAAGTAGACCTCGGCCGTGCTCGGCGAAAGATCCTGCGGCGCTCGTCCGCAAGGCTGCCCGGTCCGAGCCTCCACTAGCAATGCGGCGTTAGGCATTCAAACCCCAGGGCGGGGGGCGGGCGATGCCCCTGGGGCGGGGCGAATACGATGGCTTCGGCCGGTCAACCGTTGGCGCCGCATCTCCTGTGGGACAGTGAGGAGGACTTTCCCGGCCGAAACTTTAACCTAGTTTATTAACAGTCGGGCAACAGCCGGTCTAATAGACGGTTCGCAGCGACGTGCGATCGCGCGAACCACCTCACCTGCCTGGGGCGGAAAGTCACGCTTTGGCGTGACGGGATCGAGGGCTGAGGTTGTCGCTTGCCCACGCACGTCCGAACCGCGAAGGTCGGTTGTGCACGTCAGGCCAGCCCGCGCACGGCACAGAATTGGCGAAGGGTCGAGGTGATTGCGAATACATCCACGCGTTGGAGGGGCGAAAAGATGGATAGCAGATCGATCTTGGTCTCGGCGACGCTCGTGCTGGTCGCGGCAGTCGCGTGCAGCACGCCGGAGACGGCGGAGGAGATCGAAGCGCGACAGCAGGCCGCGCGTGCCGATTCGGTGGCCATGGCGGAGGCGCTGTACGACGCCTCGGTGTTCGACACGCTGACCTGGGAAAGTCCGCAGGCGCGCCTCGACCGTGGGGGTGTCGTTTGGCGAACGAGCTGCCAGAAATGTCACGGCAGCGAAGGGCAGGGCGGCGCATATTACTCCAGTCCCGGGTGGTGTTGGGCCGATGACCATAGCTATGCTTCTAAAAAACACTTTAAATGCCGCGAAATATCAACTCCGGCCTTAATAAAT
>CAYFXF010000009.1:0-4121 GCA_964347085.1 uncultured Gemmatimonadota bacterium | reverse complement strand
CAGCGAAGGGCAGGGCGGCGGCGAGCTGGCGGCCCAGGCGGGCATCGAGGTGCCTTCGTTCCTGGCGGCCGACTGGCACTACGCGGGCGAGGTCGATTCCATCCGACGCCGGATCTTCGTCGGTGATGAAGGCGCGATGCCGAATTGGGGGCTGCACGGCCTCAAGTACCGCGACCTGGACGCCGCCGCGGCCTATATCGACGCGCGCACGCGGCCGCCCGAGGAGAAGTAGTTCGGGCGGCCCGGCAGCCAGGGCTCACTCGAGGAGCCGCATCGGCATCCGCGCACCACTCTCCAGCACCCGATGGACCGGGCAGCGGTGAGCGATCTCGAAGAGCCGCGATCGCTGCTCCTCATCCAGTGAGCCGATCAGCTCCAGCTCCTGACTGATCTCATCAACCTTCAAGGACGCGCCCTCCGGCTGCGTTCCCTCACCCGGACGCCGCTTCTGGTGCCGCAGCCGCACCCCAATCTCCTCCAGCGGCCATTCCTTGCGGTCGGCGTACATGCGGAGCGTGATGGTCGTGCAAGCGCCGAGCGCGGCGAGCAGCAGGTTGAAGGGAGTCGGGCCCGTGTCCGTTCCCCCGGCGCTCTCCGGCTCATCGGCGACCAGAGTGTGGCCGCCTGTGAGAATCTCGGTGTGATAGTGCGCGCGACCCGTCCGCACGACGACCTGGCCCTCGGAGACGGCTTCCGGGCGAGCCGCATCGTGGCGTCCGTCGAGGTAGCGTGCCGCCCAGGCCGCGATGATCGCGCCGACATAACGCGAATCTTCCTCACGTGACAGGAGGTGATCGGCGCCTTCGAGCGAGATGTACGACTTCGGTTCCCGCGCGGTCGCGTAGATGCGCTCGGCGTTCTCGGAACCGACGATCTCGTCGACCGGCGAATGGAAGATGAGCAGGGCACGTCCCAGCCCGCCGATCACCTGACTCATCTTCTGGGCGTTGAGATCCTCGAGGAACTCTCGGGTGATGGTGAACGGCCGGCCGGCCAACAGCACCTCGGCCTTGCCCTGCGATTCGATCTCCTTGAGCGAGCTCCGCAGATGCCGCCTCACGTGCCCAGGCTCCGCCGGCGCCGCGATCGTCGCTACCGCCCGACAGCTCTCCAGTTTAGGGGCGGCCTGCAGCACCGCCGCGCCACCCAAAGAGTGGCCGATCAGGATGGATGGCCCCTCGTATTCGCGCTCGAGGAAGTGCGCCGCGGCGATCAGGTCGCCCACGTTGGAAGAGAACGTCGTGTCGGCGAAGTCGCCTTCGCTTTCGCCGAGACCCGTAAAATCGAACCGCAATACACCGATCCGGGCCTGACTCAGCGCCCGGCTGATATTGACCACGGCCTTGTACTGTTTCGAGCAGGTGAAGCAATGCGCGAAGAGCGCGTAGGCGACCGGTCGCTCATCCACCGGGAGCTCGAGTCGAGCTGACAGCTGGGCGCCAGTTGCTCCGGGGAAGGTCAGGCGTCGAATCTGCATGGCCGTTTCCGTCTGTTGAAGCCGAACGTGGTCGAACGCGCGCTAATCTACCTCGTGGCCACGGCGATGCACCATGCGCCGTCCCGCGCCCTCGCTTGACGGCTTCGTTGACCAAAGATAGGAGTTAGCCGTTGGGGGCACGGCGGACAGTACGTCGCTCAACGCCGGACGAGACCTTCGTGACGAGGAGCACAGCCATGGCATTGACACCCTCCACCATGCTGGAGCTGGGCACGGCGGCACCCGATTTCACGCTGACCGACGCCGTCGACGGGAGCTCTCTCTCGCTGCGCGATTTTGAAGGGGCAGCGGCGCTGCTCGTCATGTTCATCTGCAACCATTGTCCTTACGTCCAGCACGTGTGCCACGAGTTCCGACGCCTGGCGGATGACTACCTGCCACGCGGCCTGGCGATCGCCGCGATCAACGCGAACAGCGCCGAGACGCACCCAGAGGACGGCCCCAAGAACATGAAGAGTCTGGCGCGGGCCGAGGGGTGGGAGTTCCCGTTCCTGTTCGACGAGACCCAGGAGGTCGCCAAACGGTACCGCGCGGCCTGCACCCCCGATTTCTTCCTCTTCGACGCCGATCGCTGCCTCGTCTACCGCGGCCAGCTCGACGACAGCCGGCCAGGCAACGGACTCCCGGTCACCGGTAAGGACCTGCGCGCCGCGATCGAGCGAGCCCTAGCGGGCGAACCGGTGCCCAGCGAGCAGAAGCCCAGCCTGGGCTGCAACATCAAGTGGACGCCGGGCAACGCGCCCGACTATGCCTAGTCGCGACTCGGGTGCGCGGCCGGACCGCTGACTTGGCGAGCCGCGATGGAGAGTCGAGGCTCCGGCCCTCAGCAGATCAAGATCCCCGTACCCGGCACGACGCTCAGCGTCTCGGGGCTCCTCGTGCGTCCCGACAGGGCACGCTGCCTCTTCGTGCTGGCGCACGGCGCCGGCGCCGGGATGCGGCACCCCTTCCTGGAGGGGGTGGCCGGGCGGCTGGCCGAGGCGGGGGTGGCGACCCTGCGCTACCAGTTTCCTTATATGGAGCAGGGTGGCCGGCGTCCGGACCCGCCCCATCTGCTGCAGGCCGCCGTGCGCGGGGCAGTGGCAGCCGCGGGGGCCGGGGCCCGCAGCTTGCCGCTCGTCGCCGGCGGCAAGTCGCTCGGCGCCCGCATGACCTCCAGCGCCCAGGTCGATGAGCCGCTGCCGGGCGTTCGCGGCCTCATCTTCCTCGGTTTTCCGCTCCACCCGCCCGGCAAGCCCGGGATCGAGCGCGCCCGACACCTGGAGAAGGTCGATCTGCCGATGCTCTTCCTACAGGGGACCCGCGACAACTTTGCCAGGCTCGACCTGTTAGAACCGGTGCGTCAGGGGCTCGGCGATCGGGCGACGCTCCACCTGGTGCAGGACGGAGATCATTCCTTCAAGCTGCCGAGGCGATCGGGTCGAGCTGAGACCGATGTGCTGGGGGAGCTGGCCGCGGCGATCGTCCGCTGGATCGGTGAGGCCGGGCTGGCGGGCGGCACTTAGTCATCCCGCCGACCCGGTCGTGAGCCCATGGTGGTCCGCGCTTCGCCGGCGCGTACCAGGGCGAGGCGGAAAAGCGGCGGGCCCACGAGCTGGTTGACCGCGATCATCGCGATGATGATCGCCGCGACCGATCCACCCCAGGTGAGGAACCGTTCCGCGACGATGTTGGCCAGCCCTAGGGTGACGCCGGCCTTAGCGAGGAAACCCATCCAGGCGTACCGCCGTACGGCAGGCAGCTCGCCCGCCGCCACAGCGCCCAAGTAGGTGCTCACATAGATCAGAGCCAGGCGCGCGAGCAGGACGACCAGGCAGACCTGCCAGACAGACGGGATGACGGATAGCTGGAGGTCGGCGCCGGCCACGGCGAAGAAGAGCGCGTAAAGCGGCAGGGAATTGGCCTCCAGCGCCTCAACAAACCGCGGCCCCTGGACCGAGAAGTTCTGGACGACCACGCCCGCCGCCATGCTCATCAGGATGTACGATTCTGACTCGAGCCCGAGCGCGTGCGCGAACTCGACGATGACGAAGGCCACGGCGAGTACAAAGAGTATCGGCTGGCGGGTGACCTTGGCGAGGTAGAGCCCGACCAGCCAGCCGATGACAACGCCGAGCGCCAGCGCGAGGAGGATGGCGACGCTGATTTCGCGAAGCTGCGCAAAGTCGAAGCTCCGGGTCGGATCGGCCAGGACTGCGGCGGCGGGGATCATGACGGCGATCATCAGCAACACGACGACGTCCTTGAGGACACTCACACCGAGAACGGTGTTGGTCAGTGGGCCGCGAGCATGCATCTCGGTGATCACCGCGATCGTCGTTGCCGGCGACTTGGCCACCGCGACCAGCCCAAAAATCAGTGCCACGGCGATGACCGCACGGGTCGGCTCACCCGCGAGGAAGTACAACAGATCGCGCGCCAGGTAGACCGCCAGCACTATTCCGGCCGTGGTGAGTACGATCTGGGAGACCGTGATAAACAGGATCCCGTGCAACCGCTCGCGGACACCGCTGAATCGAAGCTCGCCCCCCGCCTGCAGTGCGATCACGCTCAGCGCCACGTCGTTGATGAGTCGAAAGTCGGCGACCGTTTCGCGCGGCAGCAGGCGCAGAGCGTCGGGGCC
>CAYFXF010000008.1:15617-41323 GCA_964347085.1 uncultured Gemmatimonadota bacterium | reverse complement strand
GATCGAGTCAGAGCGGCGTGAGTTCACCGTGCGTTCGCTGGGCGAGCTGAGGACGCCGGAGGAGTTCGCCAACCTGACGGTGTCAAGCCAGAACGGGCAGGTCGTCAAGCTACGTGACCTGGCGCGCGTGGAGCTTGGTGCCGAGGACGAGCGGACCGTGACGCGTTTCAACAGCGCCCCGGCCGTGGGGGTCGGCGTCGTCCGTCAATCGAAGGCGAACATGATCGACGTGTCCGAGGGCATTCGCGCGGAGCTACCAGCGATCAACGCGGCGCTTCCGCCGGGTGTCGAGCTGGAAGTCGCGTTCGACACGTCGGTCTTTGTGCGCCGCTCGATCCAGGAAGCTCAGGAGACGCTGCTGCTCGCGGCCTTCCTTGTGGTGCTGATCATCTTTTTCGCCTTGCGCAACTTCAAGGCGACGTTCATCCCGGCCCTGGCGATCCCGACGTCGATCATCGCCGCGTTCGGGCTGATGTACTTTTTCGGCTTCACGATCAACAACCTGACCCTCCTGGCGTTGATCCTATCGATTGGGATCGTGGTGGACGACGCGATCATCGTGATGGAGAACGCTTACCGGCACCAGGAGGAGTTAGGTGAGGACCCGGCGACTGCCGCGCTGAAGGGGACGCGCGAGATCGCCTTCGCGGTGATCGCGACGACCGTGGCTCTGGTCGCGGTCTTTTCGCCGCTCGCCTTTTTGCGCGGCACCACTGGGCGACTGTTCAACGAATTCGGCCTCGCGATGGCGGGCGCCGTGGTGATCTCCAGTTTCGTTGCGCTCACGCTCACCGCGATGGCATCGGCGAGGATTCTCCAGGTGCCGAAGAGCCACGGGCGTCTCTTCCTGGCGTTCGAGAAGGGGTTCCTGGGGCTTGCCAGCGTTTACGGCCGCAGTCTTGGCTGGGCGATGAGACGGCGCGCCTACGTGATCGCCGGCGCCGCTGCGACGGTTGTTGTTGCGGTTGTGGCGTTCCGGGCTTTGGAGCGGGAGTTCGTGCCTCCGGAGGATCGGGGGTGGTTCTCGAACGTGGCGGTTGCCCCCGAGGGTGCCACGCTGGCTTATACGGATGGCTATCTGCGCCGCATGGAGGCAATCCTGGCCAACACTGAAGGGGTTCAGAGTTACTTCAGCGTGATCGGTGCCTTTACCGGCGGCGTGAACCTGGCGTTCATCTTCGGGCTACTGGAGGATTGGTCCGAGCGGGACCGCTCGGTGCAGGAGATCATCGTCGAGCTCCAGCCGCAGTACTTCGGGATACCGGGTGTGCTCGCGTTCGCGAACAACCCGCCGGCGTTCGGCTGGCAGAGCCCGGTTCAGTTCGCGGTCCGGCACCCGGACTTCGATCAACTAGGACGTGCGATGGGCGCGTTAGTCGGTCGAGCTCGCGGGATCAACGGGCTGATCAACGTGGACACCAATCTGAGAATCAACAAGCCCGAGTTGACGATTAACTACGAGCGAGACCGGGCCGAGGATCTCGGTGTTCCCATCCGCGATGTCTCCGCCACCCTGCAGACGCTGTTTGGCAGCAGACGCGTGAGTACCTTCACTCGCGCCAACAAGCAATACGATGTCATCGTGCAGCTGGAACCCGAGCAGCGAGCCACACCGTCTGACCTGTCCAACGTCTCTGTCCGCGGGCGCGACGGTGCCCTGGTCAAGCTGGCCGCTCTAGCGCGAGTTCAGGAAGGAATTGGACCGCGCCAGCTGAACCACTTCAATCGGGTACGGTCATTCACGCTGACCGGCAACTTGGCCCCCGGGTTCACGCTCGGCGCGGCGCTCGACTCGCTCAACGCGGCCGCTGCCGAGGTCCTTCCTCCTGGCAGCAGCATCGCGCTGGCCGGAGAGTCGCGCGAGCTGGAGGAGAGCGGCAACGCGCTCTACTTCGCGTTCGTGCTGGCGCTGGTCGTGGTCTTCATGGTCTTGGCCGCCCAGTTCGAGTCGCTGATCCACCCGTTCACGGTGCTGTTGTCGGTGCCGTTGGCCATAACCGGTGCGTTGCTCGCGCTGCTATTGGCTGGCTCGACGCTCAACCTGTACAGTCAGATCGGCATGATTCTGTTGATCGGCATTGTGAGCAAGAACTCTATACTCTTGGTGGAGTACGCGAACCAGCTTAAGGAGCGAGGGATGGCGTCGGTGGAGGCGATGTTGGAATCGGGCCGCATCCGGCTGCGGCCGATCTTGATGACCGCCACGGCGACGATCTTCGGCGCGCTGCCCATCGCTTTGGGACTGGGAGCTGGATCGGCCAGCCGCCGCCCGCTCGGTTACGCCATCGTGGGCGGCCTTCTGTTCTCGACAGTGCTGACACTCTATCTGGTGCCGGTCGTCTACGTCATGCTCGACGCGTTACGGGCGCGGCTCGGGCGGCGTGCGCCGGCTCTTGAACCAGCGGAGGCAGAGGTTTAGTGATCGTCGTGCTCGTCGCGCTGGCTCAGCTCGCGGCTGCGGCTCCTACGCCGGCGGCCGCGCCGGGCGATTCGATTCCGCGAGTGACTCTCGCGGAGGCGCTGCGCGCCGCCGCAGAACTCGATCCAGACTATGTGGCGGCGCTGGGTGAGATCGCGAACGGCGAGTGGGGCCGTCGGGCGGCCTGGTCGGCTTTCGTGCTTCCCTCGGTCTCGATCCAGACTTCGCTGACCAAGTACTCGAACCAGGGGTTCAACATCGGCACGGGAACGTTGGCGCAGCAGATCGTCCAGGGTACGATCGAGGCGCGTTACGATCTGTTCCGCGGCGGAGCCAAGTTCTTCGAGCTGAGCCAGGCACGCGCTGAGCTCCAGAGCGCCAGAGCCAACGAGGTCCAGGCCCGCTTCGCCACAGCGGTCCTGACCGAGTCCGACTACTATGACGTGCTTGCCGAGCAGGAACTGGTGCGGGTCGCGGCGGAGCGTGTTCGCCGGGCCCAGGAGCAGCTCGGAGTTGCGCGTGCGCGCGTGATCTCTGGCGCTGCCGTGCGCACCGATTCGCTGCAGCTCTTGCTGGAGCTCACCCGGGCTCGCGTGGACCTCTTGCGCCAGCGATCGAGTCTGGCCGTGGCACGGGTCCAACTGGGGCGCCGGGTCGGTGTTCCCGGTCCCGTGGATGCCGTGCCGCTCGACTCGGCCCCGGCCCCGGAGTTGCCGATCAGCCAGGACAGCGCGGTGGCCGAGGCGCTGGCCCGAGGTCCGTATTATCGGGCTGCTCTGGCGGATGAGCGGGCGGCGGCGGCGGCACTCAAGGCGGCGTGGGGCAGCTACCTACCGCAACTCAGCCTGTTCGCGCAGTATCAGGGTTTCGACGAGGGTTATATCCCCGACGCGTTCACCCGGACGGTGTGGGGCTTCCAGGTGAGCTTTCCGATATGGAACAACGCGCAGCGCGAGATCGCGCTCACGCAGGCGCGCACGACGCGCGACGTAGCGCGTGCGGTTCTAAGTGACGCCGCGCTGGGTGTGCGTCGGGACGCGATCGGGGCTTACCAGAATTACCTGACAGCCCGCGCGAGCACTGAGCTGGCGCGTCAGGGCGTGGTCGTGGCGCGAGAGAACCTCGAAGTACAGAACAACCGCTATCGGGCCGGGGCGACGACGATCCTCGACCTGTTGAGCGCGCAGGTAGCCTTTTCAGAGGCGGAGGCGGGTCTGGTCCAGGCGCGCTACGCGACGCGGCTCGCCCTTGCCGGCTTGGAAGCGGTCATCGGCCGACGAATTTTCAGCGATGAAGGATACCTAGAGTGAGAGCTTCAGTTTCGATCGTGATCGCTGCGCTGGCCACAGCGGGCTGCTCGAATGCCGAGTCGAACAACGGCGGGGACGGCCGCCCGGGTGGCGGCGGGCCGTCGGGCCTGCCGGTCGAGGTGGCCGTGGCCCGTAGCGACACCGTGGTGGATGCCATCCTGGCCACCGGCCAGATCGAAGCCTTGCAGTCGATCGAGCTGCGGCCGGAGGTCGACGGACGGCTGGTTCGGATCCTCGTCCGCGAAGGCTCGGAGGTCAGCCGCGGGACGCCACTCTTCAAGGTGGACGACGCCGAGCTCAAAGCGCAGGTCACGCGTCTCGAGGCGGAGCGCGACCTGGCTCAGCAGGCGCTGGTGCGCACGCGCGAGCTGCTGCAGCAAAGCGCGTCCTCGGAAGCCGACTTGGAGCAGGCCGAAGCCAGCGCGCGGAGCACGCAGGCTCAGCTTGAGCTGCAGCAGCTGCGGCTCGCACGCACCCTGGTACGCGCACCCTTCTCGGGTCTGGTCGGCGCACGGTTCGTAAGCGTTGGCGACTACGTGACCAGTGCGACGCCGCTGGTTACACTGCAGACGGTGGACCCGCAGCGCGCCGTGTTCCAAGTGCCCGAGCGCTACGCGCAGCGCCTCCAGGTTGGGCAGGAGGTGACGTTCCAGGTGGCGGCGCTTCCCGAGACGCGGTTCAGCGGCGTTGTCGACTTCGTTGATCCGGTCGTCGAGCTCCCCGCGCGAACCATCACCGTCAAAGCCGAGGTGCCGAACCCGAGCCGGGATCTCAAGGCGGGGATGTTCATCGAGGCTCGGCTCGCCACCGACGTGCGGATCGACGCTGTGGTCATACCCGAGGATGCCATCTTGCCATTGCAGGGCGCGACGTTCGTCTGGGTGATTCAGGACGGAAGCGCCACACGCCGTCAGGTGGAGCTCGGCGTGCGGATGCCCGGCTACGTCGAGATCGAGGCCGGGGTCGAGGCGGGCGAGCAAGTGGTCGTGGGCGGCCTCGAGCAACTCTCCGAGGGGACCTCGGTCATGGCGACGGTCGTGGACCGTTGACCGCCCGCCGGCCAGCTCTCACCGCCCCGCTGGCCAGCGGACGTTCGCAGGGCTGAAACCCGCCGCCGCTAGGTTCGAGCGGCTTCGTAGCGCTGGGCCACCGCGCGCCAATTGATCGTGTTCCACCACGCCTTGATGTAGTCGGGCCGTCGGTTCTGGTACTTCAAGTAGTAGGCGTGCTCCCAGACGTCGATACCGAGAATCGGCGTGCGGCCTTCACTTAGCGGGCTGTCCTGGTTGGGCGTGCTCTCTACGGCCAGCTTCCCGCCTTGGGCCACGCTCAACCAGCCCCAGCCGCTGCCGAATCGCGAGCCGGCGGCGTCACTGAGCTTCTCTTTGAAGTCGGCGAAGCCACCAAACTCACGCTTGATCGCATTGGCCAGCTCGCCCGACGGCTCGCCGCCGGCGCCCGGCGCCATGATCGACCAGAAGAGCGTGTGGTTGGCGTGACCGCCGCCGTTGTTACGCACCGCCGTGCGGATGTCTTCCGGCACCTGGCTGAGCTTCGCGAGCAGGTCCTCCACGCTCCAATCGGCCAGCTTGGGGTGCTTTTCCAGCGCGGCGTTCAGCTTTGTCACGTAGCCGGCGTGGTGTTTGCCGTGATGGATACGCATAGTCTGCTCATCGATATGCGGCTCAAGCGCTTTGAAGTCGTATGGGAGCTGGGGGAGTTCGTGTGCCATGATGCCTCCTGTTTTGACAACTGGCCGGCTTGTCTGTCAAATAATTGAGCTGGCAAACTAAGCGACCCGGGCCGCCGCTCGCAATCGCGGGGTCCTCACTCGAATCTGAGGTGAACATGCTACTCGGGCTGCGAACGGTGGTGTACGAGGTGGAAGACCTGGAGGCCGCCAAACGCTGGTATCAGCAGGCGCTGGAGATCGAGCCGTACTTCGACGAGCCCTTCTACGTCGGGTTCAGCGTGGGAGGCTACGAGCTGGGGCTGCACCCGGCCGAAGGGAGCACGCCGCTGGGCCTTGGAAGCACGACGGCCTACTGGGGTGTCGATGACATCCGGGCGACCGTGACCCGGCTGCTCGAGCTCGGCGCGAGGGTACACGGTGAGGTCCAGGACGTCGGCGAGGGCATCTACGTAGCGTCGGTGGTCGATCCGTTCGGCAACCTGCTGGGCGTGATTCAGAACCCGCACTTCAAGGTCGCCGATTAGACGCTCACGGCGTCCAGCTCCAAAAGCTCGGCCCGATGCGCAAGTTGTGGAGCCAGGCGGCGGGCCACGAGTAGCGGAGCAAAACGGCCAGCCAGCCGTGGGAAAGGGCCAGGGTGAACAGGTTCGGATGGCGCTCGAACAGCCGGCACCAGGCGTAACCGCCGATCATGGTCACCAGGGCGAGCGCCAGGTTGGGGTAGTGGAGCGAGGCGAACAGCGTGGCGGCGGCCGCTGCCGATGCGTGCGTGTTGCGCAAGCCTTCTCGCAGCCTGCGGTAGGTGAACGACTGCATCGCGTACTGCTGAGCCAGGCCCCAGAACGGGTAAAACCAGATGGCGCGCGCCACGCCTTGGTCGAACTCGGGGCCGGCACCAGCGGCCAGACCGATCGCTATCACGAGCGCCGCAGCGAGCAGCGTCAGCGCACCGACCTCGCGTGCCGAGATCCAGAGGTTATCGAGCCGCAAGCCGAGTTCGCGCAAGTGATCGCGGTGGGAAAGATTCGAGGCGAAGGGTATGAGGATGACTATCGCTAGATACGGGATCCGCAGCCGGTCATCGTTGGTCGGCTGCACAACCCACACGTAGAGGAGCGCGAGCGCCACGAAGAGGAGTGGCTGAAGCGCCGGGCGAGCGACGACGGCGCTCCTGACACCCCGAGGCCTGGGACCGTCGGGCCCCGCGTCGGGGCGCGGTTCAGGGCCGCCAGCGCCCGGCACGGCTTCCCGCTGCGACGGCTTGCCTCACGACATCGCCGAACGAGCTTCCAAGTGCGTCGGCCGCCGAGTCCAGCTCCGCGTACGAGAATTTTCGCTGCACGTGACGGTCGCCTTCTTGATAGGTGGCCATCACTTCGACGCGCCCATCATCCTGGACTCGCCACTTGGCCCAAACTGGCTTGTTGGGTCGGTCCACAGCTAAACCACGCGTAGTCGCAAGGCAACCCAGACACCCTAGTGCGGGGGTGGGGCCGCGTCCAGGGGCCAAGTGGCTGCGGCGCGCCAGCTCGCCGGGCCCAGCTTTCGAGACGCGCCCGCCCCCCGCTAGTTTCGCGCGAGTGGAGCTCATCGATCCCAGCCCGCCTTCGACCCCGGGGCAGAAGCCACCGGCCCACTGGCCGCAGACGTCCCGCGCCGGCCAGATATCGGGCGACGAGCCGCTGCTGCGCACGGACAGTCTGACGCGCGTGGTGGAGGGCCGCCGCTTGGTCGACGAGGTCTCGATCGCCGTCGGGCGCGGCGAGGTGGTGGCGATCACCGGCCCCAGCGGCAGCGGCAAGTCTTCTTTGCTACGTCTGCTCAACCGGCTGGATGAGCCGACGAGCGGCACCGTCTACCTGAACCGCCGTGATTACCGCGAGATCGCGCCGCGCGAGTTGCGGCGACGCCTGGGCATGCTGCTCCAGCGGCCGTTTCTGTTTCCAGGGACGGTGGCTCACAACCTCGTCTTCGGGCCGACCGCGCATGGCAAACCGCTCGCGCCGGGGGCGATCGCAGAGTTGCTGACGCGTGTCGGGCTGTCGGGCTACGCCGAGCGGGACGTGAGCAGGCTGTCGGGCGGCGAGGCGCAGCGCGTTGCGCTGGCTCGGACGCTGGCGGTCGAGCCGGAGATCTTGCTGCTGGACGAACCAACCTCGGCTCTGGACGAAACGTCGCGCCGCGGCGTGGAACAACTCATTTGCGGGATCATCGAGGGGCAGGGACTCACGTGTATCCTTGTCACGCATGACGAGGAGCAGGCGGCGCGAATGGCCAAGCGTATCCTGAGGCTTGAGCTGGGGGCCATCCGCGAGTAGAGGCAGGGAGGCGTTCATGCTGGTAGACCAGATCGGCGATAAGCTGCAGCTGGGTCTCGCGCAGGCGGTGCTCACCGTGCTGCTCGTATTGGGTGTGGTACTCGTGGCTCGGCGTCGAGCGATCCGCCTGGAGCGCGAAACGGTTTCCGCACTCGTGCGTGGCTTCATCCAGATCGTTGCCGTGGGCTCGATCCTAGTGATCGTCTTCCGCGGCCCCTCCTGGATCGGAGCTGTGGTTCTCTTACTGATGACCCTGGCGGCGGCTGCCACGGCGGCGCGGCGGGCCAGCGGGGTGCCCGGCGCCTTCGGGATCGCCTTCTATGGCATCGCTACGGGAGCGGGCGTCGTCATCGCGCTGATGACCTTGTTGGGTGCGATCGACCCGCGCCTCGCCTCGCTCATCCCAGTCGGGAGCATGGTGATTGCCAGCGCGATGAACTCGAACGCGCTGGCGCTGGAGCGCTTTCGGGCCGAGATCGGCGCACACGTCGGCCACATTGAGGCGGGCCTCGCGCTCGGCGTCGCGCCGGCGACGGTCGTCGCCCCCTACGTCGAGGCGGCGGTACGCGCCGCCTTGATCCCGCGCATCGATACGCTGCGCGCCCTCGGCATCGTCTGGATACCCGGTCTTATGGCCGGGATGCTGTTGGCCGGTAGCGATCCCGTCTACGCCGCGATCTACCAGTTCGTTGTGGTCGGGATGATCTTCGCGGCCGCCGGGCTCGCCTCGCTGGTGAGCGCTCTGTTGATCCGTGGGCGTGCCTTTTCCAAAGCCGATCAGCTCGTGCTCGGCGTGCCACGCTAACCGGTAGGTCGGAGGGGCTCTACCCGGTCGACTGGGCCCCGACTATCATGCGTCGGCCGGCGACGGTTAGTCGACACACCAACTAGAGAAGCGCTTTTTGCCTTTCTCGGGAGGGTGGCGCTCATGCTGAGAATCGATGGCCGAGGTCTCACTCTCGAGGATGTCGCGCGGGTCGCGCGTGGTGAAGAGACGGAGGTGGAACTGACGCCCGAGGCAGGCCGCGTGGTCGAAGCCTCACGGCAAGTAGTCGAGGCGTCTGTGACGAGCGACGAGCCCATCTACGGTGTGAACACCGGATTCGGCCGGCTGGCCGAGGTCACCATTCCGCCGGACCGACGCCTCGAGATGCAGGAAAACCTGATCCGCAGCCACTCGAGCGGGTTCGGCGCGCCGTTAGGGCGTGAGATCAGCCGGGCGGTCGTCCTCTTGCGGGCGAACTCCCTGGCGCGCGGGAACTCGGGCGTCCGACGCGCGGTGATCGACGGGTTGCTGGCCTTCCTGCGCCATGGCATCGAGCCGGCGATCCCGGAGTTCGGGTCCGTGGGCGCGAGCGGCGATCTGGCGCCTCTGGCCCACGTGGCGGCCTGCTTGATGGGCGAAGGGCTGGTCCACGGCGAGTCGGGGCCGGAGCCGGTCGGCCAGGCTCTGCAACGGATCGGCCTCGAGCCCCTCCGGCTGCGTGAGAAGGAGGGGTTGGCGCTGATCAACGGCACACAGGCGAGCACGGCGATCGGTGCCCTGGCGCTGTTGCGGGCCGAAGCGGCGACGGAGACCGCCGAGCTTGCCGGTGCCATGTCGTTGGAGGGTCTGCGCGGGACCCCGACCCCGTTCGATGAGCGGATCCACGCCAGTCGGCCGCACCCCGGCCAGATGACCAGCGCTGCACGGCTGCGAGCGCTGCTCGCCGACAGCGAGATTCGCGAGTCGCACCGCTACGGCGACCCACGTGTCCACGATGCGTACTCCCTGCGCTGCATCCCCCAGGTGCACGGCGCGGCCCGCGACGTGCTGAGCTTCGTGCGGAGGATCCTGGATATCGAGGTCAACAGCTCGACTGACAACCCGCTCGTCTTCGTCGAGTCCGGTGAGATTCTGAGCGCGGGGAACTTCCACGCCCAGATCGTTGCCGAAGCGCTCGATTTCCTGGCCATCGCCGTCGCCGACGTCGCATCGATCAGCCAGTTGCGCATCGAGCGTCTGCTGAACCCCGATCTTTCAGGTCTGCAGGCCTTCCTGGCGCGAGACCCCGGAGTCGAGTCCGGGTACATGATCGCCCAGGTTGCGGCGGTCGATGCGCTGTCCGAGCTGCGGGTGCTCGCGCACCCGGCGAGCGTGGACTCGGTGACCACGAGCGGCAACAAGGAGGATCACGTCTCGATGAGCATGGCCGCCGCGCGGAAAGCGTGGCGGGCGGTGAGTTGCGTGGAGTACGTGCTAGCGGTCGAGCTGATGTGCGCCGCACAAGCGCTCGATATGCTGAAGCCGCTGCGGCCGGCCCGGGGCGTGGCCGCGGCCTGCGAGCTAGTGCGGAGACACGTCGAGCCGCTCGAGGGCGATCGGGCGCTGGGGAGCGACATCGAGGCGCTACGCGAGCTCGTCAGCCGGGGCGTCTTCTTTGACCTGGTGACCCGGTTTACCGGCGCTGCAGAGGAACCGAAGCAGACCTGAAACCCCGGTGCCCGCGCCGCCGTAGGGGCAAATGAAGTCCAGACCATAATCTGCGAGGGAGCGAATGGGCATCATCTCCTGGATCATCTTCGGCCTCGTGGCGGGCGCGATCGCCAGGCTGATCCACCCTGGGCGCGACCCCGGCGGCTGTGTGGTCACCCCGCTGCTGGGAATCGGCGGGGCGCTCGTGGGCGGCTACATCGGCACGCTCCTGGGTTGGGGCCGGGTGAGCGGCTTCGATCTGCGCTCGCTGGCGCTCGCCGTCCTAGGCGCCCTCATCCTGCTCATCCTCTATCGCACGGTGTTCGGTCGACGGCGCTGAGCAGGTGGCGGGCGGCCAGTTCGGGATAACCCGCGCTAAGGGAGCCAGTTAGGCTATTCCCACCCTCGGAAACACCCACCGCCGCGCTCGCTAACATTTGCGTTCGCCTGCAAAGTCTGATCGGTCAGATTGTCCGTGCCGATCGTAAGTGCATATCATTCCGCCCCCTGCTAGCTGGCACGAAGGTCGCTCCTTCCCAGGCTCGTGGCTGATCGAACGACTCCCGCCAGAGACTAGACGAGGCAAGCATGTCGATGCTGAGTTGTCGCAGGGGTTACACTGTTGTGGACCTGGCCGTGGTGATGGGGATCATGGCGACCCTGATGGGCACGAGCGGGCCCCTGAGCCGGCGCGTCGTGTCGCGCTATCAGCTCAACTCCGCCGTGCATAGCCTGGCCGCCGATCTGGCCCAGGCGAAGGTCCGCGCCATCCAGACGAACGCGGTCGTGCCCGTGGTTCGCGAGTCGGGCCGCGTCTACCAGGTGGACGGTCACACGCGGCGGCTGCCTGGCCTCGTCCGGTTCGCTCCTGAGAGCGCGGAGGCGCTCTCGTTTAACGGGCTGGGCGCCATGGCGGACGGAAGGACCCACACCTTCGTGCTCACGACCAGCTTCGGGGACGCCCACGAGGTCCGCCTCTACGCGGCGGGCGGCTGCGAGGTGCGCAAGCTGTGAGCAAGCCTTCCGGGTTCAGTCTGGTCGAGCTAATGGTCGCCCTGGTGATCTTCAGCTTCGGCATTCTGGTGGGGCTGGCGCTGCTGGGCAGCGGCCACCGCTGGGAAGGGAAGGCGGAGCTCGAGACGCAACTCACCGTCGTGGCGGAGATGAAGATAGAGGAGTTGAAGGCGATCGCGGGCACGGACCTAGCCGACACCGTGCAGCTGGTACCCGGTGGTTCGCTGGACGCGAACGTCTCCGGCTATTGGGACACGTTCGAGATGGACGGCCGGACGTTCACTCGGCGCTGGCAGGTTCAGCCAGGTCCGAGCGGAACACGTCAGGTCGCCGTGCGTGCCTCCCCCCTCGAGGCGCCGAGTGCGGGGCAGGGTGAGCTCTGGACCTATGTGATCCATGACTAGTCTAAGTCGCTGCATGAGCGGGCCCCGGTCGCGAACCGGCTTCACCACGCTCGGCATGATCGTGGCTTTGGTGCTCCTCGGTATCCTGATGTCGCCGATGATGCGCACGATCGTCAACGCGCAGCAGACGTTTGTGAGCAGCCGGCAGCGCGCGGAGGCCGCCAGCAACGTGCGCTACGCGCACCTGGCCCTGACGCGCTATATCCGCATCTGCGGCAGCGACCCGCTAAACGCCTCCGTGCAAGGCATCGACCCGGACCCGCTGAATGACAGCGGCTTCGACGATGTGCGGCTGCGCGCCGACTACAACCCGCCCGACGGCGACACCGACGACATGGCAGAGGACCTGACGTTCTTCGTGCGCGGCGACACGCTGTTCGTGAGGGACGGCGACGGTGATGACGAGCCCTACCTGATCGGGGTCGACTCGCTCGCCTTCGAGTACTTCGACAGCGACGGCGATCCGATCACCGATCCTGACCTGGTACCGATCCGCGCGCGCTCCGTGCAGGTGACCCTGGCGGCGCGGTCTACGTTGAGGGGCGAGCCGACCGAGCATGCACTGGTCGGCCGCGTCCGCTTGCGTAACGGCAGGTGAGCCCGGTGCTGCCGTGCCGCGCCGTGGTGCGTTGTGGTGGGGCCGCGGGATTGAGCCGGGCAGATTGACAGAGCGGGGTGTGATTCAAATGCGTAGCCAAGCGGAATCCAGCGATCGGAGACAGTCAGGTATCGCGCTCGTGGCGGTGCTGCTGGCCGTCACGCTGATCACGGTGATCGGCGCGGCGCTGACGGCGGTCGGGGTCGTCGAGTTGCGCACCTCGGTGAACCACCGCTCCTCCACACGCGCTCTCTTGCTGGCGGACGCGGGCGTTACGCACGCTGTGGGGCTCTTGCGCGGCGAGCTCAGCAGTCAAAGCTTCGACGATGTGCTCGTTGGGTGGGACGGCCTGGGCGGAACGGCGGACGACGGTGTGCTCGATGGCTTTGACCTCGCCGTCGAGCACTGCCTGCCGGACACCGGGGTGCCGCTGGGTCAGGGACGCTACTTCGTACGGATCGAGAACGACCTGGCCGAAGCAGCGACTCTGGATGACAAGAATTTCCGGCTGCTGGCCGTCTCCCGTGGCGAGACGCCGGACGGGGGTTCGGCCGAGGTGCGGGTGGTGCTGGTGGCGCCGAGTTACCCAGCCCTC
The DNA here is from genome assembly GCA_964347085.1 of uncultured Gemmatimonadota bacterium. GTDB lineage: Bacteria > Gemmatimonadota > Gemmatimonadetes > Palauibacterales > KS3-K002 > CAYFXF01. The sequence goes on along the minus strand of CAYFXF010000008.1, from coordinate 28,517 downwards.
GCCACCGATGGCGACCTTATTCTGGAGGGGGACCCGGCGGTTCGGGGGCCCTGCGCAGGTGTCCATGCCAACAAGAAGCTTCATATCAAGGGTAAGCCGAAGGTGGACAACGGCAACGAGGAGGCGGCGGACGAACAGGTCAGCGCCTCTGAGGAGCTGGTTCCCGAGGGGACGGTCTACGACGACGACGGTAACGTCGTTGAGCCGAAGATCGCCGATCCCATAGATATCCCGGAGTACGATCCGCTCTCGTTTTGCGAAGGCGAGGTCGACTATTGGCTCTCTAAGGGCAAGCTGACCACGGTCGACGAACCGTCGACGACCGTGTCGCTCAAAGGCAAGGGGGCGATGGGTTGGAGTTGGAGTGGGGGCGAGAACACTTATACCCTCAACGGCAACGAAGCGGTTCCTGGGACCTACTGTTCCGACGGAAACGTGCGGGCCACCGGAACCCTGGGCTCCTCGGGCGACCCCTTGCCGTTCACGCTCCTCGCCTCGGGCTCGGTGCGGATCGGCGGCACGCCCGTGATCAAGCCGGATCATTCGCAGGGGCTTTTGATCGTAGCCGGCGGCGACGTCGAGCTGGGCGGCAACCCCGCGGGAAACGATCCTTATTACGCCGGCATGGTCTACGGTCAGAGCCAGTGCAAGATCAACGGCACGCCGATCCTCGAGGGCCATCTGTTGTGCCAGGATGACCCGAACGCGCCCGGTACCGCCGACTACGTCAGCGAGAGCAAGGTGAACGGAACCCCCAGGATCAGATACGACTGCACCGGCGAGCGGCGGCGCACCCACGTCTCCGACTGGTGGGAGGTCCGCACCCAGTAACGCGGGGAGTCTGGGCGCAGGGTCCGTCCTGCGGTTCAGCCCGACTCTCCTCGGCCCTTCCTCTTCGCGGGGTTCCTGAGCTTCGCGAGTTTTCCCTAGGTTACTGAGAGGTGAAATCGGTCCAGCTGAGCGTCGGCCGCTGGACCATGCCTTTGCCCTCCCGGCGCGCCTGGTACATGGCGGCGTCGGCCTCGGCCACCAGGGTCTCCACTACAGCGGGAAAATCGGGGAACCCCAGCTCACGCGGCGGCAGCTCGCCCGGCTCGAGCGTGGCCAGCCCCATGCTGACCGTGAGCGGCGGCACCCCGTCGGGCAGCGGGCGGCTCGCCTGGCTCACCAGCTTGCGCCGTAGCCGGTCGGCGACGATGTCGGCGCCCGAGTGGTTGGCGTCGATGAGGATGACGAGGAACTCGTCGCCGCCGAAGCGGCCGACGACGTCGGAGTCGCGCACGTTCTGCTTGAGCAAGCTCCCCAGGTGACGGAGCGCGCGATCGCCGATCACGTGACCCAGCCGATCGTTCAGCGCCTTGAACTGATTGATGTCCAGCATCAAGACGGTCACCGGGAACGCCTTTCGCCAGGCGAGCTTGATCGTTTCGCGCAGGCGATCGAGGGTGAACGCCTTCTGGAAGACGCGTGTCGTCGCGTCGACCGTGGCGAGCTCGAACAGCGCGGCGTTGCGAATCGCCGCCGCCGCCTGGCTGGCGAACAGCTGGATGGCCTCCAGGTCGCCCTCACGTGAGGTCGGCTTCTCCAGGTAGGCGAGTCCGAGGACGTGCCCGGCCAGTGCGAGAGGCAGTACGCCTTGCCGATCATCGATGATGCTCCGGCGCTCCTCCACCGCGCGGCTCACCAGGCGGCCGGGAACGGCCCTCAGCTCATCGACGTTGACGCCGCGTGGGTAGGCCTCCGGCGACGCAGCGCCCACCACGTAGTCGTCTATCGTCTGCGGCGACTCGCTGAAGCCCTCGATCGGCGGCTTGCCCACCGGATCGCTCATCCGCGCCGCCACGAAGCCGCGCTCGGCACCCAAGAGCGTCGATACCCGCTCCAGGATCACCCCCAGCACATCGTCCACCGACTGGATCTTGTGGAGGTCGGGCACCGCCTCCAGAACTTTCCGTAGGGCCTGACGCGTCTGGCGCAACGTATCGACCTGCCGTGCGGTCGCCAGCGCCGCGTTCACCCACAGCTTCAAGGTTTCGGCCCCGTGTCGCTTGTCGTAATAACCAAAGATGTCGTGGGCACGGCAGAAGGCGCGCAAGCGCTGCTCAGGCGGCCCCTCCGCCATCAGGATCGTCGGTGCGCCAGGGGCGCGGGCGATCAGGTCGCCCAGCGGGTCGGCGCCGTCCATCTCGAGCAGCGCGAGCTCCACCAACAAGAGGTCGGGCCGCTGGTCGGCGAGGAAGTTGGCCGCAGCGAGCAGGTCCTCGGCGCCCCAGGCCCGATGACCCCCCTCCGCGATCAGCTTGCACCCCTTGTTCAGGAAGCTGCGGTCGCTGTCGATCAACAGGACGCTGACCCCCGGCTCCGGCCGGTGTGTTCTTCCAGCGGTCATAGACGAACCCTTGTTGCGGCGCCCGGGTGGGCGCCCCCCGATTGCACCCGACAGTACGTGGCCTTGGGAGAGTTGAAAGGGCGGCGGGAGGGAGTAAGAGTTCTACACCCGGTGGGCCGGTAGGTTCGCGGCCCCCCGGGCCGGCGAGGGGAGGGTGCCGTGGTCGAGATGCGCGCGGCGGTAATCACCGCGGCTGGTGGTCCAGAAGTTCTTGTCATCAAACGAGTTATGATCCGGGACCCGGGCAGAGGCGAGGTGCGGGTCCGGGTGCGGGCGGCCGGGGTCAATCGCGCCGACCTCTTGCAGCGGCAGGGGCGCTACCCGCCGCCGCCCGGCTGGCCGACCGAGATCCCGGGGCTGGAGTACGCCGGCGAGCTCGAGGCCCTAGGCGAAGGCGTAGAGGGGTGGAGCGTGGGCGACGCGGTGATGGGCCTGGTCGGTGGCGGCGGCTACGCCGAGTACGTGGTCGTGCCGGAGCGGGAAGTCGTAGCGAAGCCGGCGAGTCTGAGCTGTGAGGAGGCGGGCGGCGCCCCCGAGGTGCTCGTCACCGCCCACGACGCGCTCTTCACCCAACTCGGCCTGGCCGGGGGGGAGCGCGTGCTGATCCACGCGGTGGGGAGCGGGGTGGGGACGGCCGCCCTGCAGCTGGCCAAGGCGGCCGGCGCCAGTGTGATCGGGACGTCGCGATCGGCGTGGAAGCTGGAGCGCGCGCTGGAGCTGGGTCTCGATGTCGCGATCGATGTGACTCGAGAAGGGATCGGCGAGGTCGTGCGCCGCGAGACGGACGGTGAGGGTGTGGATGTGGTGCTCGATCTGGTCGGCGGCCCGTACCTGGCGGCCAGCCTAGAGAGCCTGGCGTCCAGGGGCCGGATGATCGTGGTCGGACTCACCGCCGGTCGAAGCGCTGAGATCGACTTGGGATCGGTGCTCCGCAAGCGACTGATGATCGTCGGCACGTCGCTTCGTGGGCGGCCCTCAGAGGAGAAGATCGCCGCCGCCCGCGCCTTCGATCGTGCCGTGGTCCCGCTCCTCGCCCGGCGTCAGGTCACCACCGTCCTCGATAAGGTCTTCGCGCTGGAGGAGGCCGCCGAGGCGCACCGCACTCTCGAGTCCAACGCCAACTTCGGCAAGGTCGTACTTCGCCTGAAAAGCCCTCCGGGCGTGGGTGAGCCCTGAGGCGCTCCCGCCGTTCGGGAAGGGAACGGCGGCTGTTGCCAAGTGACACGCTCAGAACGCGCTCGCGACGCGAAAGCCGCCTGGCTGAGGCCCCCGCGGCCGGTCAGCGGCGGCACCGGGTTTGCCCTCCTAGACGGGTGATCGGACCCCGGGTTCGATCGGCAACACCCTGTTGAAGGCTTCGGGGCGGGGACCCCAGGCAGGAGGGCAATGATGATCCGGAAAGCGTTGTCAGCTCGGGCGATCGCGTTGGCCGCGGTGGCCCTCGCGCTCGTCACGAGTCAGGCCGACGGGCAGGTCTTCCGTCGGCACGAGCATGACCGGCGGTTCTTCATCGGCGGCGGCGTACTGATCGCGGTGCCGCAGGGCGAGTTCGACAACTACGTCGATACTCATCCGGGCGCTGGCGCGTACGTGCTCTATAATTTCGATCGGCACGGTAACTTCGGGCTACGGCTCGACGGGTCGTGGGTGATCTACGGGCGCGAGACGGTGGTTCGGCCGCTCAGCGAGACGATCCAGCGCGTCTGGGTCGACGTGACTACTGAGAACGAGATCTACTCGTTGCTCGTTGGCCCGCAGGCCACGCTGTGGACGGGAGCGGTGCGCCCGTTTGTGAACGGCGGGATCGGATTCTCGTACTTCGCCACCACATCGTCGGTGAGCGGGACCCGGGACTTCGAAGAGTTCGCGGGCACGACCAACTTCGACGACTTCACCTTCGCCTGGTCGAGTGGCGGCGGGCTTTGGGTCGGAGTGTCGAGGAGCGTGTCACTCTCCTTTTCCGCGAACTACGTCCACAACGGGCAGGTGAGGTACCTGCGCGAGGGCAGCATCCGCGAGGCGAACGACGGCTCGATCTTCTTCCGGCCGATCGAGAGCGAGACGAACCTGCTGGTCTTCCAGATCGGTGTGTCCATCGGAGTAGGACCGGGAGGCGGCGGACACCACGAGATTCTCTGGTGACGCTCTACGTGTCGGCGTCTGAGCGCTAGTTCAGGTTCGCCGCCAGCGCTTCGAGCAGCTCGCGCTCGTGCTTGCCGAGCGAGGCGCAGTTGTAGCGTCGGCCGTCGGTGCGGCCATAGAACGTCGCACGCACCCGCACCACGGTCCCGATCTCGCCCCGTGTGATGCGGAGGTTGAGCACCTGCTCCGCCCTGAAGCCGGGCTGAGCCGTGTAACGGCCGAGAATGTCCTGACCGCAGTACATGTACTGGCCGACGGTTTCGCGCACATCGAACCGGTCGCGCGTCGTTCGAATCAGGCGCAGCGTGTCGCTGGCGCTCTCGCTCTCGATCACGAGCTCGAGCTCTTCCAACGTCGTGAGCACCGCCGCCCTCACCGTCTCGAGGCTGGCTTCGAAGGTCTGATCGGGTGGGAGCTCCGCCTGCGGCTTTACGCCAGCGCAGGCGGCGACGAGCGCGGCGATCGCAGGGGCGCTTGCGCGGGTCAGCTTCATATGACGGTTCCGATCAAGGCGTGCCGCCGGGCCGGCTCGAGGCCCACTGAGCGGACCCGGAGGAGACCATCGCGGCAAGCAGCGAGGCGGCGAAGGCGAGGACTCTGCTCACGGTCTCTCCCGTGACGCCGTCGTCAGCGGTACACGACGTCCACCAAACGATCGGGTTCGCGGCTGCACGTCAAGACGACCCGATCGAAGCGATCGGTAATATCGAGCGCGGCCCGGGCGGCTGCCCGGGCCAGCGCCTCACGCTCCGCGTTGTCCACCATGTTGATGACGGGCACGACGGCCGCCGTGCCTGTGTGCTTGAGGGCGCCTTGCGGGTGGGTGAGGAGGCGCGCGACATGGACGGGGGCGATCGGTTCGCCCGCACGAGCCCCAGAGACGGCCGCGAGCCGCTCGACGCGGTGAGCGACTCGCTGGGTGAGCACCTCTCCGATCGCGTGGGCCGAGACGAGCGGGATCACCGTCGTCGCGCCGGATGGGATACGCGGCTCGTCCGAATCAGGGGCCTTGATCCAGCGCATCCGCGCGCCATCCCCCTTCACCAGCACGAGATCGAAGCCGGCCAGCTCCGCGATCCGTCGGATGAGCTCCGGCGCGAGGCCGCCGTGCCGGCCCGGCTTGTCTGACGGGCACGCGAAGGCGACGCGCGGGTGAGCGTCGGCGGCACTTGTGACGGCGTCGACGATCTCGTCCTCCTCGGCAATGACGATCTCAGCGTCGAGCTCGGGTGGGAAATGCGCATGCGGCACCGTGCAGGTCAGCGCGACCCGGCCCGGGTGATGGGCGGCGAGGTGATATAAGGTCGTTTTCTTGCCGCCCGCACCGACGGCGCAGACGGTTCCGGACCCGGCGGCCAGTAGGTCGACCAGCGTCACGGCGGGCTCAGACGTGCACGACCCCGGCCGCGACCGAGAGGATGCGCGGAAGGTATCCGGCGATCAATTCCCAACTCTCGCCGCCGTCGCAACTGCCGAAGAGATGGCCCGACGACGTCCCGAAGTAGACGCCGCACGGCTCGAGCCCATCGGTGTCGATCGCTTCCCGCAATATCGTCACGTAGGCGTTCTGCTGGGGAAGCCCCTGGGTGAGCGGCTGCCAGTTAGCTCCGGCGTCCTGGCTCCGGTAAACCGTGATCGCGCCGCCCACAGTCGTGCGCACGTCACTGCTCTCCTCCGGGATCACGAACACGCTGTCGGGATCGTTAGGGTCAGAGGCCACGGCGTAACCGAAGTCGCTGGGCAGCCCCTCGGTGATCTCGATCCAGCTTTCGCCCCGGTCATCGCTGCGATAAGTGCCCGTGTGGCCCTGTTGATAGAGCCGGTCGGGTTGAGCGGGGTGGAGGACGAGTCGGTGCACGCAGTGCCCGGTCGCGGACTGGGGATCGGCCAGGTAGTCGGCCCGCACCCCGCGGTTGGCCGGGCTCCAGGTCGCGCCGCCGTCGTCTGAGCGGTAGACGCCGCCGGCCGAGACTGCGGCGTAGATGCGTCGACCGTCGCGCGGGTCGACGCGGATCGAGTGCAGGGCGAGCCCTCCCTTCGCCCGTTGCCAACTGGGCCGGGTCGGGTGCCGGTTCAATCCGTCGACCGGCGCCCAGCTCGCCCCCCGATCTTGACTGAGGAACAGCCCGGCAGGCTCGATCCCCGCGTACAGCTTCTCAGCCTCATCGGCGTGCCCTGGAGCCAGATACCAGATCGCCTGGAGGCGCTCGCGCTCCGTCGCCGCGGGATGGTGAGGCGCCTCGGGCAGCACCTCCCAAATCACCCCACGGTCCGCGCTCCGGTAGATGTGGACGCCCCACACCGTGTGATGCGCGGCGGCGTATGCGGTGGCTCCGTCCCGCGGATCGAGGACCGCATGATAGATCTCGTAGCCGGCCAGGCGGGGCCCCTCCAGCTGCCAGCGCCGCCGCTCGGTGTCGGACCGGGCGAGGAAGAGGCCCTTGCGGGTCCCGATCAGCAAGAGGATCTGTGCCGTGCCGGACGCGGGAATCTCACACCTCCCCAGGGAGCCTCGGCGGCGCTGAGGCGGACTGGCGTGTGCCCCCAATCTCTCGACTCGGCGGCCCTCTTACAAGACTACTCGCGCACGTGGCAAGCGTTGCCGGGCGGACGCGCCAGGCGGCCTATTGGTGGAGTGAACTGGAGGTGAATCTAGCAGTCGGCGGTGGGTGCGCGGTGGGTCCGGTAGCGCGAAGTGCCGCTCACCCGTTGCAGGTGACGATCCCTTCGCCGTCGAAAGTGATGCCGGCCGGTGGGGTGACGGGGCCGATGTAGACCCCACACTCGATGGAGGTGTTGTTGTGGGTGGTTTTGGCGCTCCAGCCGTTGCCTGCGGTCTCGAGGATCTGGACGTTGACCTCGGGTGTTTCATTGAATTCCAAGGCGCTCACGTCGGAAGCGTAGGCGAAAAACTCTTCGAAGTAGGCCTCCTGCGCCGAGACCAGCGTGCGCAGCGAGGTCAGCATCTGGCTGCGGTGCGCCTTCTCACGGGCTCCCGTGAACCTCGGTAGGGCCACCGCGGCCAGGAGCCCGATGATAATCACGACCGTGAGCAGCTCGATGAGCGTCAAGCCTGCCTCGCCGAGTCCGCACCTTAGGCCGAGTCGCTTACTTCGCATGACCGTCGCCATCTTAGCCTTATCCTCTATCGCCATGGCCCGCCCGTCTCGAACCCGTGTCGGGTCGAGCGTGCCGCGTCGGAAAGGTGCAAGGCTCGTGCCCACCTGGTTCCGGCTGTAAGTTTATGAGCTACAGTCAATTACGTCAATTGGCTCGAGAGCGCCACTCGCGTGAGCGCCGTAGCGTGCAAACGAGCGGGGCGGCCTGCACGGGACAATTTGACCGAAGGGGGGCCGGGCCGGGGCTCTATTGTGTGCAATTTCGTGGCGGCTCGGCGTCAAGGCAATAGAGAAGCGCTGGCATGAGAACCTCAGATCTGGAGGCCCAACATGCGTAACCGATTTGCTTATCCGATAGTGGCGCTTGTCGTGATGCTCACCGCCGCTGCGACTCCGGAGCTGGAAGAGGAGGCCACGACAGGGAGCGCGGTGGAGCCGCGAGCGAGCTTGACGGTCTACTCGGACAACCTGGCTCTGGTTCGCCGTGACGTCGATCGGGCCCTCCGTGCGGGTACGCACACGGTGCGGATCGACGGGCTGCCGACGAACCTGGATCCGGCGAGCCTGACGGTTCTCAATCCGGAGGTGACACTGCTCGGCGTACACGGTCTCCGCAGTTACCAGGATGCCGCGCGTGGATCGGGTGCTTCCCTGGACCTGGATCTGAGCGTGAGACGGGGTGTCGAGACGCTGCGTTTGGCGTTCCTGACCAACGGCCTGAATTGGTCGGCGGACTACACGATGGTCGTGGCGCGAAACGATGCCTCGGCGCGCATCGATGGGTATGCGACGCTGGTGAATGGATCCGGCGTCAGCTATGACGCCGCTGAGGTCCAGCTCATGGCGGGGACGATACAGCGAGGGCGCGGCGTCCGCTATGCAGCCGACGAGCTACGCCGGGCGGTCGCTTTCGAGGCGGCGCAGGCGCCGGGCCTGGAGGAGGCGGCGTTCGGCGACTACCACCTCTATACGGTGTCGACGCCGCTGGATCTGCGAGCCGGCGAGTCGCGGCGCATCCGGATGGTCGGCGCCGAATCGGTGAAGACAAGGAAGGAATACACGTTCGCGAGCCAGCTGGAGTATCACCGGCCGGTTCCCGAGCCGAACAAGCAACCGGTGGCGGTGAGCTATCGGATCCTGCGCCCGGAGAAGAGCGAGTTCGGCTCGGCCCCCCTGCCGGCTGGCCAGATCCGTCTGCTGCAGGAGGACACGGCGGGTCGAGCGCAGCTTCTCGGCATCGCGTCGATCGGCAACACGCCGAAGGGCGAGGACCTGCGGTTGGGCACGGGTTACGCGTTCGACATCGTGGGTACGCGCACGCAGACCGACTACCAGCGTCCCGGCGGCAACATCTATGAGTCGGCTTGGCGGGTCGAGCTTCGCAACGCCGGCGATGCTGCGGTCACCGTGCAGGTGATCGAACAGGTCAGCGGCGATTGGCAGATCGTCGAGTCTACGCACCGCGCCGAGAAGCTTTCCGCTGGGGCGGTGAGGTTCGAGGTAGAGGTTGCGGCTGGCGGTCGTGCCGAGCTCGCTTACCGGGTCCGCGTCCGCAGCTGAGCCTGGCGTTGACACTTTGCGAAGCGCGACGATATTGTTGCGGCGCGGCGCATTCGCGCTACAGGCCGGCGCGCGGCCGCGCCCATGCAGCAGGGAGAGCGATGGTACAGGTAACGGTCAACGAGGGCGACGATCTAGAGCGAGTGCTGCGCCGCTTCAAGCGGCAAGTGCAGAAGGCGGGGATCTTCACCGACCTGAAGCGGAAGAAGCACTACGAGAAGCCGAGCGAGACGCGGAAGCGGAAGCGCAACGCGGCACGCCGCCGTAACCGCCGCAACCGCCCTCGGAGGTAGTGCCGCCTCCGTCCCAGCCGGTCGGGTGATGTGCAGAGGGCCCGGATCGGCTGCGGCCGGCGGGCTTCTCCTATCATGCTCTCCGCCAGTTACACGCTGGCGGCCCTCCGCGTAAGTTTCGGTCCATGGACGCTGTAACCGCCACCGGAGCCCGTCGGGCTGGGTCGCTGGCGCTGGTCGGGGACTTCGAGGCTCACCTCCGGTCGAGCGAACTCCTTCCTGCGAGGTCACGGATCGCGCTCGCCCTGTCGGGTGGACTCGACTCCGTAGCACTTCTCGATCTGCTGCTCAATCTGCGCGAGCGCTGGGACTGGAAGTTGAGCGCCGCGCACTTCGACCATCGCATGCGCCCGGAGAGCGGAGCCGAAGCCGAGTGGGTCGGATCGCTTTGCAGACGGAAGGACCTACCCTGTCGGACCGGGCGTGCAACGGTCGTCCCAGGGAACGAAGCTCAGGCGCGGGCCCTGCGGTACGAATTCCTGGGGCGCGCCAGGAGCGAGCTTGGCGCCGACTGGCTCGCCACGGCGCATCAGGCGGACGACCAGGCGGAGACCGTGCTCTTCCGGATCCTCCGGGGCAGCGGACTGGCCGGGCTGGCCGGCATCCCGGCCCGTCGGCGTCCGCGGATCGTTCGCCCCCTTCTCCCCTTCTGGCGCGCCGAGATCGAGGCCTACGCTCGGGCGCGTCGCCTTACTTACCTGGCCGATCCGAGCAATCTGGATCAGTCCATCGTCCGAAACCGGCTACGCCACCAGCTGATCCCGGTCCTGGAAGCCGGCGCGGCGCCCGATCTGCGGCGCAAACTGGTCGTGCTGTCCGAGCTCGCGCGGCGGGCGGACCGGGCGGTGGAGCGCGTCGTGAGCCGGAGCGCCGAGAGCCTCGTTCTGGACGCCGGCGAAGGGCGCATCGTGGTTGCCCATAAGCGCTTCCGCGCCTATGATGTAAATGTGCAGGCACATCTCTTACGCGCGCTCGCCGCGCGCGTGGGTCCGAGGCCGGGTCGGGTCGGAACGCGCACTGCACTTGAGTTTATTAACAACTGCTGCAGCGGCCGTCAGATCGATCTCGCCGGCCAGCTGGTCATCCGGCGAGAGTTCGACCGCCTGCACTTCGAGCGGCGAGCAAGGGTGCCGCGGGCTGAGGACGAAGAACTCCTGCTGCCCGCTGCGCAGGACGGCGCTGGCGCTCTGGTAATTGGCAACGTCGGTTGGCACGTCCGCTGGGGGGTGGGGCCAAGAGAGAAACGCCCCGATGACGGCGCAGGGATCGCCTGGTTCGACCCTTCCGAGCTCCGTTTCCCGCTGACCTTGCGCAGCTGGCAAGCTGGCGACCGGATTCGCCTTCCGGCCGGCAGCCGCAAGCTGAAGAAGGTGTTCGTGGATCGGAAGGTGGGGCTATCCGAGCGACGAAGTCTGCCCGTGCTGGCGGACGGTTCGGGGGTGCTCTGGGTCGCTGGGGTGGTGCGTTGCGCGCGAGCCGTTTCAGAGGGAGGGAGCAGGGCTCTGTGGGTACAGCTGCGCCGCGAGCGATGAGTCGGGTCGGCACGGCCTATCCGGGTCTCAGGCGGATCGTGTTCAGCCAACGAGAGATCGCCGGCCGCGTGCGTGAGCTGGGCCGAGAGATCGATGCGTTCTACCCGGCTGACGACGAGCTCCTGGTGATCGGTTTGCTCAAGGGTGCGTTCGTGTTCGTGAGCGACCTGGTGCGCGCCATCGATCGGCCGTCGCTGAAGATCGACTTTCTGACCGCGGCGCTGTACGAGCAGGGTACGGACGCGAGCGGCGAGGTTCGCGTGCTTCAGGACATGGGGTCGCCGATATCCGGCCGACACGTTCTTCTGGTGGAAGACGTGGTCGACAGTGGGAAGACGCTCAACCGGATCGGCGATCTACTGAGCCGCCGCTCGCCGCGTTCGCTGGAGGTGTGCGCGTTTCTGCACAAGCGACTCGCCGCTGAATTGCGCTACGAGCCCCGTTGGGTAGGATTCGATGCGCCCGCCGAATGGCTGGTGGGTTACGGGTTGGACCTCGCGGAGCGGTACCGACACCTGCCCTTCGTTGGCGCTGTCGTGCCTGAGCAAGCGAGAGGTTGTTAGTCGAGCATGCCGGAAATGACCCCGAACCGCGGTGAGCCGCAGTCGCGCTGGGCGCGGCTTTCCAAGAGTCTTGCCTTCTGGGCGATAATCCTCTTGGTGCCGCTCATCATCATACAGCTACTGGGTTCGGATCGTCGGAACGTCCAGGAGCTCAGCTACACCGATTTCATTCAGGAACTCGAGCAGGGCAATGTCCTCAAAGTCTCGGTGATCGACGGGAAGGAGCTCGAGGGCGAGCTGCGGGCACCCGTCGCGTCTGAGGCTCAGGCGACGAAGGAGTTCTGGACCAAGTTGCCGGTGTGGCACAGCGAGGATCTGCTCAAGCGGATCGAGGCATCCGATGTGACGATCGAGGCCGAGGAGGCGCGACCGAACTGGTGGGGCCTCTTAGCCGGCGCGCTTCCCTGGATCTTCCTTTTCGGTCTGATGCTCTTCTGGCTGCGTCAGATGCAGGCAGGAGGCGCGAGAGCGTTCTCATTCGGCAAGTCGAAGGCCAAGCTGCTAAGTGGGGACACACCCAAGGTGACGTTCGCGGACGTAGCGGGCTGCGAGGAGGCCAAGGAGGAGCTGAGGGAAACGATCGGGTTCCTCAAAGATCCCTCAAAATTCACGCGGCTAGGCGGACGGCTGCCCAAGGGGGCACTGTTGGTGGGGCCGCCGGGCACGGGCAAGACGCTGCTGGCACGTGCCGTGGCGGGCGAGGCTTCGCGTCCCTTCTTCAGCATGTCGGGCTCCGACTTCGTCGAGATGTTCGTGGGTGTCGGCGCCTCGCGCGTGCGCGACATGTTCGAGCAGGCCAAGAAGAACGCGCCCTGCGGTCGTCACCGAGGCGCAGGTCTGGGCGGCGGACACGATGAGCGCGAGCAGACGTTGAACCAGCTGCTGGTGGAGATGGACGGCTTCGAATCGAATGAGGGCGTCATATTGGTTGCCGCCACTAACCGCCCCGACGTGCTCGACCCGGCGCTCCTCCGCCCCGGTCGCTTCGACCGTCAGATCGTGGTCGACGCGCCCGACGTAAAGGGGCGCGAGGGGATTCTCAAGGTGCACACCCGCAAGATACCGCTGGCCGACGACGTCGACCTCACCAAGCTGGCTCGTGCCACGCCCGGGTGCAGCGGCGCCGACCTGGCGAATATGGTGAACGAGGCCGCCCTGCTGGCCGCCCGCAAGGACAAGAACCGGGTCGACATGGATGATCTGGAGGAAGCCAAGGACCGGGTGCTGCTGGGGGCGGAGCGCAAGAGCATGGTGATCAGCGAGGAGGAACGCCGGCTGAGCTCCTACCATGAGGTGGGCCAC
>CAYFXF010000008.1:0-15607 GCA_964347085.1 uncultured Gemmatimonadota bacterium | reverse complement strand
CCCGCTGCACAAGGTGACGATCGTGCCGCGCGGTCGGGCCTTGGGGCTCACCTTCGCGATGCCGGAAGACGACCGGCACAGCTACTCGAAGGCCTATCTCCAGGCGCAGCTGGTCTACGCCTTCGGTGGACGGGTCGCTGAGGAGCTCATCTTCGGTTCGGACAAAATCACCACCGGCGCTGGTAACGACATCGAGCGTGCCACGGCCTTGGCGCGGCGCATGGTGACGGAGTGGGGGATGTCCGACACGATCGGCCCGATGAACGTGGGGGATCGCGGCGACGAGATCTTCTTGGGGCGCGAGATCGTCGAGCGGCGTGATGTCAGCGATCAGATGGCGGAGCTGGTGGACTCGGAGGTTCGCAAGCTCCTCGACGATGGGTACCAGCAAGCCACCAAGGTGATATCGGAGAACCAGGACAAGTTGCATGCGCTAGCACAGGCGCTGCTCGAGCGCGAGACACTCGACTCCGACGATATCAGTGCCGTGTTCGAAGGGCGTGAGCTGCCACCGCTGCCCGTGGGCGAGGTGGAGGAGGACGGAAAACCGAGCGGCCCGGGTGCTGCGGAAGCCGCCCTCGGTCTGGCCGAGAGCGCGGGCAGTAAGGCGGCGGAGCCGCTTGAGCCCGCCGCGCCGTTCGAGAGCGCAAAAGGAGATGCTGCGGAGCCTGAGACATCGCGATGAGCGCGGAGCGGGCGGCGAGTAGCGACGCCGCCTCCGCTCGCCGCGAGCCGGTCGCTGCGGCATGGCGAACGTCACGTCGTGCGATCGGCCTCTCGAAGCCGGTGTTGATGGGCGTCCTGAACATCACACCGGATTCTTTTTTTGATGGCGGTCGCTTCTTCCGTCGGGACACGGCGTTGCGCCGGCTGGAGGAGCTTCAGGAAGAAGGCGCCGACATCATCGATGTGGGCGGCGAGTCGACGCGGCCCGGCTCGCTGCCGGTGAGCGAGGCCGAAGAGCTGAGTCGTGTGTTGCCGGTGATCGAGGCGGCACGGGAAGCCGTCAGGCTGCCGATCTCGGTCGACACGACCAAATCGGCCGTGGCGCGAGCGGCGGTCGCGGCCGGTGCCGAGATCGTCAACGACATCTCCGGCCTGCGGTTCGACCCAGCGATCGCCAAGCTGGCGGCGTCGAGCGGAGCCGGGCTCGTGTTGATGCACATGCGCGGGCGGCCGCGCACCATGCAGGACGAGATCCACTACGACGATCTGCTCGGCGAGGTCGCCGCTGAGCTGCGCGATGCGGTGGAGCGGGCCCGCACCGCGGGCTGCCGACCCGACCAGCTCGTGATCGACCCGGGTATCGGGTTCGGGAAGACAGCGGACCAGAACTTGGCGCTGCTGAACGGGCTGGAGCGTCTGGCGGGGCTCGGTTACCCGGTGCTGGTGGGGCCGTCGCGCAAGAGTTTCATCGGCAAGACCTTGGGGCTTGGGGTTGAGGAGCGGGTGGAGGCCACGATCGCGGCCTGTGTGATCGCGCTGGCTCGGGGGGCACGCCTGTTTCGCGTGCACGACGTCCGGTCGGTCCGACGCGCGCTGGACATGGCGCAGGCGATCGTCGAGCAGGAGAGCGGTGCAGAGCCTGTTTGAGCGGATCAGCTTCTTGCGGCCCGATCTGTGGGATCTGCTGCAGATCGCTGTGGTGGCGTACATCTTCTATCGACTGCTCCTGCTCTGGGCGGGAACCCGAGCCATCCAGATGCTCGCCGGCCTCATAGTGCTCTTCGCGGTTTACGCCCTGGCCGAAATCCTGCAGCTCGAGCTCATCCGCTACTTGCTCGACATCCTGTTCACCTACGGTGTGCTGGCCGCAGTGATCATTTTCCACCCTGAACTGAGGGCGGCGCTCACCAAGCTGGGTCAGAACCGATTCTGGCGTTACCTGTCGCGGCCGGAGCAGAGCTCGGAGGCTTTGCAAGTGCTGGCCCACGCGGCCGAGGGGCTGGCGCGGAAGCGGATCGGCGCGATCATCGCCGTGGAGCGCGAGGTGGGTCTGGAGGAATACGCGCGCAAGGGGACGCCGATCAGAGCGCCGATTTCGGTCGAGTTGCTGGAGAGCATCTTCACCCGCTATGGGCCGCTGCATGACGGCGCGGTGATCATTCGCGGCGAGGTGATCATCGCGGCCCGCTGCATCTTGCCGCTCACCCAGTTCCCGGTCACCGACCGAAGCCTCGGCACCCGACACCGGGCCGCGATCGGTCTGTCGGAGGAGAGCGACGCGCTGGTCATCGTCGTCTCCGAGGAGACCGGACATATATCGCTGGCACAGCGGGGCCGGCTGGAGCGGCACGTGAGCGGCGAGCGGCTGCGCGAAGCGCTGGGGGCGCGGTCAGCCGCGCGGGCGCAGGTCGGCGCGGCGGCGGCGGCCGAGGCTGAAACGACCGGCGAGGCGCCTGCCGCCGAGCTGACTCTCGTTGACAGAACCTCGCCGGCGCCCTAAGCTTTTGGTGATATCAATATCGACAGAACCGGTTAAACCAGGACGCGACAGCGAGGTAAGCTTTGCAATCGGAAGCCCAGTACGCTCTGCTTGAGCTGTTCCGGGACGGCGGTCCCATGATGTATGCGCTCGTGCTGTGCTCGCTCTTGGCACTGGGTGTGATTATCGCCAAACTCTACATCCTCATGGCCGCCCACCGTGCCAGCCAGCGACTGTTGGGCGAGATCTCGGAGGGCGCGAGCCTGGAAGCCACGATCAGTTTGGCCGACGAGACGCAGGGGCCGGTGGCCGCCATCGTGTCGTCCGGCCTGCGTCGCGTGCGCGAGTTCGGCCACAGCAGCAAGGACATCGAGAAGGCGATCGCCACCACGGGGTCCATCGAGCTGGGGTTTCTCGAGCGGGGGCTGGTGGTTCTGGCGACCGTCGCGAACGTGGCCCCGATGATGGGCTTTCTGGGGACGGTGGCCGGGATGATCTCTGCCTTCGGGGCGGTGGCCGAGGCAGGCCAGATCGAGGCCTCGCTGGTGGCGGGCGGTATCAAGGTGGCGCTGATCACTACCGCCACCGGACTGACGATCGCCATCCCAGTGAACATCGCCTACAACTTCTTCGTCAGCCGGATCGACCAGTTGATCATCGACATGGAGCGCGGGGCGGAAGCCGTTCTGGACCTGGCACCCGCTGCGTCGGTAAAAAAGACAGCCTGAGGGTAGCGCGCCATGGCTTTGCTCCAGAAGAAAAGCAAGGTTAGCGACGAGATCCCCACAGCCTCGATGGCGGACATCGCTTTTCTGCTCCTCATCTTCTTCCTCACCACGACAGTGTTCGAGGAGGAGAAAGGTCTGCCCATCGTCCTGCCGGAGGCAGCGGCTGAGCAGGTGGAGGTTTCGCAGAAGAACATCATCCACTTCCTGGTGCAGGAGAATGGCTCAGTGATCATCCGACGGGGTGAGAGCACCGCCGAGCAGGTGGTCGCGGCCAGCGAGATCCAGGGGATCATGCGTCAGGAGATCGCCAACAACCCTGAGATCATTGCGGCGGTGAAGACTGCACCGGACGCGCCTTACCGTCACATGATCAACGTGCTGGATGAGCTGCAATCGGCAGCGGCTCAGCGAGTCTCTCTGCAGCTCTGGGAGAAGTAGAGAAGATGGCGAAGAAGGCCGGCCCGTTCGAGAGAAAGTCGAAGGTGGCGAGCGAGATTCCGACCGCGTCGATGGCGGATATCGCGTTCCTCCTCCTGATCTTCTTCATGGTGTCGACGACCTTCCGGCGCGAGCAGGACCGTCGCCTGACATTTCCCAAGGCCGAAGCGACGCAGAAGGTTGACGAAAAGCGTAAGAACATTCTCCACGTTTGGATCGAGCCGGACGGGCAGGTGTATATTAATGACAGCAACGTCCCGATGGACATGGTGGCGGACGTGGTGTTGCCACTGTATCGGGAGAGCGACCGGCGGTTGCTCGTCGCCATACGCGGAGACCGTGACGTGCCGTATCGCTTCGTCAACTCGGTGACCGAGCAGTTGCGTCAGGCGAACGCGGTCCGCGTGTTTTTCCACACCGACCTCGAGAGCCGCTTGACGTGCGAGAGGGGGTAGCACCGCCATCGCAGAGGGAGCCAAGGCCGGGGGCGCGGCGTCCGGCGTCTACCGCCAGACCGCGAACGACCGGTTCAAGCGATCTTCCGAACGCTGGCTATGGGCCAGCGTGATTGTGGCCACCGTCTTCCACTTTGGGCTGTTCGAGTTCTTCCCGCAGCTCTCCGCATCGGACGTGAGCTTCGGGGTGAACGAGTTCGAGGCGATCGAGCTGCCGCCCGAGGTCGAGATCCCGCCGCCGCCCGAGCAGATCTCGCGGCCGGCGGTGCCGGTGGTGGCCGCTGCGGAGCTGGAAGAGGACATCACGATCGCGCCGACGACCTTCGAGGAGAACCCAGTCGAGAACTTGCCACCGCCGCCGAGCGACGCGAGCCGAATCGGCGACGCGCCAGTCTTCACCCCCTACACGGTGAAGCCGGAGCTGAAGAACCGAGCGCAGGCGGTGAAGATCGTCGAGCGCAATTATCCCAAGCTCCTCAAGGACGCCGGGATAGGCGGGAACGTCAACGTCTGGGTGTTCATCGATACGCGGGGCATTGTAAAGAACGCGGTGGTGCAGAAGAGCTCGGGCAACGCGGCGCTGGATGATGCAGCGCTCAATTCGGCTCGTGAGTTCGAGTTTACTCCGGCGCTCAACCGGGACAAGAAAGTACCGGTGTGGGTGGCGATACCGATTACCTTCACTGTGAAACGCTGACCGCCGGCGACGGTCCGCCTTGGGGCCCGGCACCGCGCAGGCGGTGCCGGTTTTTTTATTCTTGATTCGCTATGTCGGGCCGGGTATGTTTGCACGATTATGTATTCTGAGCGGTTGGCGCCTGCGCTGGCCCAGGTGCGCAAGCGCATCTGTCGGGCTTGCGGGCGGGCCGGTCGCTCCGACGCCGAAGCCATCGAACTCGTGGCTGTGACCAAGGGCCACCCGATTGAGGCACTGTCCGCGGCGCGCGAGGCAGGGGTGAGAGTGATCGGCGAAAGCCGGGTTCAGGAAGCGCGAGCCAAGTGGGAGCTCGCCGGCGACCTGGGCCTGAGCTGGCACCTGGTGGGCCCTCTACAGCGCAACAAGGTGCGACAGGCGCTGCCGCTCTTCACGCTGATCCACTCGGTCGATTCGCTGCGCCTGGCTCGCCAGATCGATCGGCAGGCGGCGCGCCGCGGCGAGCCGGCGGCGGTGCTGATACAGGTGAACGCCTCGGGTGAACCGAGCAAGCAAGGTCTTGCAGTCGGCGAAGCGCTGATCGCGGTGCGAGAGATCTGCGCACTCGAAAATCTCCGCGTCCTGGGCTTGATGACGATCGCGCCGTACACCGACGATGAAAGCGTGTTGCGGGAGACTTTCCGGCGGACCCGGGCGTTACACGAATGCTGCGGGGGAGAGGTCCCTGGCTTCGAGGCCCGGCACCTCTCGATGGGAATGACCAACGATTTCGAGATCGCGGTTGAAGAGGGCAGCACAATGGTTCGGCTCGGCACGGTGCTGTTTGGGGAGCGAGGACGATGATCGATCTAACACCACTCGATGTACGCAAGAAGAAGGGCGACTTCCGACGCGTCGTCCGCGGGTACGACCCAGAGCTGGTCGACGACTTTTTGGACATGGTCGCCGAACGGCTTGAAGAGGTCGTGAAGCAGAACGTCACGCTCAGCGACCGGGCAGAGCAGATGCAGGAACAGCTGGCCTCCTACCGCGAGCGTGAGAAAGCGCTCAACGAAGCGCTCGTCACGGCGCAGCAGCTGCGCTCCGAGGCGCAGGCGCAGGCCGACCGCGAGGCGGACCTCTTGCGACGAGAGGCGCAGAGCAAAGCGGACCGGATTGTCGAGGAGGGTGAGCGGTCGCTGCAGGAGCTGGGACGCGAGATCGAGGTGCTGCGGGGCCAGCGGCGTCAGTTTATCAAGGCTTTCCGCAAGATGTTGGAACGTTACCTGGCCGAGCTGGAGATCGAGGAGAAGGAGTTCCGCGAGCTGGTCCCGGAGAGGCGTTCGGCCAGCAAGGGGGGCGCGGATCTGGCGAGATCCTCAGACGTGGGGGCCCGCGCGACACGCAGCGAGAGCACGGGTGACTGAGGTTACGATGCAGTCGGGCGGGGCGGACCGGGTCGCGCGAATTCGGACCGCCGCGGATACGATCAGGGCGCGCTGCGCGTTGGAGCCACGGGTCGCGATCGTCCTGGGCACGGGCCTCGGGGCGCTAGCCGAAGAGATCGAGGCCAAGGCGGTCATCCCGTACGACGAAATCCCGGATTTCCCGGTCCCCACGGTGGAGAGCCACACCGGCCGCCTGTTGCTGGGCCGCCTCTCGGGTCAGTCGGTGGTGGCCATGCAAGGACGTTTCCACCGCTACGAGGGCTATTCTCTGGAGCAGGTCACGTTCCCTGTCCGCGTGATGCGCGAGCTTGGGGCGGAGATCCTCATCGTGTCGAACGCCTGCGGCGGCATGAACCCGTTGTGGGAGGTCGGCGGCCTCGTGCTGATCGCCGATCACATCAACTTGCTGGGCGACAATCCACTGATCGGGGAGAACTTGGATGCGCTGGGCCCCCGCTTCCCCGACATGTCAGAGCCTTATGACCTGGAGCTCCAGCGGCTGGCGCTGGACGTGGCCCGGGAGGAGAGAATCACCCTGCGGCGCGGCGTCTACGTCGCGGTTGCCGGACCGAGTCTGGAGACGCGTGCCGAGTACCGGTTCCTGCGCCTGATCGGAGCGGATGTCGTAGGCATGTCCACGGTACCGGAGGTGATCGTGGCGATCCACGGCGGGATGCGGGTGCTTGGCGTCGCGATCATCACCGACCGCTGCCTCCCTGACGCGCTCAAGCCGGCGAGCGTGGAGGAGATCATCCGGGTCGCCGGCTTGGCGGAGCCGAAGCTCACCGCGCTTATCCGCAACGTCGTGGCCCGACTGGGCCGCTGAGCGGTATGTCCGAGATGCGCTATCGAGAGATTCCCGAGAGTCCGACCGCGCTCGAAGAAAGTATCCTTGAGCGCTGGGAGACGGAGGATACCTTCCGCCGGTCGCAGGAGAATACGAAGCGGGGTGTGCCGTTTGTCTTCTACGAGGGTCCACCTACGGCCAACGGCCGGCCCGGGATCCATCACGTCCTCTCGCGCACGCTAAAGGACTGTTTCTGCCGCTACCAGGCGATGCGAGGCCGCTCGGTCACGCGGATCGCCGGCTGGGACACCCATGGTCTGCCGGTCGAGGTCGAGGCGGAAAAAGCGCTGGGGATCTCGGGCAAGCCGGAGATCGAGAAGATCGGTGTAGAGCGGTTCACGCAAGTGAGCCGCGAGCACATCTTTACCTATAAGGAAGAGTGGGAGCGGCTCTCACTGCGCATCGGGTTTTGGCTCGACTACTCCCGGGCCTACATTACCTGCTCGCCCGAGTACATCGAAAGCGTCTGGTGGGCACTCGCCCAGTTCCACGAGAAAGGGCTTCTGTATCGCGGGCACAAGGTCGTGCCCTTCTGCCCACGCTGCGGCACGGGGCTCTCAAGCCACGAGGTGGCGCTCGGCTACGAGGAGATCAGCGAGCCGGCGGTGACGGTCAAGTTCCCGGTCAGAGACCAGCCTGGCGAGTTCCTGCTGGCCTGGACGACGACGCCCTGGACCTTGCCGGGCAACGTCGCGCTCGCCGTAAGTCCGATGGTCGCGTACGTGAAGGCTCGAGTGGGCGGGGAGCTCTACTACGTGGCCGAACGCCTGGCGGACGAGGTGTTGGGCCACGACTACGAGGTCGTCGATACGATGCCCGGCGGGGCGCTGGCCGGCATTCGCTACGAGCCTCCCTTTCCCTTCCTGGCGCAGGCCGTGGGGGAGGCGGACGGCTGGTTTGTGGCTGAGGCTGACTTCGTGACCGCCGATGAGGGCACCGGCATCGTGCACACGGCCGTCATGTACGGCCAGGACGACTACGAGCTCGGCGTCGAGCTGGGCCTGCCAAAGCACCATCTGGTCAACGAGCAAGGCCGCTTCACCCCGGAGGTGACGCCGTGGGCCGGCGTCTTCGTCAAGCAGGCGGACCCAGAGATCATCCGGGCGCTGGAGGAGTCCGGGCGGCTGTGGAAGGCGGACGACCACTCGCACACCTATCCGTTCTGCTGGCGCTGCAGCACGCCGCTGCTCTACTACGCGCGCGATTCCTGGTACCTGAAGACCACGGCGGTCAAGCAGCAGCTCCTTGCCAACAACGCGGCGGTGGCGTGGCACCCGCCGGAGATCGGGCGCGGGCGGATGGCTGAGTGGCTGGAGAACAACGTTGACTGGGCGCTCTCACGTGAGCGCTACTGGGGCACGCCGCTGCCGGTGTGGGTATGCGAGGGTGACGAATTGCACATCGAGGTGATGGGGAGCTACGCACAGCTGGCCGAGCGAGCGGGTATTACGATCGACGAGCGATTCGACCCGCACAAACCGTTCATCGACACGCTCAGCTGGCCCTGCCACGTGTGCTCAGGCACGATGAAGCGGACCCCCGAGGTGATCGACGCCTGGTTCGATTCCGGGTCGATGCCCTTCGCTCAGTGGCATCACCCGTTCGAGAACCGTGAGACCTTTACGCAGCAGTTTCCCGCGGACTTTATCGCCGAGGGTGTCGATCAGACGCGCGGCTGGTTCTACTCACTACTCGCCATTTCGACAGTGTTGTTCGAGCGCGCGCCGTATCGGAGCGTCGTCGTCAATGACCTGGTGCTCGACGCCGAGGGCGTGAAGATGTCGAAGTCGCGCGGCAACGTCATTGACCCGTGGGAGGCGCTGGGCGAATTGGGGGCTGACACGATCCGCTACTATCTCCTCGCGGTGAGCAACCCCTGGCTGCCCAAGCGGCACGATCCCAAGGCGCTGGCTGAGGTGCGGCGCAAGTTCTTTGGCACGTTGCAGGCCACTTACCGCTTCTTCGAGCTGTACGCCAACCTGGAGAAATGGACGCCGGAGCGTCGAGTGCCGTTCGAGCAGCGGCCTGTGTTGGACCGCTGGCTGCTTTCCCGACTGGATGGGCTGCGCGAGTCGTGTCGAGCCGATCTCGATGCTTTCGACGTCACCCGTGCTGTCCGTCACATCGGCGAGTTCGTGGTCGACGATCTGTCTAACTGGTACGTGCGGCGCTCGCGCCCGCGCTTTTGGGGTACACGAGCGGCGAGTCGCGAGACAATGGACGCCGCGTTCAGCACGCTCTGGGAAACGCTGGTCGCGAGCTGCCGGCTGATGGCGCCGATGGTGCCGTTCGTCAGCGACTGGATCCACCGTGAGCTCAGCGACGGAGCGTCCGTGCATCTGGAACTCTATCCGGAGCCAGAGGGGCGGCGCGACGCACAGCTGGAGGACGCAATCGAGCTGGCTCGTCAGCTCTCCGGCTTGGGCCGCGCGGCGCGCGAGGCAGCGGCGATTCGCGTGCGTCAGCCGCTGCGCCGCTTGCTGGCCGTGGTGCCCGCCGGCCGCGCCGGAGGAGTGAGTGATGAAGTGCTGAAAATCGTGAGAGACGAGCTAAACGTGCGAGAGCTGACGTTCATCGACGACCCGTCGGAGCTGGTGAGCTATCGCGCCGAGCCGAACTTCGCCTTGCTGGGGCCGACCTTCGGATCACGGGCCGGGGCGGTCGCGGAGGCGCTGCGCCGCCTGGGCGGGGAAGCGTTAGCGGCCTGGCGTGCCGGGGGCGAGCTGGCGGTGGAGCTGGACGGGGCGCGCGTCTCCGTGCCGGAGGAGGCCGCCGTCCTGGTCGAGGAGGCGCGCGAAGGGCTCGTCGTGCAATCCGAGGGCGGGATCAGCGTCGGCCTTGACACCCGAGTGGACGACGAGCTGAGGTTAGAGGGCACCGCGCGTGAGCTGGTTAACCGGATTCAGCGCCTACGGCGTGACGCCGGCCTCGAACTGGACGATCGGATCTGTTTGGGTATTTTTGGTGCTCCGGAAGTAGCCTCGGCTGCGACAGCCCACCGGGAGTACATCGCCAGCGAGGTGCTGGCTGTGGAGGTGGAGGTCGGCTCCGAACCAGCCGGAGGCGGTTACGAGCACACACGGAAAGTGAAGCTCGACGGGTGCGAAGCGGTGATCGGCGTGCAGGTCAGCTGACCTGGCGTCCGGGGGCTTCGCAGTACCGTGAGCTAGAATCAGGGGAACACAGATGCCGCTGACTAAGAAAGAGCAGGCGCACTTCGAGCAGCGCCTTCTCGAAGAACGGGCGAAGATCGTCAAGCAGCTAGCCCGGTACGACGAATCGTTCTCGGACACGCTGCAGGGCTCCGATGGAGATCTGTCGGCGTACAGCTTCCACATGGCGGATCAGGGCACGGATGCCATGGAGCGCGAGAAGGCCTTCCTATTTGCCAGCAAGGAAGGCCGGTTGTTGTATCACATCGATGAGGCGTTGCGCCGCCTTTACAAGTTTCCCGAAAAGTACGGCCGATGTGAGGAGTGCGGCGACGAGATCGGCTCCGAGCGCCTTGACGCGTTGCCTCACGCTCGACTCTGCATCGATTGCAAGGAGCGCGAGGAGAACAGTGAGAGCTGACAGCGGCCCGCGAGTCGGCGAGCTGGCTGGAGTGGGTGAGCTGTCCGACGCCGCTGCGGCGCGCGGCAAGCTCTGGATCTTCGGCGGCACCGTCGGGTTCGTGCTGCTGCTGGACTTCTTCACCAAACAGCTGGTCCAAGGCACGCTACACCTGTACGAATCGGTACCGGTTCTTGGTGATTTTGTTCGTCTGACCTACATCCACAATCCGGGAGCGGCGTTCGGCCTTCACCTCGGGCCTTACTCCCGTTTCCTCTTCCTCACCCTCGCGTTCCTCGCCGTGGGTGTGCTGATCGTGATGTACCGGCACACGGCGGCCGAGGATAAGCTGAGGCTCTTCGCCATCGGAGCGATCGCCGGCGGCGCCCTGGGTAACGTGGTCGATCGCATTCGTTCCGCTCACGGTGTCGTTGATTTCCTCGATTTCGGGATCGGCACGCTCCGCTGGCCCGTATTCAACCTGGCGGACACGGCGGTCACTGTCGGCGCTCTCTTACTGCTGACCTCCCTGTGGGCGGAAGACCGACGTCGCGACCGAGAGCAGAGTGGCAGCAGTTGAGGGCCATCAAGCAGGCGTAACCCACCGAATCGAGGTCGTGGAGCCCTGCGAGCGGAGGCTCGATCGCTACCTCGCCGAGCGGCTCTCACTCTCGCGCTCGTATGTCGCCGCACTGATCGAAGGCGGACAGGTACAAATCGCCAGCCGGACTCCCAAGAAGAGCTACATGCCTGAGGTCGGTGATGTCATCACCGTTGAGGTGCCGAGTCCAGAGCCGATCCACGCCGTCGCCGAGGAGATCCCGGTCGAAATCCTCTACGAGGATGAGGGGTTCTTAGTGGTGAACAAGCCGGCTGGAATGGTCGTTCACCCCGCGCCCGGCCATCCCCGCGGGACTCTGGTCAACGCACTGCTGGGCCAGGTGGGACAGCTCTCGCCGGTCGGTGGCTCGCGCCGCCCGGGCATCGTGCACCGCCTCGACAAGGACACCTCGGGTCTGATCATCGTGGCGCGCGTTGAGCAGGTCCATCGGCGCCTGGCCGACATGCTGGCCCGGCGCCGGATCGTGCGCCGCTATCTGGCCGCGTGCTGGGGTCATCTGCGCGAGGACCACCTGCTGATCGACGCCGAGGTCGGCCGGCAGCGGCGCGATCGCAAGCGCATGGCCGTGGTGCCGGGGGCGCGACCGGCGCTCACCGAGATCGAGCGGTTGGAGCGATGGCGCGCCGCCGATTTCATCCGGGTGCGGCTGCACACCGGCCGCACGCACCAGATTCGGGTGCACTTGCGGCACGTCGGACACCCGGTGGTGGGTGACCGTCAATACGCGGCGGGCTGGGAGCGCGGTCTGGGGGGCGCGGGCGGTCGGTGGGCCAGAGGGCTGGCCCAGCGACTGACGCGGCAGTTCCTGCACGCCGCCGAGCTGCGCTTCGAGCATCCGCAGAGCGGACAAGTGCTGGAGTTCGTCGCGCCGCTTCCGGCGGACCTGGCCGAGGCCGCCGAATGGGCGCGCGACTCGAGTTGACTGTGACTTCTGCCGCAGGCTATACTGCTCTTTCCGCGTTTGTCATTGGGATCATGCAACCCGCCGTCACCCATCTCAACGCGCCACGGCCATGGCCCGCACCGTGTTGATCGTCGATGATGCCGTCTTGATGCGCACGATGATTCGCGACATCCTGGCTGCTGCCGGCTTCCGGGTGGTGGGAGAGGCGACGGACGGGCGCGAGGCCGTGGGCCTGTACCACCAGCTGAGGCCCGACCTGGTCACCATGGACATCGTGATGCCAGAGCTAGGCGGGGTGGAGGCGGTCCGTGAGATCGTGACGGCGGATCCTGCAGCGCGGATCTTGATATGTGGCGGAAGCGGGCAGGAGGCGCGGGCGCAGGAGGCGCTTCGCGCCGGCGCCCGCGAGTTCGTAGCGAAGCCGTTCCACCCGTCCCGGGTGCTGGACGCACTAGAGCGCGTGATGGCATGAGCCGATCGGACCGTCGATGAGCGAAACCAGGACGTTCGAGGAACTCGGCGCCGAACTGGCGGCTAACCCGGATTCCATGGCCTTCGTCGCGCTGGCTGCAGCGCATCGCGAGCGTGGCGAGCTGCAGCGGGCCTTGGCGGTATGCCTGCGCGGCCTCCAGCGCCACCCCACGCATGTGGAAGCCCACTTCGAGCTGGGCCAAATCTACGAAGAGCGCAACGAGCGCGAGTTGGCTCTGGACGAGTGGGCGATCGTGCGCCAGCTGGCGCCGGATCATCTCCCGTCGCGCCTGGCCGCCGTCGCGCTCTACCTCGAGGAAGGTCGGTACGGTGAGGCTCGGCGTGAGTTGCAGGCGGCGGAGCGGCTGACGCCGGGAGACGCACGGCTAGCGGGTTTACGCGACCGGCTGGAGACGGCAGCGGGCTCGGCCGAGACGGTCACGGCCCCCGTTCCCCAAGACGCGTTCGCGGACTTGCTCGCCGCAGGCGATGCCATCTTCGGAGTGCTCCTCGTCGATGCGGAGGGGCGTGTTGGCATGGGTCGCTTGCTGGGCGACAGCCAGGAAGCGGAGCGCTCGTTCGGGGCCAATATGCGGGGCGCCCGCCGCGAGGCGGAGCGGGTCGTGTCGTACCTGGATCTGGGCGGATTCAACGGCCTCGAAGTGCAGTCGGGCGAGAGGCGTGTGACCGCCGCGCCGCTGGGTGAGCGGACCGTCGTCGTCGTCACCGGCAGTCGGGTGCCGGCGGGCCGGGCCATCCGGGCGCTGCAACAGGCGATGGACATAGCCGAAGCGCAGTCGGGCGAGGAAACGGGCTGATGAAGGGGAGCCCCTACGACGGCCTGCTCGATCGGGTGATGCGCATGCCTGGGATTCGGGGCGTGCTGGTCGTGGCGCTGGCGGACGGGCTGGTCGTGGATGGACGCGTCCATGTTGGCGTGGACGGCGCGGCGCTGGCCGCGCTGGCGGCGTCGCTGTACCGACGCGCAGGCCGCGCGACATCGGCGGCCGTGGAGGAAGGGCTCTTCCTTGAGTTGGAGGCGGAGCGGGGCCGCATCATGATCGCCGGTCGGGAATCCCTGGCGCTGATGGCGGTCGTGGATCGACGCGCCAACCCCGGCCAGGCCCGGCTCTCGGTGCGGCGGGCGGCGGCAGGTTTGACGGTGACGCCCACGGCCTGAGGATGGCTGCCAATGCCGCGCCCTGATGTCCGGCAAGTCCAGAAAGCCTTCCGCGGGCCGCTGGAGGAGTTCGTACGTGAGACAGGTGTGCGACTGGCGGCGCTGATCAACCGCGGCGGACAGGTCCTTGCTTACCACGGTTTCGACCGCGTCTTCGACCTGGTGGGTGTGGCCACCCTGGCGGCTGGGATCAACGCCTCGAGCCAGGCGCTGGCGCAGCAGCTTGGGGAAGATCAGTTCGAGCACGTGTATCACGCAGGGCGCGTTCGCCAGCTCTTCCTCGGGCACTTCGACTCGCCGGCTGGCCGCCTGATGCTCGTTGCGGTGTTCGATGAGCACTCGTCGATCGGGCTGGTGCGGGTCTTCTTCGATGATCTCGCGGCACAGGTTCGCGAGATGCACGCGCTCGATATCGCGCGCTCCGCCGAGAGCGCCCGGGCGTTCGACGCGGAGCTCGAGGCGCGACTTGAGGCATGGTTCCGCGAACGTAGCACGGCGCCGGCCGACGAGCGGTGACCCCGGATGATCGTCGGCCGGACCGGCCTCTGGCTGGCGCTGTGGCTCGCTCACATCGCTGGCGCCGGCCAGGAAACCCTGCGGAGCGGGGCGCTCTCATTCAACTACTGGCCCGGTCAGGGGCGCGCCGCCGCGGCGCTGCTCGAGGCGTTCGAGCGATCTCCGCCACTCCCGGGGCTGCCGCCTGAGATCCTCACCGCGCGGCCGGTGACGGTTTACTTAGCCCCGGACCCGGCCACCTTCGACTCGCTGGCCCCGGGTGTCCCGGATTGGAGCGCGGGCATCGCCTTTCCGGCGGGAGACGAGATCGTGCTTCCCGTCTTCGGGCCGCGCGCCGGCCCTTCACCACTGGCCACCATCCTGCGCCATGAGCTGGCGCACATCGCGCTCGATCGCTTCCTGGGATCGGCCGCGCCACGCTGGTTCCACGAAGGCTACGCACAACTCGCCTCGGCGAGCTGGGGCGCGCGCGACGCCTGGACGCTGCGCCTGGCGGTCCTGTTCGGTCAGCTGCCTTCGCTCAAGACGCTCAGCCTCGATTTCCGTGGCACTCGGGTCCGGTCCCAATATGCCTACCTGCTGTCGTACACGGCCGTCGAGTATCTCTACCGCCTGGGCGGCGCGGACGGCTTCGCCAAGCTGCTGGAACGCTGGCGTCAGGGCGCAGACCTGGATCTGGCGCTGCGGCGAACCTACGGGCTCACGCTGAGCCAGTATGAGCGCATGTGGCGCCGCGATGTGAGCCGGCGCTTCGGCTGGCTGTTGGTGCTCACTCAGACCGCGGTCTACTGGACCGCGTTGACGATCCTTTTGCTCTTTATGGGGTATTGGAAAAGGCGGCGAACTCAAAGGAAACTGGCAGCCTTGGAGGCCCGCGTCCGTGAGCAGGACTCCGACGGCGGTGGGCTCGGAGCCGGCGCTGAGGACGGTCCTCCCTGGCCTGATTGACGTGGAGGTGGGGAAAGCATAGCTTCCAGCCCGTTCATGCCAAGGGCAACTCCTCGAAAGAGAACTCCTCGCGGGCCGCGGGCGGCGGCGCGCGATGCGTCGAGTGCGGTGGGAACGGGAGGCAAGTCGGGAGCTGGCTCCCCGGGCCAACGGGCCCGGGCCTTGCAGTTCACCCGACTGAATTGGGCGTTGCTCGCCGCTGCGGCAGTGTTGCTCGTTGCGGGCTACCTGGCGCTCGCCAGCGACTCGCTGGTGCTGTCCACCGTGATCGCCCCGGTCTTGCTGGTTACAGCCTACGTGGTGTTGATCCCACTGGGCCTGATCCTCTGACAGGGTCGCGCGAGGCCGGGACGGTGCGCGAGCCCTGTGAGTGGGGCCAAACTCGGGCGCGTAGCTCAGCTGGCGAGAGCGCTGCCCTTACAAGGCAGAGGCCCCTGGT
>CAYFXF010000007.1:8391-43955 GCA_964347085.1 uncultured Gemmatimonadota bacterium | reverse complement strand
TCCAGCGTGCCCTCGCCGCTGGCAATCGGCTGCAGGACATCGTGATGGCCGAGCTCGTCCCCGGCCGCAGCGGCGACGAAGTGCTCCGGCGCAGCCTCGAGCGTATGCACGAGGCGGGCATCGATGGGACGATCTACACCCATCCGATCGGCGACCACGGACACGGCGCCGGGCCGCTGGTCGGGCTCTGGGACCGTCAGGCCGGGGTGCCGGGGCGCGGCGCGTTGCCCGTGCGACCCAACACCTGGTACTCGATCGAGCTTCAGGCCACCACGCGCGCGCCCGAGTGGGACGGCCAGAAGGTGCGGACGGCGCTCGAGGAAGACGCTTACCTGGACGCGAACGGTGCGCGCCGCTGGGTGCTGGGCCGGCAAGAGCGCTTCCACCTCGTTCGCTAGCCACCATGCTCTCGGCTTCCGAGAAAGAGACGCTGCTCCGTCTGGCTCGTCAGGCCTTGAGGGATGGCCTGCGCTCGGGCCGCACGCCGGGGTATGAGACCGACGCGCCGACTCTACTCGAGCCGCGCGCCGCCTTCGTCACCCTGCGCCGCCGCGACAGTGGCGAGTTGCGCGGCTGCCGCGGCGAATGGGCGGCGCGGCGACCGCTCATCGAGGCCGTGGTGAGGATGGCGGTCGCGGCGGCCACCGACGATGAACGCTTCTCCTCTGTGGCACAGGAAGAGGTTTCGGAGCTGCAGATCGAGATCAGCGCGCTCACCCCGCTCCGGCCCATTCGCCCGGACGAGGTCGTCGTCGGCCAACACGGGTTGATGATCGTGAAGGGTAAGCGATCGGGGCTGCTGCTGCCGCAAGTGCCACTGGCGTTCGGCTGGGACCGCGTCGCCTTTCTGAGCGGATTGTGCCGCAAAGCGGGACTGCCCACCGATGCGTGGGCGACCGAGGAAGCGAAACTCTTCGGCTTCGAGTGCGAGGCCTGGCGCGAAGAAGACTGACCTCCGCTCGCCTCCGCGGGCTGTGTCAGCCCAAGCTCACCAACCCTAAGATATTTCTCGACAACGACTTAACTGCTGTACCGAACCCCGGCCGACGCGCACCTGAAACTTGACGGGTCGCTCCCCGCCCCGTAGCATCGAATGTGTCAATCGCAGCTGACCGGCCGCCCCAGGGCGGGCCGCGTCACCGGGTGATGAGGCTCTCGTTGATTGAACCGCTAACTCTGACCGTCAACGGAGACACGCGCGAGATTGGGGTGCCGGGCCACTACACCCTGCTCGAGACGCTGCGCTACGTGCTCGGCTACACCGGCTCGAAGCAGGGCTGCGACAAAGGAGACTGCGGCGCCTGCACGGTCCTGCTCGACGGTGTGCCCACCCTCTCCTGTATCCTGCCGGTCCAGGAGGCCGAGGGTCGGGAGGTGACCACGATCGAGGGGCTCGCCGGACCCGGCGGTCCGCACGCGCTGCAGGACGCCTTCGACCTCAGCGGCGCGGCGCAGTGTGGGTTCTGTACGCCGGGGATCCTGATGTCGGCCGCCAGCCTGCTCAACCGCAACCCGCACCCATCGCGGGACGAGATCCGGCAAGCGCTGTCGGGCAACCTGTGCCGCTGCACCGGTTACACGAAGATCTATGAGGCGGTGGAGCTCGCGGCCCGCTCGCTGCGCGAGGAGCGGCCTCCAGCGGAGCTGGCGCGCAAATGAAGCTCGAGGACTTCCGAGACAAGCAAGCGGAGGCAGCGGCCAGCGACGAGGAGCTGCGCGAGGCGCTCGAGCGCGAGTTCCAGGTGATCGGGCGCCGGCTACGGCGGACGGATGGGCTGGCCAAGTCCACCGGCCGCGCCACCTACACCGACGACATCGCGCTGCCGGGGATGCTACACGCGAAGATCCTGCGCAGTCCGCACCCGCACGCGCTGATCAAAGCGATAGACGTCTCGGGGGCCCTGGAGCTGGAGGGCGTGCATGCGGTCGTGACCGGCAGCGACATGCCGGTCTCCTACGGGATCATCCCGTGGACTCGGGACGAGTACCCGCTTTGCGTGGACAAAGTGCGCTACGTGGGCGACGGCGTCGCGGCCGTGGCCGCCATCGATGAGGAGACGGCGGATCAGGCGCTCGATCTGATCGACGTCGACTACGAGGTGCTCCCCCACTACCTCGATCCGGAAGAAGCGCTCGCCCACCCGGAAAACCCGATCCACGATCCACGCAAGCCCGACCAGAATGGCAACGTCTCGAAGCACGTTACGCTCGAGTTCGGCGCGGTGGACGAGTTGATGGCCGAATCCGACGTGGTTGTGGAGGGCGAGTACTATTGCGAGGGGACGACACACACGGCGATCGAGCCGCACTGCGCCATCGGCTATTACAACCCATCCGGCCAGCTGACCGTATGGTCGGCGACGCAAGTGCCCCACTACCTGCATCGCGAGCTGGCGCGCGTGCTCGATCTCGACCTGGCTAAGGTGCGGGTCATCCAACCCCCCATCGGCGGTGCATTCGGCGGCAAATCGGAACCCTTCGACCTCGAGTTCTGCGTGGCCAAGCTGTCGATGGTCAGCGGCCGGCCGGTGAAGATCCTCTACACCCGCGAGGAGGTCTTTTACGCGCACCGTGGCCGGCACCCGATGCTGATGCGCTACAGGACTGGCGCCAGCAAGAGCGGTCGAATCAAGGCGGTAGACGCAAAGACGGTCCTCGACGGGGGCGGCTACAGCTCGTTCGGGCTCGTCACGACGTATTACTCAGGCCAGCTGATCACAGCGCCATATCAGATGGCGTCGTACCGCTTCGATTCCACACGGGTCTATACGAATAAGCCGTGCGCCGGCCCGAAGCGCGGTCACGGGTCGGTCCAGCCACGCTTCGCCATCGAGGTCCAGCTCGACAAGCTCGCCGAAGCACTCGGCCTCGATCCAGTGGAACTGCGGCGGCGCAACTTCCTGGGGTCCGACACGCGGACGGTGAACGAGTTTCGCGTCACCTCGAACGGGTTCCTCGAGTGCCTCGATGCCGTGGAGCGGGCTTCCGGGTGGCGGCAGAAGTATCGCAGGCTGCCCTACGGCTGCGGTGTCGGTATCGCTGGCTCCTGCTACATCTCAGGCACCAACTACCCGATCTACCCGAACGAGATGCCGCAGTCGGCGGTGCAGCTGCAGGTGGACCGGTCCGGCCGGGTGGCGGTGTTCTGCGGGGCCTCGGAGATCGGGCAGGGCTCCGACTCGATGCTCGCCTACATCGTCTCAGAAGAGCTGGGCGTGCCGCTCGACTACGTGCGCATCCTCTCCGCCGACACCGACCTCACGCCGGTCGACCTTGGCGCCTACTCGTCGCGGATCACCCTCATGTGTGGAAACTCCTGCATCGACGCGGCGCGCAAGGTCAAGAAGCAGGTGCGCGAGGCCGTCGCCGAAGCTTGGGACTGCAAGCCTAAGCAAGTGATGCTCGTTGGCGGATGGGCGTTCGACGCGCGGGATACGGGCCGCAAGATGGTGATCTCGGAGGCCTTCAACCTGGCGGAGTCCAAGTTCGGCACGCTGGCCGCCGTCGGCTTCTACAACACGCCGAAGGATATCCACGGCAGCTATCGGGGCGGCACGATCGGCTCCTCGCCCGCCTACTCGTTCACCGCCCACGTGGCCGAGGTCGAGGTGGACCCAGAGACCGGGTTCGTCGAGGTGGAGCGGATATGGATCGCCCACGACTGTGGCCGGGCACTCAGTCCGATCCTGGTGGAAGGCCAGATGGAGGGCTCGGCCTACATGGGGTTCGGGGAAGCGATCATGGAAGCTCATGTCTTCAAGGAGAGCGGGCTCCACAACGCGCCGTCGCTCCTCGACTACAAGATCCCCACCAGCCTCGACACGCCCGAGCTCGAGTCGCTGGTCATCGAGTCGGTCGATCCGGAGGGGCCCTACGGCGCCAAGGAGGCGGGCGAAGGGCCGTTGCACCCTTCGATCCCGGCGATCGCCAACGCCATCTACGATGCGGTGGGCGTGCGCATGGACCGTCTCCCCTTCACACCGCCGCGCGTCTGGTCGGCGATCCGGCGCCGACGTGAGCGGGAACGATCCGGCGGGCTCACGCCGTGGAAGCCAGCGCCGGCGGACGTGCCGCTGCCGGTGGCGGGCGATTGAGTCGAACGATGCTACGTCTACACCCCTACGTGTACCACCGGCCCCGGGAACTGGGCGAGGCGTTGGAGCTGCTGAGGCTCCACGCGGGCGACGTCATGCCGATCGCCGGTGGAACCGACCTCGTCCCCAACATGAAGCACAAGCTGTTCACGCCGGGGCACCTGGTGGGGCTCAAGGGGATCGACGAGCTGCGGGGCGTCGAGCGACGCGCCGGCGAGCTGGTCATCGGTGCCGCTGAGAGCCTGACCGCTGTGGCGACGCACCCTCTGGTACGCGAGCATCTGCCTGGTCTGGCGGAAGCGGCGGGTGCGATCGCCCATCCGATGATCCGCAACCAGGCGACGCTGGGCGGTAACGTCTGCCTCGACACTCGTTGCACCTACTACAACCAGACGTACTTCTGGCGTAAGTCGCTGGGCTTCTGCCTCAAGAAAGACGGCGACGTCTGCCATGTGGTGAAGGGCGGGACCAAGTGCGTGGCCGCCAACTCCGCCGACACGCCGCCCCTACTCATGGCACTGGACGCCGTGATCGATCTGGCGTCGGCGGACGGGAGGCGCACCGTCCCGCTCAATGACTTCTTCGTCGCCGACGGGATCTGGAACGTGCGTCGCCAGCCGGACGAGCTGCTGACGCGGGTGCGCGTGCCCCTACCCCCGCCACAGCTGCAGACCAGCTACCAGAAGCTCCGCGAGCGTAAGTCGGTCGACTTCCCGCTGCTGAGCCTGGCGTTGGCGCTGGCGCGGGACGCGGACGAGGTGATCCAGTCCATCGCTATTGTGGTGGCCGGTTTGGGCGCGAAGCCCCGGCGCATCGGCGGGCTGGAGAAGATAGCGGTCGGCCAGCGGCCGACCGCCGAGGTGATCGAGGAGGTGGCACGGCAGGCTTATCGCCAGTGCAATCCGCTCGACAACCTCATCGTCGAAATCGAGTGGCGCCGCGCCATGGTCCCCGTCTACGTGCGCCGTGCCTTCCACGAGATTCTGCACGGGCAGGCCGCCGCAGCTTGACCGCCCCCCAACCGCGCCCGCCGACCACCCGGGTTTAGGGGCAGCGATCAGCCCTTCTCGCGTTCGATCCGCAGTACCCTGGGGCCACCGAGCCCTTCTGGAACCTTGCCCTTCACGTCCCGCTGCTTCTTGTTTCGCATGATGCGGAACGAGACTTCCTCATCGGCATCATAAGAGCGGAGAATGCGCATCGCGTGGCTCGGGCTGCGCACGGTGCGGCCGTCGATCGCATCGATCACGTCCCCAGCCTCGAGGTTTAGATCACTGTCCTCGGGAACGCTGACCACGAGCACGCCCTCGTCGGTGCCGAAGTACGCGCCCAGGTCCTCGTTGAGGGAGACCAGCTGGAGGCCCGGCAGCCGGGCGCCCAGCCTCAGCGCAAAGGTCTCAGGGCCCTCGACGTGGATCTCGGGCAGCTCGTGCAGCCGCTCCATCAGGCCATGCAGACGACCCGACCGCTCGAACTCGTCCGCAAAGTCGCTCCACTCAATGACGCCAGCGTCGCCAAAGCCGCCCGCCACCAGCTCCACGGTCTGGGTCGCACCGTCGCGGCGAAACTCGATCTTCACCGTGTCACCGCTTTCGAGTTCGCGGGCCCGTTCGATCAGTCGCATGCCCGGCACCGAGACATCTTCCTCGTACGTCTCACTCCCGCTCAACAGGCTCACACCGCCGAGCTTGGTGATGATGTCACCCTTCTGAATGCCCGCTTTGTCGGCCGGGCCACCCTTGGTGACGCCCTCGATCAGCGCGCCATATCTGTCCGGTTCCGCCTTGGCCCTGGTGTTCACAAAGACGCCGAGCCGCGCACGCCGGCCAACCCAGGACACTTGCGGCCAGTCTTCCGATCCGCGCAGGAAGATCTGTCCCCACGGCATCTGGCACTCGCATTCCTTTTCCTCCTGCGCCTGCAGAGGCGGCGCGAAAGCGGCCGCCAGGAACAAAGCGGCTGCGAAGAAACCGGCCCATCTCATCGTTCTCCTCCTCATCTACATGTTGTCTCTGAGATCACTAACGCCACACTCGCTCCTGCCGTACGTTTTGGAGACCCACCAGCGCCTCCAGCGTCTCGACCCGCTCGCCCCAGAGGCCGCGCAGCAGATCCCTGTCGGCGCCGACGGCTCGTCCCTCAGTCAGCATACGGTCAATCAGCATGATGCGATCCTCGAGCACCGAGGCCGCGAACGCTGTAGGCGCGTCGTACACCCGGGTGGCGGGCTCGTAAGCGTGCAGCAAGGACTCAAGTTCCTGGGCCCGTTCGATGATCGGTCCCAGGTCCTCGCTCGACGCCTCCACGATCCAGAGGTCGGACGGGAGCGCACGCTCGCGATCAGCCGGACCACGTGCCACGAAGAGACCCGCCAGCGCCGCCGCTGCGGCGAGCGCCCCGGCGCTGAGGCCCAGCCGCCTCCAGCGGCGTCGCCGATTCAGCGCCGAGTATATCCCGGGCCACAGCTCACGCGGCGGCGTGAGCGCCGGCAGCCCCCGCAGCTCGGCGCGGACCCGATGCAAACGGTCCAGCTCTCGCTCACACCTCTCACACGACCCGACATGTACGCGCGCGTACGCCGTACCCTCGCCGTCGCGGAGGGCGAGCAACTCGTCCATCTCCAGGTGGCGCATCTCACGCATTAGCTCAACCACTCCCGCAGGCGCCGGTGCGCTCGCGATAGCTGTGATTTCGAGAAGCTGGCCGTCTTGCCCATCAGCGCGCCGATCTCCTCGTGTGTGTAACCCTCCACATCGTGGAGCCAGAGCACCGCCCGCGATCGGGCCGGCAGGCGTCGCAGCGCCGCCTCGAGGTCGAGCGGCGCCAACGGATCGGGCGGCATTGTGCGGCCAGCCGGCGGCAAAAGGTCGCCCTCGTCCAGCGACGGCCCGCCCCGCAACCGCTCACGGCGAAGCAGCATCAGCGCTTTGCTCACCGCCACCTGACGGACCCAGCCCCAGAGGGATCCGTCGCCGCGAAAACCGCGGATCGAGCGGCAGACTTCGAGGAAGGTTTCCTGGAGCACTTCCTCCGCGTCCTCCTCGCTGCCGCAGATGCGGCGGCCCAGGTTGTAAACGGGCGCCCGAAACGCCAGGTACACACTCTCCAGCGCCTCGACGTCGCCCGCCCGAGCCCGGGCCACCTGCGCGCGTGCCAGAAGGACAGCTTCGCTCCTCATGCCACCCTAATAGATGCACGAACGCCCCAAACCGTCGCCCCGGGGTTCCGGGGCCGGGCGACCGGCGGGGGAACTGGAATTGGTTTCCTTAAACGCGGGCCCGGGCTAATTTACGACCGTTCCGATCCAGCATTGAGCGGCCCCGACGACCGGGCGCCGAAATGCGGCTCGAAAGGACGGCTTCATGGGTCAGGACACCCAAACCCAGCGCGAACCGGAAGCGACGCGCGCGTTTACGCGCGCCATGCTCCGGGACCTGCACGCCCTGGAGCGGATGATCAAGGGCGGCATGATCGAGTCCGACGTGCGGCGGATCGGCATGGAGCAGGAGCTCTTCCTGGTCGACAGCGGCTGGCGGCCCGCCCTCATCGCCGAGCAATTGCTGGAACGCCTCGGCGGATCGCCTTACACGAGTGAGCTGGCGCAATTCAATCTGGAGATCAATCTCGACCCGCTGACGCTGACCGGCAACTGCTTCCGGGCGCTGGAGCGTGACCTCGCGGCCCACATCAGGGCCGTACGCGATGCGGCGAGGAAAGAAGGAGGGGAGGTCATCCTGACCGGGATCCTGCCCAGCCTGAGGAAGTCGGACGTGACGCTGGAGGCGATGACGCCGCGGGAGCGTTACTACGCACTGAACGACGCGGTGACGCGGATGAGAGGGGGGCCAGCGCGCCTGCACATCCAGGGTATCGACGAGCTGATGGTGGAGCACGACTCGGTGATGCTCGAGGCCTGCAACACGAGCTGCCAGGTCCATCTGCAGGTCGACGCTGAGGAGTTCGCGCACATCTACAACATCGCCCAGGCGATGCTCGGGCCGGTGCTGGCGGCCACCTCGAACTCGCCGCTCCTGTTCGGCAAGCGGCTCTGGTCGGAGACGCGCATCGCGCTTTTCCAACAGTCCGTGGACACTCGGGCGGCTATGAAGCACTTGCGCGAGCGAGTCTCGCGGGTGCGGTTCGGCGACGCCTGGGTGAGCGATTCGGTGGTGGAGCTCTTCCAAGAGGACGTCGCCCGCTTCCGCGTGCTGCTGCCGACGCCGATCCCCGAGGACGCTCTGGAGACGCTCGACTCGGGCGGCGTTCCCCGGCTGGCCGCGCTTCAGCTGCACAACAGCACGATCTACCGCTGGAACCGGCCCTGTTACGGGGTGTCAGAAGGGCAGCCGCATCTGCGGATCGAGTGCCGTGCCCTGCCCTCCGGACCGACGGTGGTCGATGAGATCGCCAACGCGGCGTTCTGGATCGGCACGCTGCTGGGCGCTGCCGCCGAGTTCGACGATATGACCCGCTACCTGGACTTCGATGACGCCAAGGACAACTTCCTGGCCGCCGCACGCCGCGGGCTAAACGCGACCTTGACCTGGGTGAACGACGAGACGGTACCGGCTCAGGAGCTCGTCTTGCAGCGCCTCTTGCCAATGGCGAAAGCCGGACTCGAGAGCGTGAACATCGACCCCGGCGATGTCGACCACTACCTGGGCGTGGTCCGCAACCGCGTCGAGAGCTGCGGCACGGGAGCCCAGTGGCTCCTGCGCTCCCTCTCCAAGCTCAAAGGCCACGGCACGTTCTCCGAGCGCCTCGCCGCGTTAACCGCCGCCACAGCGGCGCGCCAGCATGACGGCCAGCTCGGTCACGAATGGCCGCTCGCCGTACTCGATGAAGGCGGTGGCTGGAAGGGCAACTACCTCAGCGTCGAGCAGTACATGACCACCGAGCTGTTTACCGTGCACGAAGACGAGCTGGTCGACCTGGTCGCCTTTCTGATGGACCGTAAGCGCATCCGCCATGTGCTCGTCGAGGACGACGGGCAGCAGATCGTAGGGCTCGTCTCTTACCGCTCGCTGCTTCGCTTGCTGACACGGGGACAGGTTGGCGAGCGATTGGCGATTCCGGTGAAGGAGGTCATGGTACGGAACCCGATCACGGTCACACCGGAGACACCCACCCTCGAAGCGATCAAACTGATGCACGAAAACGGCGTCTCGGTCCTGCCGGTCGTCAAGTCCGGAAAGCTCGTGGGCACAGTCAGCGAGCGCGACTTCATGCACATCGCCCGCCAGTTGCTCGAAGAGAAACTGAGCGAAGAGTGACGCAGGAACCGGCGCGAACGGGCACAGGGGTGCTGGAGGATGGCGAGCCGCTTCGCCGGGTGATCGGCCAGGTCACGGGCGCTCAGCCTGGTCCCACGCTCATCTGTCTCGGCGGTGTGCACGGTAACGAGCCAGCCGGAGTGCGGGGGCTGTCTCGCGTGTTCGACCGGCTAGCCCGAGACCAGATCCCGCTCTGCGGCGAGTTCCTCGGCCTGGCCGGCAACCTGCCGGCTCTGGCAGGCCGTCAGCGCTACATCAAGAAAGACCTGAACCGGCAGTGGCTCACTAGGGAGATGCAGGCGTCGAAGTCCGGCGACGGTTCTTCCGCGGACAGCCCAGAGGACCAGGAGCGCTCCGAACTCCTGCGCGAGTTGGAGCTGGTGTTCGAGCGGGTAACCGGCGAGGTCTTCGCACTCGATCTTCACACGACCTCCGGCGAAGGCGCGCCCTTCGTGGTCATGGGGGACACCCTGCGCAACCGCGCCTTCGCCCTGCGGTTCCCGGTGCCGGTCGTCATAGGGCTGGAGGAGTACCTGGACGGCACGATCTCCGAGTACCTCACGAACCGGGGCCATGTGACGGTGACGTTGGAATCGGGGCAGCACAACTCGGAGGAGTCCGTCGATTTGGCCGAGGCCGGTGTCTGGGTGGCGCTCGCCACTGCAGGCCTCATCGACGCGCAGCGTCTCACTATCGTGCGAGAGTCGCGGGAGCTACTCGCCCGGGCGGCACGCGGGCTGCCGCGAGTGCTCGAGGTGCGATATCGCCATCCCGTGGTCTCCGCCGACGGCTTTCGCATGCTCCCGGGCTTCCGAAATCTTCAGCGGCTGCAGTCGGGCGAGCTGCTGGCACGCGATCGGCGCGGAGATATTCGCTCCCGTTGGAACGCGCGGCTGCTGATGCCGCTCTATCAGGAACTGGGGAACGACGGGTTCTTCATCGTCCGCGAGTTCCGGCGTGCCTGGCTCCCTCTGTCGGCGCTGCTCCGTCACCTGCGCCTCGACGCCGTCGTACACTGGCTGCCCGGTATCTCGCGTCACCTCACGCGGCCCGACACGTTGGTGGTCGACCTGAAGGTCGCGCGCTGGCACGCGATGGAGGTGCTCCACATGCTGGGTTTCCGTCGCAAGCGCATGGTGGGCGACGTGCTGCTGGTGAGTCGGCGTCGCCACGATCTGCACCGGAGTGGTTAACCCCGACTACGACTGCAACGAGAAGCTCCCCGCCGCACGGCGGGGAGCTTCATCTTAAGCCAAACCTGCAGATGACCTGTCGACTAGAAACCCGGCGAGAAACCGAACTGCCAGATCCAGCCCTTCTGCGGCCGGTTGTTCGGATGCACATAGTCGAACTCGAGGATGGCAAGCCCGAACAGGTTGAGCCGGGCGGCGAAACCATAGCTGGTGACCGGATTCCAGGGATCTAGGTTTCCGCTGAACTCGCGTGCCGCTCCCTCCGACCACCAAGCCACCCCGGCGTCGAAGAAGACTGCCAGCGTGAGGGGCGGGAATCCGCCCGCCGAGCCCAGCCCAAACCCCTGCGGAAATGGCATGCGGAACTCGAAGTTGGTGACCAGCAGGCGACTGCCGAACAGCTGGTCAAAGGCCGGACAGGTGCCTCGGCCAGTCACGAAAGAGGAATCGCCGATCGGGTCGGAGCACTCCAGCAGGTCGAAGGAGCCGGGGTCGTAGCCGCGGATGATCTGCTGGTAGCCCAGGAAGAGCGGTAACAGTCGTCGATCCTCACCACCGTCCCCGTAGCGGCCGAAGTGCAGGACACGAGCGGCTAAGGTGTAAGGCGCCAGCGGCCGGAGGTAACGGCGGAGGTCCCCCAAGGCGCCCACGTAGTTGATCGACCCGAACACCGGTGCGACCTCCAGCCGGTATCGCTGGCCCGCAACCGGGCCCGTATAGCCGAAAAAGGTGTTGTCGTACACCAGGGCCGTTGTCGCCGCCCCCAGGTTTAGGGCCGCGGGCGTGCAGTACAGCACATCGGGACGCTCGGAGCAGGGTGGGAAGTCCTCTTCCTCCCGGAACACCTGGACACCGCCTGGCGAGAAAACCCGCGTCTCCAGCTCGTTGTCGAAGCTGATATTCTGGTAGCGTGCGGTGAACTCGATACGTTGAACGCGGCTCAACGGGTAAGCAAGCAGGGCCTGGATCTCGCGGCTCGTCTGCCTCAGACGGATCTCCTGCTCGATGAACTCGCCGGTGGACGGGTCGACGCCGACGGCGAAACCACGCGTCACCACCGGGATCTGCGCGCCCACCAGACCCCAGTTCCAGCGCGATTTCCGGTTCTCGTAGCCGACCAGCGCCGCGATATCCTGGAAGCCGCCGTTCACCTGGAGCAGCGTGGCCAGCGTGTGCTCGCCCAACATGTCGCTCCAGAACAGCGCCGTTCCACCACCCACGAACGTCCCGTAGCGGTCGGCACCCACGGCGAGCTCGGGCGGCGCGATGTAGTCGAGGGATAGCCCGGCCCGGTACTTGGCGCTCTCGAACTCCTCGGCGGAGGCCGGCAACCCGAGATCGGAGTTGTCCAGCAGCGCCATCACGTCACCGACCGGCCGGTCCGCCGGCGGCAATACCGCAGGGCTGACCTGAGCCAGGGGCGGCTCCAGCGGCCCGCCGGCGAGCACTTCCT
Source organism: uncultured Gemmatimonadota bacterium (assembly GCA_964347085.1). Classification (GTDB taxonomy): domain Bacteria; phylum Gemmatimonadota; class Gemmatimonadetes; order Palauibacterales; family KS3-K002; genus CAYFXF01. The sequence continues at coordinate 31,942 of CAYFXF010000007.1, read as the reverse complement.
CCGAATCGACGGCGTAGAGCGTATAGCGGTTGCCCTCGAAGGCGCTGAACACCAGATGGTCGCTCTGCGTGGCGACGGAAAGCGCCGGACTCAGCTCGGTGATCCCGCTGGCCCCCGTGGTCAGGTCCGTCACCTGGTAGATCGTGCGCGTCGCGACCTCGATCCGGTAAATGTTGCTGATCCCGTTGGCGTCCGACACGAAGTAGAGGCTCGAGCCGTTTTGTGACCAAGCCGGATTGATGTGCTTCGCGTCCGGGAACCCGGCAACCGGCTCGATCCGGCCGGACTCCGGGTCGATCAGTGCCAACCGATAGTTCCCCCACTTCAGCGCGCGCAGGTCGGTCGAGAAGCGGTCGGTCACGAAGGCGATCCGCTCGCCGTCCGGCGACCAGGCGGGGTTAAAGATCTCGCCCACCTCCGGGACCTTGTACTCACGCACGGCCTTCCCACGTTCGGTGTCGATAACCGTGACGATCGGCTTTCCCTTACTGATGCCCGCGAAGACGAATTGCCGCCCGTCGGGATGCCAGCTGCCGGCCGAATTGATGAACTGCAGGCTCTCGTAGTGCGGATCGAGCGCCGTTTTCAGAATCTTCTTCTGAATCTTGCCGCTCGCCACATCAGCCTGGAACATCTCGATCGAGTACTGGCTCTTCTCCGAAAGGAAGACGACCCGTGAACCGTCCGGACTCAAGGCCGGCGCGATGTTCAGTCGGCCGCTACCGGTCTTCTCACTGATCAGTACGCGCCCGTAATCCTCCGGGCCCTTCGTCTTCTCGACCAGCGACTCGTAGGCGTTACGGATCGATGCCTCCCAATCCGCCATCAGCTCGTCGGGTGAAATCTCCAGCACGCTGGCGATCGCCTGCCCCACACTTCCCGCTGCGGCCGCCGCCTTGAGGATCTCGCCCACCGCGGGGTCGCCCCAACGGCCGCCGATGTAAGCCCAGAACGCGTGACCGTAGCGGTAGGGGAAGTAGCGTGGGTTGGCGAGCTGGCGGAAGCTCGGGAAGTCATCACGACGCACGGCATCGTGCATCCACATGGCCGTGTGCGCATACACCGGGCCCAACGACAGGTACTCCGCCATCCCCTCGATGAACCACAGGGGCATCGCCAGCGCCGTCGGGAAACCGGTACCGACGCTACTCGAGGTGGACGTGATGTCGAACTGGAAGGCGTGAATCAACTCGTGACCCAAGACATGGTCGGTCTCGGCCAGCGAGCCGGCCATCGGGAGCACCACGCGCCGCTTGAACGCCTCCGTCACACCCCCCGTCGCTTCATCGATCGTTCCCAGGAGCGCCGTCGTCTGCTCGAAGTCCGGGTGATCGGCGTAGAGGATGATCTTCTGGCGTCCACTCAGCTCATGATTGAACACCCGCGACAGGCGAGCATACCATCGCTCGGCCATGCGGCCCGCCTGCTCGACCGCTTCGCGTGCTTCCGGATAGTAGTGGATGTCGAAGTGCTCGGTCTTGAGGACCTCAAAGTCGAAGTCCTCGTACTGGACCTTATTGCGACCGAAATACTGCGCTTCGGCCGTGGCGGCCCAGGGGCCGATCACCAGAGCCAGGGCGGCCACGAAGGCGAGACGTGACCGGCGAACGGGGTGAGCTCTCATCAGATCCTCCAAGGGCGGCGGCGCCACCAACTCCAGCGAACGAATACGGGATTGTGGCCTACGGCACTCCCGCTGCGTCGCGTTAGCGCTCATATTCACAAAGATAGGCCGCGTCTCTACTGGACGCGAGCGAGGCTCGGCCGAAACGAGCCGCCCCCGACACCGAAGACCTACCTCGATGGCCTCTAGCAACGGTTAAACGCCCCGTAGCGGGTCGATGTTCCACCGGGGCGCCGTGATTGCTGGGCGACCCGCCGGCTCGTAGAATCCTGTGTCCGTCACCCCGGACGCTTGCAAGCGCCTCAGCGTACCGAGGCTACATCTTTCACCTCACCCACACTCGAAGGCAGCCTGACGCGACGAGCGACCGCGGTGTCTGGGCGCCGGGCCGAGCCGGGTAGTTTCGGGACCAGAAGTGAGACAGGTGATAGAGTCAAAATGTTAACCCGCCCCCGCGAGGGGCTAGAGCGTTGAAGCCACGGCGCAGGGATGTCGTCACCCGCGATTTCGTGGCGGCAAGCGCCGTACGCCCGGCGATCGGCCTCGGTGACGCGCTACGTCCCTTCGGGCTGCGGTTCGCGTGGGCAGGGCTCTATTTCCTCGCCGTCTTCCTGATCGGCACGGTCGGCTACCGGTTGGTCGAGGGTTGGCGGTGGATCGAAGCGCTTTACATGGCGGTCACCACGGTGACCTCGGTCGGTTTCATGGAGATCTACCCGCTTTCGCCGACCGGCCGCACGTTCACCATGGTACTGATCATGCTGGGCGTTACGGGGCTGGGGATCTGGTGGGCGTTGATCACGGCGCTCATCGTCGAGCTGGATCTAATCGGGGTGCTGCGGAGGCGTCGCATCATGCGTGAGATCGAGTCGTTGTCCAAACATTACGTCGTCTGCGGAGCCGGCCGGATGGGGCGGGTGGTCGTCGCTGAGATGGAGCAAGCGGGCCACGCGTACGTGGTGATCGAGCGCGATCCGGCTCGGATCGCGCTGCTCGCTGACACCCAGCCGCAGGCGCTGGTTATCGAGGGGGACGCCACGCGCGAGCAGACGCTCAGAAAGGCGCACGTGGAGAAGGCGCGGGGGTTGGCCGCCTGCCTGGCCGACGACGCCGACAACCTCCTGGTCTGCATCACGGCACGCGACCTTAACCATGAGTTGAATGTGGTGGCCCGGGCCTACAACGAGGAGTCGGTGGAGAAGCTGCACCGTGCTGGGGCCGACCACGTCGTCTCACCCAACATCACCGGCGGCATCCGGATGGCCTTCTCGCTGCTGCGGCCGCACGTGGTCAGCTTTCTCGACTGCGTGATCACCGACGCCGGTATCGAGCTGCGCCTCGAGCAGGCGGAGATTCCGGCCAACTCACCTCTGGTGGGTCAGACGCTCGCCGAGGCCCGCATCCCGCAGCCCACCTGGCTCGTCGTCCTGGCCCTTCTCCGGGCCGGCCAGCCCACTCCCACTTACAACCCTGGACCTGAAACGCGGCTCCAGACCGGCGACGTGATGATCGTACTGGGCGGCTCCGCGCAGACTCAGAAGCTGCGTGAGTACGCCGGGGGTGCGGTGAAGCTCTAGCGGTTCCGGGTCAGATGTCGAGGTTCTTCACGAACTTGGCATTTTGCTCGATGAAGGCGCGACGCGGCTCTACCTCGTCGCCCATCAACAGATTGAACAGCTGGTCGGCCGCGAAGGCGTCTTCCATCGTCACCCGCAGTAGCGTCCGTCGCTCCGGGTCCATCGTCGTTTTCCAGAGCTGGTCCGCGTTCATCTCACCCAGACCCTTGTACCGCTGAACGTCGGCTTTGCCTTTGTCCCCATCCAGCCGCTTGAGGATATCGTCGCGCTCCCCTTCGCTGTAGGCGTAGTGCTCTTCCTTGCCGCGCTTGACGCGGTAGAGTGGCGGCTGGGCGATGTAGACATAGCCGGCCTCAATGAGCTGCCGCATGTGCCGGAAGAAGAAGGTCAGCAGCAGCGTGCGTATGTGCGCGCCGTCCACATCGGCGTCGGTCATGATGATGACCCGGTGATAGCGTGCGTTCTCCAAGTTGAACTCGTCCTCGCCGATGCCCGTACCGACCGCCGTGATGATCGTGCGGATCTCCTCGTTGGAAAGAACCTTGTCGAGGCGCGACTTCTCGACGTTGAGGATCTTCCCCCTCAGCGGCAGGATCGCCTGGAAGTTTCGATCACGGCCCTGCTTCGCCGTCCCGCCCGCCGAATCACCCTCGACCAGGTACAGCTCTCCAACACTCGGATCTTCGATCGAGCAGTCGGCGAGCTTGCCGGGCAGGATCGACCCCTCGAGGGCCGACTTGCGGCGCGTCAGGTCGCGGGCCTGGCGAGCCGCTTCTCGGGCGCGAGCCGCCTGCAGGGTCTTCTCGATGATCTTACGGGCCGCCGAGGGGTTTTCGGCCAGGAAGGTGGAAAGCCCGTCGTTCACCACGGACTCGACGATGCCCCGCACCTCGCTGTTGCCCAGCTTCGTCTTCGTCTGCCCCTCGAACTGCGGGTCCATGACCCGGACCGAGAGGATCGCGATGAGACCCTCGCGCACATCCTCGCCGGTCAAGGAGAAGTTGGTCTTCTTGAACAGCCCACCCCGTCGCGCATAGTCGTTCAGCGTCCGGGTTAGAGCCGCCTTGAATCCAGTAAGGTGGGTCCCGCCCTCGTGCGTGTTGATGTTGTTGACGAAGGTGAAGGTGTCTTCCTTGAAGCCTTCGTTGTACTGCAGGGCGAGCTCAAGCTCGCATTCGGGTCGTTTGACTTCCAGGTAAACGATATCGCCGTGCAACGCCCTGCGATTGCCCCGCAGGAATCTCACGAACTCCTTGATACCTCCTTCGTACTGGTACTTCTGAGTCTTCTCCTGGCCCGCACGCTCGTCGGTCAGCGTGATCCTGACGCCGCGGTTCAGAAAAGCCAGCTCGCGAAGCCGGATCTGCAGCGTGTCGTAGTCGAAGTCCAGCTCAGTGAAGACCTCGGTGTCCGGCTTGAACCACACCTTGGTGCCCGTTTCGTTCGTCTTCCCCACCTGCTTCAGCTGAGTCGTCTTCCGGCCGCGGCTGTACTTCTGGTGCCAGATCTTCCCGTCACGGTGGATTTCCACCTCCAGACTCTCGGACAGGGCATTGACCACCGAGACGCCGACCCCGTGGAGGCCGCCCGACACCTTGTAGGATTCCTTGTCGAACTTGCCGCCAGCGTGCAGGGTCAGCATGGCCAGCTCGACCCCCGGCACTTTCTCGGTCGGGTGCGTGTCGACCGGGATGCCGCGACCGTTGTCGCGCACGGTAACCGAGTTGTCGGGATGAATGACGACGTCGATCTGGTTGCAGTATCCCGACATCGCCTCGTCGATCGAGTTGTCAACGACCTCGTAGACGAGGTGGTGGAGACCTCGGGCCGAAGTAGCGCCGATGTACATGCTCGGCCGGCGCCGCACACCTTCCAGGCCCTTGAGCACCTGGATTTTGCCCGCCGTGTACCCGCTCCCGGAGCTGGCCGAGTATCGAGACCTTGCACGCGGCGCTTTCGCGGCTCGAGCCGTCGTCTTCTTCGTCTTCGACCGCTGTTTGCCAGCCACTGACTTCTTCGCGGTCTTCTTCGTCTTCTTGCCCGCTCGCTTGGCCATCGCTAACCCTCTTCAAAGTGAAGCCCCAGGCTCTCCCGCAAGGCTGCCGCCGCCTCTACCCCTCTCCCACTAAGCGCCACGGGCGAGCCGAAACACGATCCTCTCAAACTTTCCCTGCCGGCGGCCACTGTTCAGCCGAGCCAGGATACGGCGCTCCAGCAACTCCAGCTCCATCAGCCAGGCGGATGAGCGCACCTCGACAAACAGGGTCCCGCGGTCGAAGCCCACCGGCGTCGCCACACGCGCGATCCGCGGACCGACCAAACCTGACCACTGAGGAAGCACACTCGCCCGCTCGACGCCCGCCTCCAGCCCGCGCGCGCGCAGCAGCCCTTCGACCAGCGCCCCGACCCGCTCGGGCTTCCCACCCCGTCCCTCGTTCATAGAGCCTCGACCTTCCCAGCCGCGATCCGGTATTCGGCCAGGCTGCCGCCTATCAAGGCGAACTCGCTCGGTTTGGGCGACGTCACGAGCACCTGACCCCACTGCTCGGCGGTGAGCAGCCCGCACACGCGTTCGGAGCGCTGCGGGTCGAGCTCCGCGAAGACATCGTCCAGCATGACGATGGGTTGCCGTCCCTGCGCGGTGCGTAGAGTCTCTGCCTCCACCATGCGCAGCGCCACGGCGGCGGCGCGTTGCTGTCCGGCCGAGCCGAAGCTCCGCATCGAGACCGGGTCCGGGTCACCGCCCACCCAGAAACGCAGGTCGTCCCGGTGTGGGCCGACGAGGGTCAGTCCGCGCCGCCGTTCCGTCTCGCTGACGCGGGTCAGCTCCTGGTGGAAGTTCTCCGCCCAGCTCTGCACCGCCGGGCCGGCCGACATCGCTAGCGGCGCCGCGGCCGGTATCGACGGCAGGTACTCGATTCCTGCCTCCTGCTCCCCTGAGATAGCGGCATAGTAGCGCGCGAAACCCAAGCGGGCCGCCGCGATCCAGCGCGCGCGCGCCTCGGCGACGCGGCTCCCCGCGGCGACGAGCCCGTCGTTCCAGCCGACCAGCTCCGGCGCGCTGGCGCCGTTCCTCAACAGGCCGTTGCGCTGCGAGAGCACACCCCGGTAGCGCTGCAGCGCCGCGAGGTAGCCCGGCTCGACGAGCGACAGAATGATGTCGAGAAACCGCCGGCGCGCGCCGGGCGTGCCAGCGACGATCTCCACATCGCTCGCCGTGAAGACGATCGCGCCGATCCGGCCGATGGCATCGGCCACCCGACCAGGCTCCTGGCCGTCGATCGTGACCCGCTTGCGGCGTCCGTCCCGCGCGTAGGCCGCCGCCACCGCCACTTCCTCATCCCCCTCACCACCCGTCAGGCGTCCTTCGACTCGGAAATGCTGGTTCCCGAAACTGACGAGGTGTTCGTCCCGAGCCCCGCGGAACGAGCGGAAGATCTCGAGATAGTAGATGGACTCCAGCAGGTTGGTCTTGCCCTGACCGTTGTCCCCAATCAGAGCCGCGCCGCGCTGGGGCAATTGGACGACGGCGTGCGCAAAATTACGAAAATTCCACAGCTCCAACCGCTGGAGAAACACCTAGAAAATATATGCAAAAACACGGACTTCTCAAGGCGGATCGGAACCCACAAGTCGCTGCGATTCATGACTTTTCGCTGACCGGCCGGCCCGCTCAGCCGCCGGCGCATACCGCGGGAAACACATCGCACTCGATGACCGTCACAACGGCCGCGTCGGACAAGTGGCGCCCACCCAGAAGGTCCTCCGCTATGCCGACGATCTCGAGGTGGATCCCGGTGTTCAATTCGGGCACCACGAGGCGAAACTCGAGCTGCACGGAATCGACCGGCTCGTCGAACTGGCGCCGCGCGATGCCCAGCGTATCCGGTTGCAGGTTCCAGGTCATCACGTAGCCCAGCGCCGTGACCAACCCGCTCGCTTCCACAACGATCGATGCCACCGAATCGGAGGGCACCCAACCGCCGTCCACTGGCGCCAGCAGCCTAACCGTGGTGGGCGGCAGAGCCTCGTCCAAGCCGGAGGGGCGCTGGCGAGCGGAGTCGCAACCCGGCAGACCCGAGAGCAAAGCGGCCAGCAGGAAGCCCCGCGCCAGGTATCGCGAACGGCCGACCTTCATTTCCGCGACAGCGCTTCCCGAGCCGGTCCTACCGATGTCAACATCACTTCAACAAGTCAGTCCAGGACGGCCTGGGCGGCTCCAGCGGTTCGTCGTGCTCCAGACGGTCGAGCAACCCTTCCAGCGTGAGACGCATCTTGCCAACCGCCCGGCTGTAGCCGGTCCGGGCCAGACCGATCGTGGCCCCCAACAGGGCCGGGGCCCCCAGAGCGGCGAGGTCGGGAAGCGCGGAGAGAGCCAGGACCAGGCCACCGGCCGCCGCCGCCGCGGCGCCCCCGGTCGCCACGCCCAGACCCCAAAACCAGCCAGCGCGCTGGTGGCCGAGATCAACGGTCAGGGCCACCAAGCATGACTTCTCGTCGAGCGGCGCCACCTGAAGCTCGACCGCCTGCCCTCGCTTGGCGAGCTCGTAGCCCCGACCCAGCAGGTCGAGTCCGCGCTTCAACGAGGCGACCATCCCGCGGTCCGGTTCCCAGAGCGAGGCTGAGGGCAGGCGCCTGACGAGACGCAGGCTCTCACTCGTCTGGAAGTGTGATTCCAGCTCGCCTCGCACCTCCTCCGCCGGGCGCGGGATGCTACGGGTCGCGCTGACCAGCCTGGCGCCGCAAAGGCGGACGGCCCACCCGCGCTCGGCCAGGAGCCCGCTGGCGCCGACGCCCGCGTAGTGCTCCGCCAGCGCACGCCGCACACTCGCTTCGGAGAGCCCAACCTCGCCGGCGATGCGCAGCACATCCTCTTCGGCCAGCTCCGGCAGATCGCTTCCGCTCTGCGCCTCGAGCTCTGCCGCGCGGCGGATGATGACCTCCAGATCGTGGCGCCCGAGGCCCTGCCCCCGTGCGAGCTCACCCATCAGTCCGCTATCGTGAACCTGGGGCGCGAGCGCTCAGCCATGCTCGGACCGGCGAGCCGCGCCCGACTAGTCGTCGCGCCGTTTGGCCGGGGCTGTCTGCGACCGGGACGCCGGCAGCGGCATCTCTTCGGGTGCGGGCAACTCCGGGACCAACGCTTCCTCTTCTTCCAACTCCTCCAGAGCTTCGGCATCCGCCACCACCTGGGCACCGCGGGTGAACGGTGTCAGCAGGTCTATTGGGATTGGGAAGAGCGTGGTCGAGTTGTTCTCCGCCGCGATCTCCGAGACGGTCTGCAGGAACCGCAGCTGCAGAGAAGCCGGATCACCGCTCATGATCTTGGCCGCCGCCACCAGTTTGCGGGACGCCTGGTATTCGCCCAGCGCGTTCACGACCTTCGCGCGTCGCTCGCGCTCTGCCTCCGCCTGACGCGCCATCGCCCGCTTCATCTCCTGCGGCAGGTCGATATCTTTCACCTCGACGGCGGTAACCTCGATTCCCCATACATCGGTCTGCTCGTCGATAATCTCGCGCAGCATGTCGTTGTACTTCTCGCGCTCCGCCAGCAGATCATCGAGCTCGGCCTGCCCGATCACCGAGCGCAGGGTGGTTTGCGCAAGCTGCGAGGTGGCGAACAGGAAGTCCTCGACCTCGACGATCGCCTTCACCGGGACGTTGACGCGAAAGTACAACACCGCGTTCACCTTCACCGAAACGTTGTCACGCGTGATCACGTCTTGCGGCGGAATGTCCATGGCGACTATGCGCAAGCTTACCCGCTGCATTCGTTCAACGCCGAACGGCACGAGAAAGATGAGCCCCGGCCCGCGCGGGCCGCGCAGGCGGCCCAGACGAAAGACGACCGCGCGCTCGTACTCCCAGAGGATTCTCAAGCTCGTCGCCAGGGCGGTGGCCCCAGCAACGGCGAGGCCTGCTAACAAGACTTCCAAACCGACCTCCCGGCCGCGTACGGCCTGGCTAAAGTGAGGCACGGACGGCGGACGCTGTCACACCAAACCCACCACCATCGCCATCCCCTGGCCACCACCGATGCAGGCGCTCCCGACGCCGCCAGATGACATGGTCGAGGTAACCTCGCCGTCGGAAATGCTCCGCGTGACATCAACCGGTGATGTGAGACCTGAAAGTTAGCCCGAGGCCAAAGCCGGCGCGAGGACCGCGCGGTCCGCCCCCGCGCAACGCTGGCGGCTTCGGGCGAAAGGTCGGAAATGCGAAGCCCCCAGCACGGCGTCGGGATCGGGCCTTACCCGAGTCGACTCGCGTCCGGGGGCTCTGGGGCGGCCGGCGCGACCCGGCCGCTCGACACTCTAGTTGCTTAGCTTGTAGACGAAGGCGGCCACGGCCTTTACCTGCTCATCCGTGATGCCGCTGCCGCCCTTGGCCGGCATGGCGGTGCCGCTCGTCGACTTGCTCGCCTCGACGCCGTTCAGGATCGACTTCGCGATACCCTCGTAGGAGCCGTCACTGTGCACCCACTCCTTGTCCGCCAAGCTGGCGCCCAGACCGGGCATCCCCTCACCCTCCGGGCCATGGCAGACGTAGCAAAGTCCCGCACCGGCATAGATCTGCTTGCCCTGATCGATCATCTCCACGGTCACGCCTTCGGGCAGCTTCATGCTGCTCTCCTGCTGAGCCATCGGTGGGGTCGTCGCCTCTGCCGGCTGAGCGGTAGGGGGCGCCGCCATCTCACCCGCGCCGGCCTGGCTCTGCTCGGCCTCCCCGCCGCCGGCGCACGCTACGGGCGCGCTCAGTCCGAACGCGGCACCCAAGGCCGTCCAACTGCTCGTCCGAAACATCACAAACCTCCGCTGCGGTTGAAATGCGGCGCGCCAACCGTCGACCTTGACCCCTGCACCGTGCACGGCGCCCGGTCGAAACGGGCCGCGAACCGCGTTTGAACTCGATTAACTCTGATCAATCGCGCCCGAAATTACCTGTTGCGGTAGGGTGCGTCAAGCTGAATCCGCGGGCCGAGAATCCCGTGGCATGCCACAGTCGGCGCAGAAGCGCCAGTCGGGCTGAAGCTCCGCGCCGCAGCTGTCGCAGGTCTCGGGAAGGAGGCGAAAACCGCAGTAGGGGCAGAAGGCAGCGCGCGCCGGAAGATCACCGCCGCAGGAGGGACAGAACTCCAGCTCCGCCTCGGACGCCGGCGTCAACTCCGTGGGCTCCTCGACCGGCGCCGCTTCCGGCTCCGACGATGGCGGCTCGCTCCCCTGCCCGGCTGCCGTTTGAGGTGCCTGCGATTCCGCCAGCGGACCGGCATCCGGGGCGGCGGCTTCGAGCGCGTCGCCTCGCCAATCGTTCCGCTCGCGCACCTCGGGAGGGGCGTAGCGGGTGTGCCCGGGCGGTGGGATCTCGCGCGGGTTGAGTCGGACCTCGGCCGCCGCGAAGGCTCGGTGGCGGCGCAGGTCCGGCAGCGCCTCCTCCAGACCCGCCCGCAGTTCTTCCTGCATCGCCGGATCGCCCTGGAGGTAGCCGCGCTCGCCCGAAAGCAGACGCGAGAAGGCAATCTCGTAGTGATCGTTGGAGGGGAAGCCGACCTGGTTGCGGACGCGCCGGTAGGGGATCAGCCGCTCGTAGAGCTCCTGCACGGTCAACGGCTGGACGAGCCCCGAGCCCCGCTCGCTGCGCAGGATCTCAACGAACTCGTAGTACAGCCGATCGAGATCGTCCATTCACCCGTCGTCCGGTCAGTCTTTTTCCTCGAATAGGTAGGCCGCGTCGCGCTCGCGGTTACCCTGCACGTCGTAGGCCACATAGCGCCGGCCCGACCAGATCGTTGCCGCGCCGTGCTCGCCCCCCTTGTTGACCGCGTAGAAGCTCACGTTGAACGTGGGTCTCCCCTCCCCGTCCAGCAGCCTCTCCTCCACGGTGAAGCGCACCACGCGGCGCAGAGCCTCCAGGCAGGCGTCGGTGGGCGCCAGCCCGCGCCGCATACCTTCGACCACGAGCATCGAACCACACGTCTTGATCACCGCCTCGCCGCGTCCGGTCGAGCCAGCAGCTCCCACGTCGTTGTCCACATAGAGGCCCGCGCCGATGATCGGGCTGTCGCCCACTCGGCCGGGGACCTTGAACGCGAGGCCGGAGGTCGTGGTCACGCCCGACAGGTTGCCGGCCGCGTCCACAGCGCAGCAGCTGATGGTCCCATAGTGTCGTCCACCCTCCCAGGCCTCCTCGAGACCGAACTCCGTCGCGCCCTCCTCCGGCGGCGGCGCCAGGTAGTCGTCCTCGCCGTTCAGCTTCGCCCGCCAGTTCAGCCACTCGCGCCGGGCCCGCTCCGTGAGCAGCTCCTCCTCCCTGAACCCCAGCTCGAGAGCGAAGCGGCGCGCTCCCTCCCCAACCAGCAGCACGTGGTCGGTGTAACGCATGACCGCCAAGGCTACACGAGGTGGGTGCTTGAAGCCCTCCAGCGCCGCCACCGCGCCAGCGCCCCGGCTCGGTCCGTGCGCCACGGAGGCATCGAGCTGCACGACACCTAGCGCGTTCGGCAGACCGCCGTAGCCCACGCTGGTGTCCTCGGGGTCCGCTTCCACGAGCGCCACACCGTCGACCACGGCCTCCAACGTATCACTCCCCTGCCGCAAGAGCTCCATCGCACGCGCGGTCGCCCGCAGCCCGTTGCTGCTCGCGATCACCACCGCGCCGGCGGGCCCTGCGATCGCCGGGGCCGGGCCGCTGGCCGCGGCGGCTCGCGCCGGCCACAGGTCGGCACCGAATGCGCCGAGACCAGCCAGCGCCCCGCTCCTTAGAAACTCGCGCCGCGTCGGTCCCTGCCTACCGCTGCTCTGGCTCACTCCACCTCCTTCAGTTCGGCGATCAGATTAGCGAGGCGGCGCGCCTGCTCCGCGATTGCGACCAGGCCCCTCTTCTGGTCTGGCTTCAAGTCGTCGACGTCGAGGAGCAGGAGCTCGACCTCGGCTATGATCGCCGTCAGCGGCCCGTTCATGGTGTGCTTCATGTCGCGAACCCGGCGGGCCAGCTCCTCGAGTCGAGGCGACCGTTCCACCCCCGACTCTCCCTCCGCGCCGATTGAATCGCTCATCAACTTGCGCCGCCTCCCGTTTCGCCCCCGGGTGCGCCGGGGCCGGCGCCGACTGCGCGCGGTCGGCCTTCATCCGTTCTCCGCAACCGGATCACGCGCACCCGTCGGTCATCCACTCTCTCCACCACCAGCTCGGCCCCGCTAACATGGACAGCGTCGCCTGGTTTGGGAACCTGGCCCAGCTCGCCGAGGATGAAACCGCCCAGCGTGTCGTAGTCTTCTTGCGGCAGCTTCAGACCGAACTGCTCGTTGACTTCATCGATTGGCGCACCGCCGTCGATCAACGGCTCACCGCGTGCGGTCCGCGTGTATGTCGGACGGGCGACATCATGCTCATCGTAGATCTCACCGACGATCTCCTCGATCAAATCCTCCAGCGTGACCAACCCGTCCGTGCCTCCGAACTCGTCGACCACGATCGCCATATGGATTTTCAGCCGCCGGAACTCGGCCAGCAGGCTCCCCACCGGCTTGGTGTCCGGGACGAAATAGGGCTCCCGCATGATGCGCGAGACGTCGAAATCCTGCGTCGCGCCGACCGCCCCGAGCCGCAACACGTCCTTCGCCAGCACGATCCCCACCACGCTGTCCAGACTCTCCCGATAGACGGGCAGCCGCGAGTGGCCGGACGCATTGAAGGTCTCCATCAACTCCCGGAAGCCGACGTCGACCGGCACCGCCACGATATCGGGCCGCGGCGTCATCACCTCGCGCGCGAAGGTGCGGGTCAGCTCGAAGACGCCCGAGATCATCGCGTGCTCCTGCCGGGCGACTTTACCCACCTCCCGACTGCGCCGCACGAGCAGCATGATCTCGCTCGGGCTGTGCACCCGCTCGGCTTCACTTGGCTCCCGGACGCCGAAGACGCGCAGCAATGCGTTAGCGGACTCGTTGATAGCCCAAATCAGAGGCGCCCCGATGCGCGTGAAAAGGATAAGCGGCCTGGTTAACCAGCGGGCAACGTGCTCCGGGTGAAAGATGGCGAGAGCTTTCGGCGCTACCTCACCGAGCACAACATGCAGAAAAGTGATGGCCGTGAAAGCGATTACCACAGCCACGGTGTGGCGCGCGATCCAATCGAACGGGCTCGGCAGATCGGAAAACAGCGCGACCAGCGTCCCGGCGATCGCCGGCTCGCCTATCCAGCCCAAGCCCAGCGACGCCAGCGTGATCCCGATTTGACACGACGACAGATAGAGGTTGAGCTTGGCCTGGGCGTGGCGAACCGAGCGGGCCAACCGATCGCCCCGCTCAGCGAGGGTTGCGAGTCGCGTGTCGTCGGCTCCGACCAGCGCGAACTCCGCGGCAACAAAGAAGCCGTTGGCGGCCACCAGTAGGAGGACCGCCGAAAGCCTCCAAACGACCTCAAGCGTCGTCATCTAGAAGGGAGATACGAGAAAAAGTCCCGACGCAGCGGCCAGGGCGCGTCGTCAGCTGCTGCCCTCGGTATGTTGACTGGTGCTACCGTGCTCTATCACCGGCTGACAGTACCGACGACCCAACTCGGCCAGCTCTGCCAGCTGCTCTTCAGTCACCCCGGGATAGCGCTTGGCCATGTACTCCATCGTATCCCTGAACCATGTTTCGCGCTGCTCCTCGTTGGCCTCAAGGACCCCGCAATGTTGAATCTGACTGAAAAGCTCGTTCCTCGCTCTGTCGAACACTGACGCGTCCTGCTTCCCCTCCTTCTTTCGTTTGCCCACGAACCCTCCCACAGGTACAATTAGCTGCCCCCCGGTTGCGTCCCGAGGGTCGCTTCCGTGATGGCTGTCAGACAACTGCCTCTAATTATACTGGCCCTCTCTTTACATGCAAACGGCGAATCGCGGCAGCTTCGGCTTGTTCGACCCGATCCGCCTCGAGGTGTTCCGGTCGCTCTTGCTGGCGATCGCCGAGGAGATGGGGGCCGCCCTCCGCCGTAGCGCTTACTCTCCCAACATAAAGGAGCGTCGCGACTACAGTTGCGCGATCTGCGACGCCGCGACCGCCCCCGTGGCCCTCGGGGATCACATGCCCGTGCACCTGGGAGCGATGCCGCAAAGCGTGAGGTCCGCCATCGCCGCTCGTGAGCTCAGCGACGGGGACGTTGTGATACTCAACGACCCCTTCCACGGCGGCACACATCTGCCCGACCTCACGGCCGTGCGCGGGGTCTGGATCTCGGGCTCCGCCGACCCGCTCGCCTACGTCGCCTCCCGGGCCCACCACGCCGATGTCGGCGGTGCGGCGCCCGGGTCGATGCCCCTCTCCCGCGAGGTCTACGAGGAAGGGCTGCGGATCCCGCCCGTCCTGCTGGTGCGCAGCGGGTCCGTGCAGCGCGACACCTGGGAGCTGTTGCTGGCCAACGTGCGCACCCCCTCCGAGCGCGAGGGTGACCTGCACGCACAGCTCGCCGCCCTCGACGTCGGGGTGCGCCGCCTGCAGGAGCTCGCCGGCCGGCACGGCGCCCAGACCCTGCGCGCCGCCTTCCAAGCTCTGGGCGATTACGCAGACCGACTTATGCGCGCGGTAATCGAGCGTATTCCCGACGGGGTCTACCGCGCCGAAGACGTGATGGACGACGACGGCGTCACGTCCGACCCGGTACACATCAGCGTCGCCATAACGGTTCGCGCTCAGGGAATGCGGGTGGACTTCAGCGGGTCGGAACCACAGCGCGCGGGTAACATCAACGCCGTCAGCGCCATCACCGAATCGGCCGTCCGCTACGCCCTTCGCTGCGTGGCGCAGGCGCTGTTGGGAACTCCGCTGCCCGCCGGCGGCGGTGCGCTCGCCGCAGTCGAGGTCGTGGCGCCACCCGGCACGGTGGTGAACGCTCGGCCGCCAGCTGCCGTCGCCGCAGGGAACGTCGAGACCTCTCAGCGCATCGTCGACGTGGTCTTTCGCGCGCTGGGACGAGCGCTGCCCGACATCGTACCGGCCTGCTCGAGCGGGACGATGAACAACTTCACCATCGGCGGCGTCGATCCTGACAGCGGCCAGCCCTTCGCCTACTACGAGTCGGTGGCTTGCGGGATGGGTGCGAGCCGCCTCGGTGCTGGACTTTCCGGGGTGCATACGCACATGACGAACTCGCTCAACACCCCGATCGAAGCGCTGGAGCACGCGATTCCCGTTCGCGTGCGTCACTACTCCTTGCGACGCGGTTCCGGCGGCGGCGGCGCGCGCCGCGGTGGCGACGGGCTGCGGCGCGACGTCGAGCTGCGCACGCCTGCCCGGGTCTGCGTCCTCTCGGAGCGGCGCCGCGCGGCGCCGTGCGGCGCTGCCGGGGGCGAGCCGGGCGCGACGGGCGAGAATTGGCTCCTGCGCTCGGGCCGCTGGAGGAAGTTGGACGGAAAGTTCTCGCTCGAGGCCGAGCCCGGAGACGTGATCAGCATCCGCACGCCAGGAGGCGGAGGATGGGGAAGCGCCGCGTCCTGACGGCCCGCGGGCCACGCGCGGGGTTCGACAGCGGGCGTCTGGTGGTGCCGCGCGAGCTGCGAGCCAGCCGCGGGCGGCTCTACTACTGCGAGGGTGGATTAGGCACGCCCCTGGTCCTGATCCACGGGCTTGGCGCGTCCAGTCGCTGGTGGTTCCCGCTCTTCCCCGAGCTAAGCTCCGCCAACCTCCGCCTCCTCGCTCCAGACCTCCCGGGCTTCGGCCGCTCCGCCGGCCCCATCCAGACGATCCCAGACGCCGCAAAGGCGGTGGTCGACCTCGTCGAGCACCTGGGCGTGGCCAACTTCTCTCTCTGCGGACATTCGATGGGCGGCGCGATCGCCGCCCAGATCGCCGCCGACTACCGGGCCCGCGTGCGCCGGCTGATCCTGATCGACAGTGCTGGCGTGCCCGGTGTCGGGCCACGGCAGCTGATGCCACGCCTGATTCAGCCGTGGACCTGGTGCCCGCTCGGCTTCTACTCGACGCTTCTCGGTGACGCGCTCAAAGCCGGCCCGCGGACCCTGCTGGACGGGGTTCGGTTCCTGCGTCGTTACGACGTGCGGCCCGTGCTCCAGCGTGTGCGAGCCCCGACCTTGGTGATCTGGGGCGAACGGGACACCCTGACACCGCCCAAGCACGGGCGGGAGATCGCCGCAGGCCTCGCGCAGGCGCGGCTGGAGATCGTTCCACGGGCCCGGCACCTGCCGATGATCAGCCAGCCCGAGACCGTTTCGCGTTTGATCGTGGATTTTCTTAAACAGGAACCGGCCGCCGGGCGAGGCGCGGCCGTTGAGGACCTCGCACCCTAGCGGTCGACGGGCAGCTCGGCGTCGAGCGGCTGGCCTTCCATGTAGTCGGTGAGCTCCAGAATGACCGACCCGACTTTCAACTTCGAACGCAGCAGAACGAGGAGGCGTCGGTCGTCATCCGTCAGGTAGACCTCTGCCTCTCCACCCTTCGAGAAAATCCCTCGGGTCTTGATGATCGGTCGAACCACGATCGTCGAGAACTCGCCGGCAGGGACCTTCACGCGCTCACGGCGCAGCACCTCGAGGATCACCGGGTTGCGCTCGTAGCGGAAGTAGCGGTTCCACTGATACGTCTCACCGACGCGCAACGGGACCGAGCGCGCGAAGTAGATGAACGCCGCCTCGTCCAGTGCGCCCTCAGGGATCGAATCCGTCACTCCGTCGCTGCGTCGATAGGTCCGGTTCTCGAGATCGATCTCGTACTCGCGATAGCGCTCGTAGTCCCCCTGCTGGGAATCCTGGCGGAAGCGGCGACTGGCCAGCTCGTAAACGTCGAGCCATGACTCTTGCTTGTCCACCAGCTTATAGAACAGGGTCGACCCCTGGATCAAGGTGCGCAGATGATACGTCGGGTGCCCAGCCACCGTATCGATCCCCGCGACCTCCAGCAGCGCCTCGCCGACGGTGAGCGGGCCGAACTTCACCCGATAATCGAACCGCTCGCCCACACCGAAGGGCACCGGCGCCGGAGCGCGCTCGTCACTCGACGAGTCGCCGTCCTGTCCCCGCCCGATACCCGGAGACCCGACCAGCAGCAGAGTTAGCAACACCAGATATCTCATCAGCCTCGCAGCAATCCCAGGTAGTCACGCATGATTCGCCACAGCGAGAGACGGCTACGACGAACTCGGCGGTCATAGCGCGCCAGCGTCTCCGTCTCCTCCACGCGCCGCGTGTACGGCGCCACCGCCAGCAGCAGTTCCACACTAGCCGCCCAGCCATCGTGCTGGACCAGCGGTTTGCCGTTACCCTCCTTCAGCGCCCTCTTCAGCAGCCCAACACGGTAGGCACGCAGACCCGAGAAAGGATCGCTCACCTGCTCGGGAAACTCGTACTTGCGCTCGAGCCAGCGGAGGCCGCGACGCACCCAGCGCACCGCGCGCGGCACGGAACCTCCGTTGGCAGGCTGCGCTGCTACCACGAGGTCGGCCCCGCCCTCCACCTTCTTGACCATGCCGGGAATGGCGAGCGGTTCGTCGGTGAAGTCCGCCTGCAGTGTGACGACCACGTCACGGCGCGGATAGCTCGACCGCTCTACCGCCTCTCGGAGCAGCCTCTCCAGCGAGGCGCCGTGTCCGCAGCGTCGATCGTTGCGAAGGATGTCTAGCGGGAGGACTTGCGCATAGGGAGCGACGACCTCGTAGGTCCGGTCCGTAGAGCCGTCATCGAGGAAAAGCACACGGTAATCGCGCCCAAACTCCGCCATCACGCGGCGGACCTTCCAAAGCAAGACCCCCGCAGTGGCCTCCTCGTTGTGTGCCGGTATGCAGATGTAAATCACCGTATATCCATCCTCGAAACCCCAGCCACAGCCTCTCGCTGGCGAGCCTCTATTTCCTCATCGGTTCCGGTTCTACACCGCGCGCCGCCTCGGCGGTCCCCGGCGGTACCGTCTTCCAGCGCCTATGATGCCAGAAGTACTGCTCCGGCGAAAGGCGGATGCGCCGCTCCAGCTCGCTCATCCAGCGGCGGGTCAGGTCGAGCACCTGCTCCCTGGCGCTCGCCCCCTCAAGCGGCTCCAGCCGCACCGCCCAACCATGATAGCGCTGGGGCCCGACGCGCATGGCTCCGCCCATGAACAGCGGTGCGCCCGATCGCAAGGCGAGGAGCGCCGGCGCTCGGTGAGTCGAGGCAGGTCGTCCAAAGAACGGAACGAAGACCCCGAGTCGGCGTGCATCCTGGTCCGCGACGAAGGCGACGACCCGGCCCGCCTCGAGGCTCTCCAGCGACCGCTCCCAGGCGTCCGATCGATCGATGAGACGCATGCCTAGCCGCTCACGCATCTTCGTCACGAAGTCGCTCAAACGTCGGTTCTTGAGGCGCTGCATCACGGCGTCCGCGGGAAGCCCCAAGGCCGCCATACCGGAGCCGGCGAGCTCCCAACTCCCGAAGTGACCGGTGACCATGACAACGCCACGCCCCTCCTCGTACGCGGCCAGCAATTCCTCGCGACCCTCTATCGTCACCAAGCGTCGGCGCACCTCGGGGAGTCCCTGCCGCACAAGCAGCGGCAGCGCCAGCATCTCCTGGCCGATGTGCCGGAAGGTGGCCAGGGCCGTACTTCGAATCCACGCGGCATCCTGCTCGGGGAATGCCTGCGCCAGCTGATTCTCGACGACCTTGCGCCGCCAGCCGAGACGATAGGCGGTTACGCCCAGGGCGCGACCCAGACTCTCGCTGATCGCCGCGGGAGTGCGCGCCAGGGCGGCAAAAGCGAGGCGGGCGAGCCAGTACTCGAGGAGGCGACGGAGTCCTGTCAGTGGACCCTCGCTTCGCCGGGTTCACCGGGGCGGCTCGCATCGGCGAACTGCAGCTCGTAGAGCCGGCGGTACGCGCCCCGCTGAGCCATCAGATCCTCGTGGCGCCCAGATTCCACAATCTGCCCATCTTCGAGCACGATGATCTTGTGAGCGCCCTGGATGGTCGAAAGGCGGTGGGCAACCACGATAACGGTGCGGTTGGCGAGCAGGCGATCGATCGCCCCCTGAACCAGCCGCTCCGACTCGGTATCGAGTGCCGAAGTCGCCTCGTCGAAGATGAGCAGCGGTGGGTCGCGGAGGATGGCACGCGCAATCGCGATGCGCTGCCGCTCGCCCCCGGAAATCCGCACGCCGCGATCGCCGAGCACGGTGTCGTACCCGTTGGGAAGTCGGGTGATGAAATCGTGCGCGTTGGCGGCGCGCGCTGCGGCCTCGATCTCCTCCTGGCTGTAGCGACCCACCGCGCCGTAGGCGATGTTGGCACGTACCGTGTCGTGGAAGATAACGGTTTCCTGTGAGACGACCCCCAGCAGCTTGCGCAGCGAATCGAGACGGATCTCGCCGATGTCGATACCATCCAGCGTAATCCGCCCGCTCAGCGGGCGGTAAAAGCGGGGTAACAGGTCGACGATCGTGCTCTTGCCAGCGCCCGAGGGGCCCACCAGCGCGACGATTTCTCCGCGTTCGACCCGGAGGCTCACACCCCGCAGGACCGCCGCTTCGCCGTCATAGGCAAACTGAACGTCTTCGAACACGATCTCTCGGTCGAACCGCTCCACAGCCACGCCGTCAGCGGTCGTCGGCTCAGAGGTGGTGTCAAGGATCTCGAAGAACCGGTCAGCCGAGGCCAACGAGGCCTGGGCGCGGGCCGGGAAGGTGGTCAGCCCCTTGATCGGCGACTGGACTCTTAGGGATATCGTCAGAAAGGTGAGAAAGGCCTCGGCCGTGAGCTCACCGCTGAACACGAACTGCGCACCCACCCAGACGATCACCAGGGTGACCACACTGCCCAGCAACTCCGACAATGGCGAACTCAGCAGGCGAATCCGCTCGGAGCGCACCAGATACTTGTAGTACCTTCGATTGGTGTGGACGAAGCGGCCGTACTCGAAGTCTTCCGCCCCGTATGCCTTTACCAGTCTCGCCCCTGACGCCGTCTCCTGCAGCATGCTCGTGAGCTCGCCCTGCAAGTCGAATGCGCTCCGGAAACCCCGGCGCAGTCGCCAGAGCATCGGCTTCAAGAAACCGAGGAAGAGCGGCGCGACGATCAGCGCCAATAGCGTCAGTTGCCAGGAGATGACTAACAGCACCAGCACGAAGGCGACCAGCGAAACGACGTGCTTGAGCACCTCGGCGACAGCCTGGTTGACGATGTCCTTGGTCTGATTGGTGTCGGAGAACACCCGCGCCACCAGCTGGCCTGTCTTATGTCGGTCGAAGAAGCCCAGGGGCAGCTTCTGCAGTTGGCCGTAAAGCTGGTTCCGCATGTCGCGGACGATGCCCTCGCGCACCTTAACCCCGAGCGCGTTGGCGGTATAGAAGAAAACGTTCTTCAGCAGCAGTCCCACCATCACCACCAGCACCACGTTGCGTAGCGCCGCCCCCGGGTCCGCTGCGTCGATCAATCCGCCAACGGTGGCCTCGAGCACCCGGTCAACCAGGCTACCTCCTGCCGACAACAGAGCCGCCTCCCCGAACAGCGAGCGCAAGAACGGGATGAGCAGGATCATGGTAAAGCCGTCGAGCAGCGAGCCCAGCGCCATGGCGGCGAGACTGCCCAGGAATATCAGCCGATAGGGACGCAAGTAGCCGAGCAACCGCACGTAGAGCTTCACCTCAACGCACCCCGAGGCTTGAGCAGCGCAACTGGCAGGATCATCTCTTCGGGGCTCACGCCGCCGTGAAGGAAGCTGTCGCGGTACCTCGCCTGATACTCGCGCAGCTTGGTGGGGTAGACGAAGAAGTAATCCTCACGTGCCAGCAGATAGTTCTTCTTGAGGCCGCCCGCGGGCAGTCGGATCGCCGTGCCTTCGCTAACCGACAACACCGCGCCCGGCGTCTCGGCCCGCAGGTCATCGCCGTACTTGTAGCGCAAGCTGAGCGTCGCGTCGCGCTTAGCATAGACAGTAGTAGGCCGATGGCAGTGCACCGAACCATGATCGGTGGTCAGCAGCGCACGGATACCGCGTGGCCGAAGGATCCGCAGGGCTTTCCGCAGGTCGGAGCCCTCGTACCAGGCGACGGTCAGCCGGCGCAGTGCCTCGGCGTCGCGCGCCATCTCGAACAACAGCTGTGACTCGCCCCGTCCGTGCGTCAACAGATCGACGAAGTTGAACACGATCGCAATTGCACGGCGGCCATCAAGCAGCGTGGGGAGTCGCCGCAGCATCGCCTCGCCGTCGGCCGCGGTGTTTACCTTCAGGTAGGAGGCCGGGACCTTGCCCTCGGTCAGCTTCGCGATCTGCTCGGCGAACAGCTCTTCCTCGAACGAATTGAGCCCGCGGTCTTCGTAGGCCTCAGGCCAGCCCGGCCGGCTCTGCGCCAGCTCGTCCGGATACAGGCCACCAAAGATGGCGTTACGCGAGTACGGGGTCGCCGTGGGCAAGATAGAGAAGTAGAGGTCGGACTCGACCTCGAACTCTTCCTCGACGAGTGATTGAAGCGCCCGCCACTGATCGAGTCGCAGGCAGTCCACGACGATCAGCACGGCAGGCTCGTCACGAGCCAGCAACGGCAGGAAGAAGCTCGGCACCACATCGATGGAGAGCGAGGGGCGGTCCTGCTGGCCCCTGGTAACCCACCCCGGGTAGTTGGCCACGACGAAGTCGCAGAACTCCCGCCGCGCTTCCTCCATCAGCGTGTGAATCGAGTCCAGCAAGCCACGCTCCTCAGCGGCGCTCAGCTCGAGTTCCCAGTCCACCAGATCATCGTAGAGCTCCGTCCAACCACGCCAATCGCACGCCGAACCGATGCGCGACTGCATGTCGGCGTAAGCTTGTACGAAATCCCGGGCGAGCCGCTCATGGCGCAGCTCGGGCCCTTCCAGGATGCGCGTCACCACCGAGACGACCTGGCGCGGGCTCGTCGGCTTCACGATATAGCCGTCCACTCGCCGGGCGATCGCTTCGGTCAGGGTTGATTCCTCCTCGCTCTTCGTGACCATGATCACGGCAATGCGGGGGTCCACGCCGCGGACCTCGCGCAGCATCTCCAGACCGGTCCGGCCCGGCATCTCCTGATCGAGGATGACCAGGTCGTAAGTGCTTCGCCGCAATTGGCTCAGCGCGTCGTCACCGTTGGGCAACGTGTCGACCTCGTAGCCACGCTGCTCCAGCACCAGGCGGTGCGGCAGCAGGAGTTCGACCTCATCGTCGACCCAGAGGATTCGCCGCTTCGCTGCGCGCTTCACAGGCATCACAACTTCCAGGTGTAGCTATACCAGGTGGCAACGGCTTGACCCCCGCGCTCGGCGGGCTCGAACACCCAGTCCCGAGCCTCTCGGATCAGATCGGTGTTGTACCCCGTATTCGGGGTCGGTGGATCGAGACGCACGCTGTCGACCGTGCCTGCCTGATTGATGAACACCCACACCGTCACCTCCCGACCGCGCACGGACGTCGGGCGGCTGAGGGGCGCCATGATTACGCCGCGCGGGATCGGCGGTATGAGCCGTCGCAGGCCGGCGCTGGCGTTCCCCGCATCACCGCCGCCCTCCCCGCCGGGGAGGCCCGGTCCCGACTCGGGGCCCTCGCTCGTCCCCTCCGCCGGATCCTGAAGCTCGATCTCGCTCAGAGTGAGCGTGGGCGGTTCCAGGAGATCCACCTCGACAGGCTCGACCGTCGGCGTCTCAGGGCGCGGCGGAACTGTGATCTCGGGCGGCGGCCTCAGCACCACCGCACGCATCCCGCCCCCACCCGGCGCCGCCAGCGGGTCGCCAGCGGCCGGCCCAGCCGCCGCGTAGGGCGTGAGCCGTTCGCTCGAGCTCCGGAATATAAGCAGGAGACTCAGGTGGAGGAGTAGCGAGATGAGCACGCCGCGGCGCCAGATCGTGCGCTCACGGCGTCCCCGCTGTCCGATCCGCTCGGCTTCCATCTATTCACAACTGGCCGCACGCTTAGCGACTCGAGCTCCGCTCAGCGGCGGAGCGGCCGAACTCGGCAAATTGAACGCTGCGACCCTCGCGATCCAATACCCAAACGCGGCCGTCCCCGGCCACCGCCACATCCGTGACGTAGCGCGGCTCGCGCGCGACGCCGACCACTCGGGGCTCGGCCCCGCTCAGGTCCACCACCGCGACGCCTTCCGGGCCGGCAGCGACATACAGCACCGCTCCATCAAGGTCCGCGGCGTAAGCGAACCTCACCCCTCTGTATTGTTGTACCAACTCCGGTGCCGCAGGGTTCGCCGCATCCAGCACGAACACCCCGGCCGTGCCGGCAGCCACCGCCAGCCGCCTGCCGTCGGCCCGCACCGTGCGGCCCGCCGCCGGTAACTCCACCTCCCCGAGCTTCACGAGCTCCGGCGTGAAGGCGGCCAGGCGGTTCTCCATCAGTACCCACCCCCCCCCCCCCCCCCCGCCGAACCGCCCG
>CAYFXF010000007.1:0-8381 GCA_964347085.1 uncultured Gemmatimonadota bacterium | reverse complement strand
GCTGAACGCCATGTCGGTTACGAAGTCGGCGCTCTCGATCCCGCCCGAGGCTTCCACCGCGACGTCAGCGCCTGTCCCGCGCAGCTGCAACAGCCGCAGCGAGTCGAGTCCCGCAACGACCAGACGCTCCTCGAACAGCTGCAGCGTCCCGCCGCCGCGCTCGTCGATCACCCGTCCCCCTGCCTCGTCGCCCCTGAGCGGGAAGCCGATCAGACTCGAATAAGTGCTCAGCACCAGCAGATCGTGAGCCGGCGACACGGCGGCGTCCTGGATGCCACGAACGTTCGACCCGCGCGAGAGGACGCTGCCGTCACGTAAGACAACACAGGCCCCCCTAGGCCCGACCACGGCGGCGCCGTCCGCAAACCCGGTCAACCGATCGGGTACCAGATCGATCCGAATGTCGCGGAACGAGTACTCCAGCGTGGGCCCGGCGGCCATGCGCCGCCTGTAGCTCGCGTCAAGCTCGCTACCGATGAGGAAGCCTATGATGCCGCCCATCGCGCCGGTGACCATGCCGACGCAACCCTTGCTGCTGCAACGCGAATTCAGGCCCCGCTCGCCGGTCAGCGCGTAGGCCGGCACACCGATCGCGAGCGCGCCCACGATCCCGAACAGCCATTTACGATTGCTCTTGAAGCCGCTCTGCGCCAGCGCGGGTACCGGCAGCATGGCGAGCTGGAAGGCCAAAACGAGAACCCACCGCACGGCCCGCGGTGCGAATCGAACATCCGTCACGGACTCACTCCGCCACCACCGTGAAGCTGCGCAGCCGCCGCGCCATCCGCTGCTCGATCCGATCCCAGATACGCAGGCGGATCTCGTACTCGCCGGCCGGCACCTCCTGCGGGTCGAGCGAGAGGTACTCCGCCACGCGGTCGCGCCCGTCCATCTCGACTTGGCGGCTGTATCGCAGTTCGAGCCGGTCATCGCCCACTATGCTGAACCCCCAGGCATCGGCCAGCGTGCCCAAAAGCGCGGCCAGTCCGCCACCGCGCTCGAGCCGCTTCACCCGCACCTGGAGTGACACGTCGTAGGCCGCGAAGCCCTCGGCATCGCGATTCAGCCCATAGATCTCGTAGTAGATGTGGACCGGCTCGCCAGAGCGAAACTGGAGCGCCGCGTTCGGCATGACTTGGTAGTCCGAGCGCACACGCGCGTCCTCGCGCAGCGGCCGCACGAAGTCCGCCACCAGGATGTCGCTCACACTCAGCGAGTCCTCGCCAAACGCTTCGGCCGTGAAGGTGTCTCGCGCGGCCGCCGCACGCCACGTCACATCGTCACGCGCCTCCACCGCGGCCACGTAGGCACCGCCGGGAGGCATCACGACGCGCCAGCTGCGATACTCGTTCAAGTCGGGCGACTCGACGTACGACACGACCTCCAAGCCCAGCTGGCGAACGATCGTCTCCCCTTCATTGTTCAGCACGAAAAGGCCGGTCTCGAGCTCGCCCGTCTCCAGATCAAGATCACGCGCCAGCCGCTCGAGCGGCAGCTTGGCGTGGATCTCGACCGCCACCTCCTGCGGCGTGCCGCCGCGGAATCGCGCCAGCTGCACGGGCAGATCCAGAAGCTCGGGGATCGAAGGGATGTTCTCGTATTTCGAAGGCTGTACGTAGCGGTAGTCCTCGGCCAGGAACTTGAAGTCTCCGGCAAAACGCGCGTCCAGGTAGCCCGGCATCTGCCGAAAGATGAACACCGGCCCCTCCTTGCCGTACGTCCAGAGGATCGACCGGCGTCCGACCGCGTAGGGATTGCCACGGTCACTCGTCAGCGGGCCGAATGCGGCGATCTGCTGCGGCGGACCGTAGCGAATGTAGATGACACCCTGGTCGGCCTCCCAGCCTCGACGGCCGACTGCTGGCGCGGAGAAGCGCAGGTCCGCGTAGGCGACCCGAGAGAGGTGCTCAAGGCGCCGCTCGTTCGACTCGGTGAGGTAGAGCGGGTCGAGCAGACGCCAGTAACGAGTGTGGTACTCCTGACGCTCCGCGTCGCTGAGGTCGAGATACTCCTCCGCAGCTTTTCGACGCATGACCGTCGCCAAGCTCTCGACCGCCTTCCGCTCCCGATCCGGCAGACGGGCCAGCGCGCTCTCGAACGCCTCGGCCGCTCGCTCTTCCTGGCCCGCCATGTGGAGACCCAGCCCAAGGTACAGGTACGGCTCGGGGTGTTCCGGATGCGCCCTGCGCAGCCGCCGACCCAGCGCCAGATACTCGCCCAGACGACGATCGTCGAGCAATTGACCCATCAAGCGAACCGATGCCGCGACATGCGATGGGTCGTGACGCAGCGCCGCCCGGTAATGCTCGATCATCAGTTGCTTGGCCAGCTCACCCGATCGTTCGACCGCAGGGGCGTCGTTCAGGTAACGATTGGTGTAGCGGGTAATGTTGACGTCCGTCAGTCGGTTGAGCTCCGCCACCGGAGGTCCCCGGAAAAGCGGATTCAGACGCCGGTGCTGCAGCGCCTGATACTTCAACTCCTGGATGTAGCCGAGATGGAAGCGCACTTCGGCGAGCACCTCGGGGTCGCCCACCTTCTCCGCCTCGTTCAGCGCTCGGCCGAACAGGCGCTCGGCGTCCACCCGCATGTGCTGCTTGAGGCGCAGGCGCGCGAGCTCGAGAAGATAGCGGGGCTCTGCGGGACTGAGCCGCAGCGCTTCCAGGAGCGCCCGTTCCGCCCTGAGCCGATCGCGGAAATCGGTCTCGACCGAGCTGGCGCGGTTCGTATACAGCCGTCCGACGTGATAGTGGGCGTCGGCAAGAGCCGGGAAGACATCGATCGCCTTCTCGAACTCGCTGAAAGCCAGGATGGTGTCGCCGGCCGTTACGTACGCGAGACCCTGCCGAACGTGTTCATGCGCGGCCTGCTCCTGGGCGCCAGCAACAGGGGTCCACGCCAGACCGAGGGCGGGCAACAGGAAGGCAACAGCTCGCTTCAAGGCAACGTCCGTCTGGGTTGTTCGATAGTCGACCGGCGCATGACAAAATTAGGAGCGGCAGCTCCAGCGGAAAAGGGGCAGCGGGCCGGCCAGCTCTGTAACATCAAAAATGAAAACGGCTTAGCGGATCAGCTGCCGTGATGCGTCCGCCGCGGCATCGAGCCGCCACGTCGCGCGGGCGCGCCACGCCACGCCACCCTTGCCCGACCTCCGCGGCGCGGCCATGTTAGCCGGCGCCCCACCTGACCACCCACTCACACCGTGGTGAGCGCCCTACTGAAGAGGAAGCGAGGGAGGGAGAGCGAAGATGATGGGGCTTGAGGGAGCGGTGCTGATTCCGATCCTGATCCTCGGCTGTGCCGCGGTCCTTTATTACGGCCTGCTCGGCATGCGCTCACGTCAGCTTGAGGGGCGGCGCCAGGACGACGTGGCCTCGCACTGAGCACGTGCGACCCTTTGACGGAGACGCCCGCATGAACGCGCTGTTCGGTCGGCTGCGTGACGAGCTGCGGGAGATGCAGGCGCAGGGCGTCTACAAGCAGCTCGTCCACCTGGACTCGCCACAGGCCGCCGTGGTCAAGATCGCGGAGACCGGCGGCGAAGTCATCAACCTCTGCTCCAACAACTACCTCGGTCTCTGCGACACGCCCGAGGTGATCGAAGCCGGCCGGAAGGCATATGCAGAATACGGCGCCGGCACATCCTCGGTACGGTTTATCTGCGGCACCTTTACTCCGCATCGCCGGCTCGAGGAGAAGATCGCCCAATTTCTCGACCTCCCATCAGCACTGACTTACGTCTCCTGCTGGAACGCAAACACCGGTCTCATGCCCACCTTCCTGGGTGAAGAGGACGCGCTCATCTCTGATGAACTCAATCACGCCTCAATTATCGACGGCGTCCGCATGACGAAGGCGAACCGTAAGATCTACAAGCACTCGGACATGAAGGGACTCGAGCAGGCGCTCATACAGACGGCGAGCGCCCGCCACCGGTTCGTCATCACGGACGGCGTCTTCTCGATGGAGGGCGACATCTGCAAGTTGCCGGATATCCTCGAGTTGACCGAAAAGCACGACGCGACCCTGGCGATCGACGATTCCCACGCGACCGGCGTCCTCGGCGCCACCGGCCGCGGCACGCCGGAGCACTACGGCCTTCACGGCAAGGTACCGGTCATCACCAGCACGCTGGGCAAGGCGTTGGGCGGCGCCGCCGGCGGCTTCACCGCAGGCCCGGCAGAGCTGACCGACTACCTGACGCAGCGCTCGCGCCCCATGCTCTTCTCCAACGCGCTGCCGCCGGCCACCGCCGCTCACTCACTCGCCGCGATCGAGCAGCTGGATCGCCGCCCCGAGCTGGTCGACAAGCTGCGGCGCAATACGGACTACTTCCGCGAGAAGCTCGTCGAGGCGGGTTTCAAGCCGATACCCGGTGAGACGCCTATTGTACCGATCATCATCGGCGAGACGGCCGAGGCGATACGCATGAGCAAGGTGCTCCTCGACGAAGGCGTATTCGTGATCGGCTTTGGCTACCCTGTGGTGCCCCACGGCACAGCACGGATCCGCTGCCAGCTCTCGGCGGCTCACGAGATCGAGCACCTGGATGCCGCGCTGGATGCCATGAAGCGAGTGGGCACCCAGCTGGGCATCATCTGAGCAGCGATGGAGAGACCGCGTCCCGAGATGATTCGCATCGCTCCGAGCATCTTGAGCGCTGACTTCACACGCCTCGGCGAACAGATCGCCGAGGCCGAGGCCGGGGGTGCCGACTGGATCCATGTCGACGTGATGGACGGCCACTTCGTGCCTAACATCACGGTGGGTCCTTTCATCGTCGAGGCCGCGCGTCGCGCCACCGACCTGCCGCTCGACGTGCACCTGATGATCGAGGAGCCCAACCGCTACCTCGATGACTTCGTGAGCGCCGGCGCCCACTGCCTCTCCGTGCACCAGGAGACCTGTCCCCACCTGCACCGTACCGTCCAGAGGATCCGCGAGCTCGGCGTGCGGGCCGGAGTCGTCGTGAACCCCGCGACGCCTGTCGAGTCGGTCTTCGATGTGCTGCCCTTCGTCGACCTCGTGCTGCTTATGACCGTGAACCCGGGGTTCGGCGGACAGCAGTTCATCCCGGAGGTCCTACCGAAACTCGCCCGCTTGTCACGGCGGCTCGAGGCTGAAGGGCGTACCGACCTCGAAGTCGAGGTCGACGGCGGCATCGACCCAGAGACCGCCCCCGCAGTGGTCGCCGCCGGCGCCACAGTGCTCGTGGCCGGTTCTGCGATCTTCTCGAGTGGCTCGATCGCCGAGAACATCCGGGCGATCCGCCGGAGCCTGGCCGTGGAGGTCTGATCCGCGGAGCCCTCCACCGATGTTGGGAAGACTCATCGAGCCCGTCGTCGCAGCGAAGCTGGAGCTAGGCCGGGAGGCTCTTGCGGCGATCCACGCGCATGTCGCCGCGGCCTACCCCGAGGAAGCGTGCGGCGGACTGTTCGGCCGCACTCGGGACGGCGCCCCCTCGCAGGTCATCGAAGCGGTCCGCGTGGCCAACGCCAGCCCCACAAGCCGGGCTTGCAGCTACCTGATTGGTCCCAACGAGGTGCTGAGACTCGAGCGCCGCGCTGAGGCCGCGGGCCTCCAAGTGCTCGGCTACTACCACTCGCATCCTGACGCGCCGGCGGAGCCGTCGGCAGACGACCGCCAGCACGCCTGGCCATGGTACGTCTACCTGATCGTGAGCGCCCGGGCGGGCCGTGCGGGGGCCGCCCGCGCCTGGCAGCTCGACCACGGTCGCTCGAACCTCGTGCCGGTGCGGCTCAGACTCATGGGGAAGTCGCGAGAGGAATGTGGGGGACGATGAAGACGGTTTCGCTGACCGTGCCCACGCCGCTCCGCCAGTACACGGACGGGCACGAGAGCGTCGAGGTCCGGGCGCGCACGGTGGCCGAGGCTCTGTCGCAGCTGGTGGCCCGCTACCCGGCCCTGCGTCGACACCTCTACGGCGAAGACGGCGGCCTGCGCCGCTTCGTCAACGTCTATCTGAACAACGAGGACATCCGCTACCTTGGGGAGGGTGAAGAGTCCGGCCTCAGCGAGGGCGACGAGATCCGTATCGTCCCGTCGATCGCCGGCGGCGCTACCGCATCTGGGAGCTGACCCGGTGGAGCTGACACCTGACGAACTGCGCCGCTACGCGCGGCACATCATCATGCCCGAAGTCGGGCTCGACGGTCAAAAGAAGCTAGGGCAAGCGCGAGTGCTGCTCATCGGCGCTGGCGGCCTCGGTTCACCGGCCGCGCTCTATCTGGCCGCTGTTGGTGTCGGGACGATCGGGCTCGTCGATTTCGACGTCGTCGACTTCAGCAACCTTCAGCGGCAGATCATCTACGGCACGCGGGATGTGGGACGGGCGAAGCTCGAGGCGGCACGCGAGCGACTGCTCGATGTGAACCCCGAGGTCCACGTCGAGTGCCACGATGTGCGGCTTCGTTCAGAGAACGCGCTCGAGGTCCTCGGCGGCTACGACATCATCGTCGACGGGACCGACAACTTTCCAACGCGCTACCTAGTGAACGATGCGTGTGTCCTTCTGGCCAAGCCGAACGTCTACGGCTCGATATTCCGCTTCGAGGGCCAGGTCGCCGTCTTCTACGCACCCGAGGGGCCCTGTTACCGCTGCTTGTTCCGTGAGCCGCCGCCTCCCGGACTCGTGCCCTCCTGCGCGGAGGGCGGCGTGCTGGGCGTGCTGCCCGGAATCATCGGCGCCCTGCAGGCGAATGAGACCGTCAAGCTGATCCTGGGTCAGGGCGAGCCGCTTATCGGCCGCCTGCTGCTCTTCGACGCTCTGCGGCTACAGTTCCGCGAGCTGAAGCTGCGCAAGGACCCGGAATGCCCGATCTGCGGAGAGAACCCCACGATCCACGAGTTGATCGACTACGAAGAGTTCTGCGGTCTGCGGGGGCCGGCGGTGACGCCGCTAGATGCGGCTGGCGTCCCAACGATCGGTGCCAGCGAACTCAAGACTCGGCTTGACTCCGGCGAATCGCTGAAGCTGATCGACGTGCGCGAGCCGAACGAGTGGGAGATCTGCCGCTTGGACGGGGCCGAGCTCATCCCGCTCGATACATTCCCGACGCAGATCGAGCGGCTCGACAGCGAGGACGAGATCGTCGTCATCTGCCGCAGCGGGCGACGCAGCGCTCTGGCCGTGCAGATGCTACAAGCGGCCGGGTTCCGCAAGGCGTACAACCTAAGGGGCGGCCTACTCGCCTGGTCGGACGAGGTCGACCCGGCGATGCCCAAGTACTAGGTCGGGGTCGCACGACATGCCACATCCCTACTTCTCGGGCGAACCGCTGGTGCTGGCTCACCGTGGGGCCTCCGGTTACGCGCCCGAGCACACGCTCACGGCGCTCCGCCTCGCCCTGCAACAGGGGGCGGACGCCATCGAAGGGGATGTCCACCTCTCCCGCGACGGGCACCCCGTTCTGCACCACAGCGGCGACCTGGCGGAAAACACCGAGGCGCGCGGCCCGATCCGCAAGCACAGCCTGAGTGAGCTTCGCAGCTTCGATGCCGGCTACCGCTGGAGCGCGGATGGAGGTGCGACCTACCCCTACCGCGGCAAAGGCCAGCGGGTCACTGCGCTGGCGGAGGCTCTGGAGGCTTTTCCCGACGCGCGTTTCAACCTCGACATCAAGGAACGGCGGGCCGCCAGAGCCACCCGGCGTTTGATCGACCAACTCGGTGCTGGCGACCGGGTGTTGCTCGCCTCCTGGTATTCCTGGCGACGCGCACCCGCGCTGGGCCGTTATCCCGGGCCGCGCAGCATCACCTTCGACCAGGCACTCCCGTTCATGCTGTTCCACTGGGCGCGCCTGGAGCGCGCCTGGGGCTGGAAGATCGACGCACTGCAGGTACCGGAACACCACTGGGGGATCCGCATCGTCACCCCGCGGCTGGTCGAGCGGGCCCATCAGCTTGGCCTACGCGTCCACGTATGGACGGTCGACGACGAAGCCGACATGAAGCGGTTGCTCGACTGGGGCGTGGACGGCATCATCACCAAGAAGCCCGATGTCGCCGTACGCGCCCGGGCGCGGCACCTTGGCGGTTGACTCGAACCCATCTGACTGAACGCTGCATAGCTTTGACCGACACCAATCGCCGACGCGACCTGGCACGGTGCTCAGCGCGGCCCGCGTCGTCATCACCCTCATCCTCCTCTCGCTCATGGTGAAAGAGACAGCCGCGCAGGGCGATCGGCCCCGCGCCCGCGACCTGGGGGTCGCGCCGGGAATCTTCGAGCCGCGCCACCTCAACGCGATCACCGATGTGGACGGTGTCCTTGTCGGTCATGCCACGGTGTGGGAAGGCGACTCGATACGCAGCGGCGTCACCGTGATCCTGCCACACGGCGGGGATCTGTACCAGGACCG
>CAYFXF010000006.1:1810-44947 GCA_964347085.1 uncultured Gemmatimonadota bacterium | reverse complement strand
CTTGGCTGCAGATCGAGCACAGACAGGTAAAAGTCCGACCCTGGCTCTACCGAATGTCCGGGATCACGGGCTTCACGGTTCCGGTCATCCTGCTCGATACGGCCCTACCGGACAACCAAGCCGAGGATCGCGCGCTCACCGACCAGCTCTACGGCGGCGACCACCCGCACCGCTTACGTCAGGAGGCGTTGCTCGGACTGGGCGGTGTTGCAGTGCTTCGGGAACTCGGCTACGCCGGCGACCTCGTCTATCACATGAACGAAGGGCACTCATCGCTGCTCGCCCTAGCTCTGCTCGAAGAACGCCTTGCCCAGCGCGGCTGTCCCGAGCCGAGCGAGGCGGACGTCGAGGCGATTCGCCAACGCTGTGTGTTCACGACCCACACGCCGGTGCCCGCCGGACACGACAAGTTCCCGCACGAGCTGGTCGGCGAGGTCTTGGGACCGACTCGCGTCGGGCTGCTGGAAGCCAGCCGCTGCCTGCTGGACGGCGTGCTCAACCTGACCTACCTCGGGCTCCGCTTCTCCAGCTATATCAACGGAGTCTCGATGCGGCACGGCGAGGTGTCGCTCGGTATGTTCCCCGACTACCCGGTCCAGGCAATCACCAACGGCGTGCACGCAGTGACCTGGACTTCGGATTCTTTCGCGGCGCTCTTCGACCGCTACATACCGGGCTGGCGCCACGACAATCGCTACCTGCGCTACGCCGTCAAGATCCCACTGACCGAGATACGCGGCGCCCACGAGCACGCTAAACAAGAGCTGTGCGAGGCCGTGGGCGGGCTAACCGGCGTTCAGCTGGACCCAGGCGCGCTGACGCTGGGCTTTGCACGCCGCGCGACCCCCTACAAGCGGGCCGACTTGCTGCTGAGGCAGCCAGCCCGTTTGAGACAGATCGCTCGTGCAGTGGGCCCGCTGCAGATCATCTACGCCGGCAAAGCCCACCCCCGCGATGAGCAAGGCAAGGAGCTGATCCAGCGCATCTTCGCCGCCGGTCGAGATCTGAAAGACGCGGTGCGGCTAGTCTACTTACAGGACTACGACATGTCGCTGGCCAAGAGCCTTATCGCCGGGTCGGACATTTGGCTCAACACGCCGCAGCCCCCGCGTGAGGCCTCCGGGACGAGTGGGATGAAGGCTGCCTGCAACGGGGTGCCCAGTTTGAGCGTGCTGGACGGCTGGTGGATCGAGGGTCATATCGAGGGTGTGACGGGGTGGTCGATACCGGGCGGCGCCTCCGGGTCAGGCGACGAATCCGGTGAGGTCAACGCCCTCTACGACAAGTTGGAGCGGGTGATCGTTCCGCTCTATTACCGACAGCCGGACACGTTCGCGGAGGTGATGCGCTCGGCCATCGCCCACAACGCTTCCTTCTTCAACACCCAGAGGGTGGTGTCCCAGTACATGCGAAACGCCTACTCGGAGCTGGCGACCGCCAAAGTCTAGGCGAACGCCGTCCCGACCTGGCCGGAGGTGAGAGGACCCAGTGGCGTTGAGAGAAGTTACGTCGGTAAGCCACTGGACTCTTTACCGACCAGCGCGAACTCCTTGGTCTCGCCGCGCTTGAACGTGTAGATCTTCCCGTCGACGCCGATCCGCGCGTAGGGAGCCCATGCGCCCTCGAACGACACGACTAGCTTCTCGTGGTTGATGTTCAAGGTAAACCAATGGCCGCGATACTGGATGCGTGACTTGACGCTCTTCAGCTCCTTCGGCAACGCGGGGTGGAGCCACAGCACGCCCTCGCGGGTCGCGATACCGCTGTAGCAGCGCTGTACCAGATCGACCGTGCCCGACATCGCCCCCAGGTGAATCCCCTCGGCCGTCGTGCCGCCCTGCACATCTTTGAGATCGCTCATCAGCGCCGCCTCGAACCAGCGCCAGGAACGCTCGCGGTCGCCGCGTGCTTGGACCCAGGAGTTGATGATGGCGCTGAGCGTCGAGCCGTGAGACGTGCGCCGCAGGTAGTAGTCGATGTTCCTCGGGATCATCTCCGGCTCGAACGGATAGCCGAGTCGTTCGAACAGCTGCTGCAAGCGCTCCGCTGAGAATAGGTAAAACAGCATCAGCACGTCGGCTTGCTTACTCACCTTGTAGCGGTTTGGCGTATCGCCCTCGGCCTCGAGGAGCCGGTCGAGCCGGTGGATGTCACCGTACTTCGCCCGGTAGCCTTCCCAATCGAACTCCTCGAGCTCTTCGTAGCCCTCGAACTGGCTGACGATCCCATCGCCGTGGAACGGCACGAACATCTTGCGACTGATCTTGTCCCACTCCTCCAGCTCGTCGTCGGTCAGCTCGAGGTCCTCAAAGATCTCGGCCTTACAATCTTCGTCGAGCATGCCCACAACGCGGCCGCTGCACTCGAGGCACCACGAGGCCATCACGTTCGTGTAGGCGTTGTTGTTGAGGCCCGGCTTCTTCGCGCCTGGATAGCCCGTGTGATACTCGTCCGGGCCCACCACGCCGCGAATCTCGTAGCGGTCGCGCTCCGGGTTGTAGGTCACGATGCTGGCCCAGAAGCGCGCGATCTCCAGGATGATCCGCGAGCCGTAGGAGCAGATGAACTCGCGCCGGCCCGTCGCCTGGTAGTGGCGCCATACATTGAAGGCAATCGCCGCGTTCACATGGCGCTGCAAGTAGGTGTCGTCAGGGATCCAGCGGCCCGACTTAGGGTTCAGGTGGACGACCTGGCTCTCCTCGCGCCCGCTGCTCCCGCTCTGCCACGGATAGAGCGCGCCCCGGAACCCCTGCTCCCGCGCGATGCGCCGCGCCTCGGGCAGCCGCCGGTAACGGTACATCAACAGCGCCCGGGTGATATCGGGCATGCGCAACTCGAGGAATGGGAAGATGTAGAGCTCGTCCCAGAAGATATGACCCCGGTAGGCCTCGCCGTGCAGCCCGCGCGCTGGGACGCCGACGTCCAGTTCCACCATGTTGGGCGAGACCGTCTGCAGCAGGTGAAAGATGTGTGCCCTGAGGGCGAGTTGTGCTTCCGGGACGCCCTCGAGCTCGATATCGCAGCGATACCAGATCCGTTCCCAGGACAGCCGGTGGGTGCGGAGCAGCCTCTCGTAAGAGCCGGCCCGCCGGACGGCCTCTGCAGCCGCGTCCACCGGCGAGCTGATCGCCGTGTCGCGCGACGTGTACACGGCCACGACCTTCTCGACCCGGAACGGCTCGCCCTTCTCGCAATCGAAGCTGAGGGTCTGTTCCACGTAACATCTTTCATGGTGGGTCGTCCGCTCGACCGGGATCTCCTCCCTCGCCCGGAAGACCCGGGTGCGCGCCGCCTGGGCCATCTCGATGTGTGACTGATTGGTGCGCACCAGCAGGGAGATCCCGTCCTCGCCGACAGGCGCCGTATCCAGGTGCTCGATATGGCGGCTGTTGAAGTCGCGATAGCGGGCCACCCCGCGGTTCTCCACCTTGCCGTCGAGCGCCGAGCGCAGGTGCACGCGGCCCGACCAGTTCTCGGGCGTCAACACCCACTCGATCGCCGCGAGGTGCACGTCGGCCATATGGACCAGGCGGCGGCTCCGCAGCGAGCTCGTTCGCCCCTCGCGATCGCGGAACCGCATCGTCCACTCGACGACCCCGTTCTTGAGATCGAGCTCTTGGCGGTAGTCGAAGACGTCGACCGCTTCCAGGGCGAAGGGTTCGCCGCCCTCCGGCTGGAAGGTCAGACACGTCCAGTTCGGCCAGTTGACCAGATCCTCGTTCTCGACGACGCGACCGGCGATCTCGGTCTGCAGGCGATTGTAGCCGCCAGCCAGGTAGGTCCCGGGGTAGTGGGCGCCGCCGGCTTTCACCATGCTCATGGCACCCCGCGTCGCTAAGTAGCCGTTACCGAGCGTGCAGAGAGCCTCGCGCAGCGGCTCCTCGTCAGGCTTCCAGCCCTCGTATACCAGCTTCCACCCAGTCATCACGTCCGGTCTCCCAGCAGCTCAACCATGGTCTCGAGAAATTGCCCCACCTCGGCGACATCTTGCAGCCCGTAGCTGGCGTGCGTGCGATAGGCGGGATGACCGACCAGCACCCCGATACCCTGTTCCGCCAACGTCTGAAACGCGTCTTCGTCGGTGACGTCGTCGCCCAAATAGAAGGGTAGCACATCGTCACCGTCCAGGCCCAACGCCTCGAGCAGCCAGAGCACCGCAAGTCCCTTGTGCCACTCGATGTCCGGGCGCAGCTCGAAAACCTTCTTGCCACTCGAAAGCCGCAGCCGGTCGTGCCGCGACAGAACCTCGCGCACCGCCTGCTCGACCCGCGGTACGTCCGCGTCGGCTACGTTGCGGTAGTGATTCGCAATGGCAAAGGCTTTGCGCTCGACTCGTGCCCCAGGCAGCGGCTCGATCAGCTGGCGCAACTCGCGCTCGGCGCTCTCCAGGTCCGGCAGGCAGGCGCGCCCGCCCTCGTGCTCCATGCGCAGGTCGCCGGGCCCCTCGATGTCGAAGCCGTGGCTACCCGCAAAGACCAGACCGTCCAACGCCACCAGTGGCTCCACGTCCGCCCGGTCACGCCCGCTCACGATGGCGACGGTGCACAGCTGCGACAGCCGCCGCAGCACGTCGCGCATCGCCTCCGAAAGCAGCGCGTCCTCCGGTTGCGAGACGATCGGCGTCAGCGTCCCATCGTAGTCCAGAAACATCGCCGGCCGCTTGCCCGCCAATCGCCTGCCCAACGCCTCACGCGACTTAAGCGCCGATGGCAGCTCGCTCGCCTTGCGAGACCCTTCCTGATGCCCCTCGATCACCAAGCTCAGCCCTCCGTCCTCACCTGCCGCAGGTCACTCACGACAGTATCGGCCCCAGCCTCGAGCAGGGCGTCGCGCGCTCCGCCGCGATCCACCCCGATCACCCAGCCGAAATCGCCGGCGCGTCCGGCCTGGACGCCGGAGACCGCGTCCTCGAACACCGCCGCTCGCGCCGGATCGACGGCGAGCATCTCCGCCGCCTCGAGAAAGATGTCGGGCGCAGGCTTTCCACTGAGCCCGAGGCGCGCCGCTTCCACGCCGTCCACCCGCACATCAAACAGTTCGCTCAACCCTGCGGCGCGCAGCACCGCCGCACAGTTCTTGCTCGAAGAGACGATCGCCGTCTTCAAGCCCATCCCCCGCCAGCGCCGGATCTGCTCGACCGTGTCATCGAACACCTCGACGCCCGATTCGAGCAGGTCGTTGTACAGCTCGTTCTTGCGATTCCCGATCCCACACACCGTCCCGCTGTCCGGCCCGTCACTCGGATCGCCCTCCGGTAGCGTGATCCCACGCGCCGCCAGGAAGCTACGTACACCGTCGTAGCGTGGCTTTCCGTCCACGTAGCGCGGATAGTCCGTCTCGATCTCGAACGGCTGAAAGGATTCGCCCGTCCGCTCGCTCCGCCGCTGCAAGTGTTCGTCGAACACCTGCTTCCACGCACGCGCGTGAACCGCCGCCGTGTGCGTGACGACGCCGTCCAGGTCGAAGATTACCGCGTCAAACCTCGCTCTGCTGATCGCGTTATCTTTCATCGCCTACCCTACCTGAGTGCTCGCCCTAATCCTGTCGCTCAGATCACCGTTTCACAACCCGTCAGCGGCCCCGCGGCTACCCCGGCGCGAACCGATCGAGGAAGGCACGCTCATCCGGCGTGAGGCTCCCGACGCCGGTGGTTTTGATCTTCTCCATCACCCGATCGAGCTCGTCGCGATTCACCGGATGCAGCTCCTCACGCCGGATCTGCTCCCAACGCTTGATATCGGCGCTCAGCCCGCCCGGGCTGCGCCGTGCCGGTGCGTTCACCTTCGCCTTGAATTGTCGCGCCGGAGACCGGTGCTCCATCCATTGCAGGTAAAGGAAGCCGCCGAGGAAGCCGCCCAGGTGCGCGAAGTGGGCGATGCCTCCGCCCCGCCCTGCGAACCCTCCGAACAGCGAGAGACCGGTCATGATCGCGACCAGCCAGCGTGCCTCGATCGGGAAGACCCCCCAGATGAAGATCTGGTCACGCGGCCAGAATCGGGCGTAGGCCAAGAGCACGCCGAACACCGCCCCCGAAGCCCCGACGATCGGCACGTTGGGATTCGTCAGCGCCGCCAGCCCACCCGCCAGCGACAAGAGCGCCCCGGCGATCCCACTCGCGAAGTAGAGCCAGAGGAAGCTCCGGCTCCCCAGCCGGGATTCCAACCGCGGCCCGAAGAAGAACAGCGCTATCATGTTGAACAGGAGGTGCATGAAGCCGCCGTGGAGGAACATGTAGGTCACGGCCGTCCACGGCCGGAGATGGATCGCCGCCGGCACGAGCCAGAACGCCCGCAGCAGCTGCGGGGCGGCCAAGTAGGTGAGCACGAAGGCCGCCCCATTCGCGTAGATCAGGCGCGAGACCCAACGCGTCATCGATCGCCGCCCAAAGATGCCAAGCCAAACATTTCGCGCCCGAATATACCCGGCCGCCTATCCTGCCGCGAGGACCGGCGGCTCCTCGCGCCTCAGCGCCGGGCGTAGGGGCGCCGAGCGGAAACTAGGCGTCGATCTCTACACCCTTCCAGAAAGCGACGTGGTCCTTGATCTTTTCGGCCGCCTGCGAGGGTTCGGGGTAAAACCAGGCGGCGCTGGGGTTCGTCTTCCCCTCCACGACGATATCGTAGTAACTCGCCGTCCCTTTCCAGGGGCAGACGGTCGTATGGTCGCTGTCGCGCATGTACTCGCGTTTGACCGACTCGGGCGGAAAGTAGATGTTGCCTTCCACTGTCTCGTAGCGATCGCTCTCCGCCAGAACCGCTCCGTTCCAGATCGCCCTTGCCATGAGACCTCCTTTCATCCGTTAGAGCCCCGGCGCGAAGCTGTCAGATCCGCCGCCCGGTGAAAAGGCATCAAGCCGCGGCGCCCACCAGATCGGCGACCACCGCCTCCGCGGCCAGGCGGCCAGAGACCAGGCTTCCTTCGATCGAGGCCCTTTCGCGGTGATCGCCACAAACATAGAGCCCGCGGCCTATGCGCACTTCTCTCATCCCGCCCCCGTAGGCCGGCGGGGTCTGAGCCGGCAGCGCGTCTCGGATGCGATAGGTCCGCAGGTGCCGCCAAGCCTCGACCTCTTCACCGAACCAGCCCCGCAACTGGTCTCGCACCGAACGCTCCAGCTCCGCGTCGCGAGTCTTCGGGCACCCCAGGACCGTCACCGAGACGAGTGCGGCGCCGGGGGGCGCGTAGCTCGGCGCCACCTGGCTCGGGACGCAGAGATTGTTGACCGGTCCACGACCTTCCCCGTTTAGCACGAGCAACGGCTCCTCGGTCGGCGGCCGGGCGGCAGCGAAGTAGAGGCAGGTGACGGCCCTCGAACCCGGCTCCGGCAGGCCGGGCACCAGTCGCGCCGCGTTCGGGCCATCCGCCGCCACTACCACCGCACGGCTCGCGACCTGTTCGCCGCCCGCGAGCGCGACCCCGTCGGCACCCACGGCCTCCACCCGCGCCCCCAAGCGCACAACCCCGTCGTCCAGCCGCTCCGCCAGCTGGCGGGGTATCGCTTCCATGCCCTCGCGGGGAAGCGCGGCATCACCCTGGGCGAACATGCGAAACACGAACTCGAACATGCGGCTCGATGTCTCAAGGTCGCGCTCGAGAAATATCCCGCCCAGAAACGGCCGCATGAACCGTTCGATGATCAGGTCCGAGAAGCCGAAGGCGCGCAGTGCCGCGAGCGTCGTCGTCTCAGGGCGCGCTAGCAGATGCTCGATCGTACCTTTCCCTACCCGGCTTCGAAGCCGGTCGATGCGCAGCTTGTCCGCCATGCTGCCCACTGGTGCCCTGAGCGTCGCCAGCAGGTCGCCCGGCCTCCTCCGCGGGTCCGCAACTCGGTGAAACGCGCCACCCACACGGACCAAGGCGCCCGGGGTGAACGCGCGCAGGCCGAGCGCGTCTTGGTTCACAAGCCGAGACGCCTCCGGATAGGCGGTGAGCAAGACCTGAAAGCCACGATCTAGCCGAAATCCGTCGTGCCGGTCCGTACGCACCCGACCGCCTACGGCATCGGCGGCCTCGAGCACGGTCACCGACAGACCGGCGCTCCGGAGCCTCACCGCGCAGGCGAGCCCGGCCAGGCCGGCACCGACGACCACGACGTCCGTAGCTTCGGTAACGGGCATGGCTTGTCTTTTCAGGCTGTGACTCGTGGGCGCACCGTCGACAGTCCGCCGTCGATCCCGAGCACCTGGCCTGTGACCCAATCGTTGCGCGGGTTCAGCAGCCAGGCCATCACCGAGGCCACGTCCCTCGGCATGCCCAGCCGCCCCACAGCATGCATGGCGATCGAGGCTCGTTCCGACGCCTCATTCGCCGTCAGGCGCTCGGTCAGCGGCGTCCGCACTAAGCCGGGGGCCACGGCATTTACCCGAATGCCATGACGCGCGTATGATGCAGCCGCCGACAGCACGAGCCCGTTGATCCCCGCCTTGGCCGCCGCGATCGCCTCGTGATTGACAAGACCGACACGCGCAGCCGCCGAGGAAACGAGTACGATGGAGCCGCCGTCCTTCATCATACCGCGCGCCCCGGCGCGGACAGTAGCGAACGCCGAACCGAGATTCAAGGCCAGGGTTGCGTTCCATTCGTCCTCGTGCGTGAGGTGCGCCGGCTTCAACAGCACCGAACCGACACAGTTGGCGATACCATCGACTCGACCATACTTCTCGATCGCCAGCGACACGCAGCCGTCTACGTCCTCGAACCGGGTCGCATCCAGTGTCAACCACTCGGCATCAAGTGATCCGGCCAGCTCGTCGAGCTTCTCCGCGTTCCGCGCGGCCAGCAACAGACGGGCGCCACCCGCCACCAACCTTCGCGACAACGCCGAGCCGATCCCACCGGTGGCGCCGAGCACCACGTGGACCGCGCCGGGCACGGGTTCCAAAGGTTCAACTGAGTTCATCTCGTCCCCCAGTTCTCCGCCAGCCCTGTTTGCATGAAAGCGCCAACTGCTTGAGGCGAGACGAGCTCGTACTCGCCTAATGTTGCGCGGGGAGAGGTGTCCTTGCTCACCCTCCCCCCGCTCGTCCCCTGATCGTCCGTCCTCCGACAGCGCTTACCCGTAGCACCACTTGCTGTCCAAGACTCGGGTCGCATCCGCTGGACGATACTCGCCGGATTTACTCGCTCGCCGGCAGAATAACCGTGTCGAGCACGTGGATAACGCCGTTGCTGGTAGCGATGTCGGTCTTGATGATGCGGGCGTTATCGATCATCGCCTGACCCTCCTTCACCTCGAACCGCACACTCTGCCCCTGCAACGTCTTCGCCGACTTCGTATTAACGACGTCTGCCGCCATCAGCTTGCCCGGCACGACGTGGTAAGTGAGAACGGCCGTCAGCTTGTCGCGGTTCTCCGGCTTCAAAAGCTCCTCGACGGTGCCCGCCGGCAGCTTCTCGAACGCGTCATCCGTGGGCGCGAAAACGGTGAACGGACCCTCACCCTTCAACGTCTCGACCAGGCCCGCCGCTTTGACCGCGGCCACCAGGGTGTTGAACGGGCCCGCGGCCACCGCCGTCTCGACGATGTCCTTCTGCTTCTTCATCTGCTTCTCGGACTTCGAGTAGCTCTGAGCCGCCACGGGCGCCGTGCTGGCGAAGAAAGCGGCCAGACCGATCGCGGAAATGAGAACGTTGCGCTTCATGTCACCCTCCCCTTTGAAATGTGGTACATACTACACTCATGGAATCCCCCCAGGACTACTATGTCTAACCAATGTTCGACAACATATAGCACCGTCTTCCAATTGTCAAGGCTTGGTATGGTCGTATACTAGACATACCTTATACAAGGCCCAGGCCGCGCGCGCCCCGCCCTCCGCCCGATCGGAGCGGCGCCGACTCCTCCCGCGACGGCCGTCCGCGACCCTCCCCTGGACGCGGTCGGCGCGGCCCCGCAGACTGATACCGCGACCGGCCGGCCGCGCCGTGGCCGCTGGGCCACTCGACGAGAGCGCTCGCCCGGTCGACGCAATCGGTCCGACAAGCGAGGGAAGATGAGCGTGCCGGAGGGAAGGATCGCGACCTGTAACCGCCGCGGCGTTCGCGAGGCCGCCGACTTTGTGCTCTACTGGATGATCGCCTCCCGCCGAGTCCGCTTGAACTTCGCTCTCCAGCGTGCGGTGGACTGGGCTCGCCAGCTAGAGAAGCCGCTGGTCATCTTCGAGCCCCTGCGCTGCGGTTACGAGTGGGCGAGCGAGCGGCTGCACCGCTTCGTGATCGACGGCATGGCCGAAAACGCGCGGCGCCTGAAGAAGTCGCCCGCCCTCTACCACTGTTATCTGGAACCGCAACCCGGCGACGGAAAGGGACTGCTCGGAGCTCTGGCCGAGCACGCCTGTGTCGTCGTCACGGACGACTATCCGGCGTTCTTCTTACCCTCCATGGTCGCCAAAGCCGCACGGACGCTCCCGGTTCTGCTCGAGAAGGTCGACTCGAATGGCTTGCTGCCAGTCCGTAGCACCGACCGTGTCTTCGAGACCGCCTATTCCTTTCGCCGCTTCCTGCAGAAGACCTTGCCCGCGCACCTCGGCGAGCTGCCCAAGCGCAACCCGCTGGGCCGCCTTAGCCTACCGACGCTCGATCGCTTGCCCCCCGCGATCACCGACCGCTGGCCGGACGCTACGCCCTCGCTGCTCGACGGCGACGGGCCGGACCTTAGCCGAATGCCAATCGATCACAACGTAGGCCCGGCAGAACTCGAAGGGGGGTCCTCACAGGGCGAGCGGGCGCTCAAACGTTTCCTCGACGATCGGCTCTCCGGTTACGCCGAGGACCGCAATCACCCGGATGAGAGCGCGACCAGCGAGCTCTCCCCCTACCTCCACTTCGGACACGTATCCAGCCACCAGCTCTTCGCCGAACTCATGAAGCGCGAAGACTGGGATGTCGACTGCCTCTCGTCCGAGACGACCGGTAAGCGCAGCGGCTGGTGGGGTGTCGGCGCCAACGCCGAGGCCTGGCTCGACCAGTTCGTCACCTGGCGCGAGCTCGGGTTCAACAGCTGCGCCCACCGCGAGGGCTACGATCGCTATGATTCGCTGCCGGAATGGGCCCGGCAAACGCTAGCCGACCATGCCGACGACGAGCGACCCCACCTGTACAGCGTCGAGGAGCTCGAGCAGGCGCGCACGCACGACGGTGTCTGGAATGCCGCCCAGACACAGCTCAGCCGCGAAGGGCAGCTACACAACTACCTGCGCATGCTCTGGGGCAAGAAGATCCTCGAGTGGAGCCCTTCCCCGCAGGATGCGCTCGAGTCGATGGTCGAGCTCAACAACAAATACGCGCTCGACGGGCGCGACCCGAACTCGTACAGCGGCATCTTCTGGTGCCTGGGTCGCTACGACCGGCCCTGGGGGCCGGAGCGACCCGTGTTCGGAAAGATCCGCTACATGAGCTCGGACAACACCGTGCGCAAGCTGCGCCTCTCGGAGTATCTGGAGCGGTACGTGCTGTGAGCGCGTTCGCTCGAGCGTTAGCGGAGCGACAGCCGGATCCCGGGGGACGCCGCTGGGTCTACATCGCCTACGACCAGCTGTCCGACCGGATTGGCCCGCTCGCCGATGCCAAGCCCGCCGAGGTGGGGATCGTCCTGATCGAGAATGCCTGGAAAGGCGACCGGCGGCCCTACCACAAGCAGAAGCTCGCGCTCGTGCTCGCGAACCAGCGGCATTTCGCCTTGGAACAGGCGGCGCGCGGCGTCGCCGTGCGCTACATCTCGACCTACGGGCGCTACCGAGACGCACTTCACCCGCTCGCCTCCGAGCTCGGCATGCTGCAGGCGATGGAGCCGGCCGAGCGAGAATTGCGGGCAGATCTCGAGCCGCTGGTCGAGTCGGGCGCCTTGAAACTGGTTGCGCACGACGGCTGGTTGACCACGGCCCAGCAATTCCAAGCCAGTCAAGCGAAGGGCGCGCCGCCCTGGCGCATGGACGCTTTCTACCGCCACGTGCGCCGCGCCAGCGGAATCCTCATGCAGGACGGCAAACCCGTAGGCGGCAAGTACAGCCTCGACGCCGAGAACCGCGAACCCTGGCACGGCGAGCCGGCCGCTCCGACGCCCCCGAGCTTCCCCGTCGACGAGATCAAGCAGGAGGTCGGCGACCTCATCCGGCAGCGATTCGACCGTCACCCCGGGGACCTCGACCTCCCGGCCCTGCCGGCCACGGCCGCCGACGCCGAATCGCTCTGGCACTGGGCCCGAACCCATTGTCTCACCGAGTTCGGTCCTTACGAAGACGCAATGTCCGCTCGGTCCGCGGGGCTCTTCCATACGCGCGCCTCGGCGCTGCTCAACCTGCACCGCCTCCTGCCGGAACGTGTCGTGCAGGACGCGCTCCACTCCGAGGCGCCGCTGAATAGCGTTGAAGGATTCGTGCGCCAGGTGTTAGGCTGGCGTGAGTTCGTCCGACACGTGCACCGGGCGACGGACGGTTTCCGCAGCCTACCGGACGGCGCGCCCAAGTTGGCAAAGCAACCGGGCGACGGCGGCTTTCGAGCCTGGTCGGGAGAGGCGTGGCCAGCTTCCGAGGGCGTGGCGGGGCTGGACGGCGGCGCGGCCCCCAACGCCCTGGGCAGCACGCGATCGCTACCGGCGGCTTTCTGGGGAGTGCGCTCTGGGCTTCGCTGTGTCGATCATGTCGTGTCGGAGGTCTGGACCAGCGCCTATAGCCACCACATCACCCGCCTCATGGTGCTCGCCAATATCGGCACGCTGCTCGACGTCACTCCGCGCGAGTTGACCGACTGGTTCTGGGTCGCGTACAGCGACGCCTACGATTGGGTGGTCGAGCCCAACGTTCTGGGCATGGGTGCCTTCGCTTTGGGCGACCTGATGACGACGAAGCCCTACGTCTCGGGGGCCGCCTACATCAATCGGATGAGCGATTACTGTGACGAGTGTGCGTTCGACCCCAAGCGCAATTGCCCGATTACCCACCTCTACTGGGCTTTTCTCGACCGCCACCGCGAGACCCTGGGCCAGATTCCGCGACTCAGGCTTCC
The DNA here is from genome assembly GCA_964347085.1 of uncultured Gemmatimonadota bacterium. Lineage (GTDB taxonomy): Bacteria > Gemmatimonadota > Gemmatimonadetes > Palauibacterales > KS3-K002 > CAYFXF01. The sequence goes on along the minus strand of CAYFXF010000006.1, from coordinate 31,945 downwards.
ACTCGCCTCACTCGCAAAGCGGGCGCCGGAACGCCGACGCCACGATCAGGCCGTGTACCGCTGGGTGCAGGAGACGCTCGCCGCGGGCGCGACGCTTGGGCCACATGATGCGCGGCGCCACGGGAAATGATCCGTGCCTCGCTTCCTCCACTCTACCGACCTGCCCTACTCGGCCGAGGAAGTCTTCACCTGGCATGCCCGGCCCGGGGCCCTTGAGCGTCTCATCCCTCCTTGGGAACGCATCGAGGTACTGAGCAGCGGGGGCATAAAGGAGAATGCGCGAACGGTTCTGCACCTACGCCGCGGGCCCTTCAAGCTGCGCTGGGTCGCGGTACACCGAGACGTCCAGCCGGGCCGAGGGTTCACAGACGAGCAGGCCGAGGGGCCGTTCGCCCAATGGCGCCACACGCACTGGGTGAGCCACGAGGGCGCCAACCGCTGCCGGCTCGAAGACACGATCGACTACGCGCTACCGCTGGCGCCGATCAGTGAACGCATCGTCGGCGGCTTTGTCCGCCGCGACCTCGCGCGCATGTTCCGCTTCCGCCACCGGCGCACCGCCGACGACCTGGCGCGCCATGCCGCCTATCGCGGACGGCCGCGCCTCAAGATCGCGCTAACCGGCAGCTCCGGGCTTATCGGCCAGCAGCTCTGGTCCTTCCTCTCGACGGGAGGCCACCAGGTCTTGCGCCTGGTCCGCCGCGAAGCGCATCCCGAGGCCGGCGAAGTCTCGTGGGAGCCCGCCGCGGAGACGATCGATCGCGAACGCTTGGAGGGGATCGACGCGGCGGTCCACCTCTCCGGCCGCAGCATCGCCGCTTGGCGCTGGAGCCCCGGCATCAAGCGTGAGATACGCGAGAGCCGCATCGCCAGCACTCGGCTCCTCTGCGAGACGCTCGCCCGACTCAAACGCCGACCCCGCGTGCTGATCGCCGCTTCCGCGATCGGCTGCTACGGCGACCGCGGCACCGAGGTCCTGCACGAGGACAGCGCCCTCGGCAGCGGATTCCTCGCCGAGCTCTGCCGCGAGTGGGAGGCGGCGACCGAGCCCGCTCGCGCGGCGGGGATCCGCGTCGTCAACCTGCGGATCGGGGTCGTGCTCAGCGCGGCAGGCGGAGCGCTGCGGCGGATGCTTCCGCCCTTCCGGCTGGGGCTGGGCGGTGTGCTGGGAGATGGGCGGCAGGGCTTCAGCTGGATCGTGCTCGACGACCTGCTCGGCGCCGTCCTCCACCTGCTCTTCGACAACAGCCTGGCCGGCCCCGTCAACGCTGTGGCTCCGCGACCGCTGACCAACCGCGAGTACACCAAGACGCTGGGCCGCGTGCTGCGCCGGCCCACGCCCTTGCCGCTGCCCGCCCCGATCATCGAGTTGATGTTTGGCGAGATGGGTCGCGTGCTATTTCTCGAGGGCGCGCGGGTCGAGCCGCGCCGGCTGGAAGCGGCGAGCTACCGATTCACCCAGCCAGAGCTCGAAGGCGCCCTGCGCCACGAGCTGGGACGCTGAGCAGCACCGCGGTAGCTCAAGGCAAGCCTTCGCTTCCGGGGTGGTGTCGAGCTGCGACGGCGGGGCAGTTGCGACGGTCGACGTGCTACTATCCCGGCCGGCGGGCTCCGGCCGTCTGGGTGAGCGCTTCCTCGGACCCCTCGCCCATCGCGCGCAATATACCTCGCAACATCCCGGCGAACACAGCATGGTGTAGCGGATAGAGCGCGTACCAATAGAGGCGCCCAGCAAGGCCGATCGGGTCGAAGACCGCCGTCTGACGAACCGTGGAGCCTCGCCCGTTCGGCTCGACCTCGAACTGCAGCCAGGCCCGCCCCGGCAGCTTCATCTCGGCGTACAGCCGCAACAATTCGTCGGGGATGATCTCCTCGACCCGCCAGAAGTCGACCGTGTCGCCCGGCGCTAGCTCCTCGCTGTCGCGCCGCTCGCGGCGCGAGCCGACGCCACCGACCAGCAAGTCGACGAAGCCCCGGAGGCGCCACAGCCAATCCGCGAAGTACCATCCGACTTGACCACCTAGCCTGCGAATTGGTCGGAACGCCTCCCGGGGCGTGTAAAAAACGTCAGCCGAGCGTGAATCGACGATCCGCGATCCGAATGAAGGGCCGCCGAAGCTGCGTGACCCGCCGGAGGACAAAGCATCCGACCAACGGGTCGCCTCGAAGTCGCGATCTTCCTTGGCCAGCGCACGTTCGATCGCCGCTCGAATTCCGCGCGGACGGATCGGAAATGCTTTCAGTGCCGTATCGTCCCTGCACACCGTGGCGTTGCGCACGCTGTCGATCAGCTCGCGGCCCACTCGGGCATACACCGGCGTGACAAGTCCCAGCCAGAGGCTCGATAGGCGCGGTGTGAGTACCGGCACCTTCAACATCCAGCGCCTCAAACCGCGCTGGCGCGCATACTCCCGCATGATCTCCATGTAGGAGACCTGGTCCGCCCCGCCGATCTCGAACACCTCGCTCCCCGTCAGCTCCACATCGATCGCGGCCGTCAGGTAATCGACCAGGTCCTCGACTGCCAGCGGCTGCGCCGTCTCGCTCACCCAGCGCGGCGTGATCATTACGGGCAGCTTCTCCACCAGCGCCCGAATCATCTCGAACGAAAGGCTGCCGGATCCGATGATGATCGAGGCCCGAAACTCCACGGTCGGCACACCCGACTCCCGCAGCACGCGACCCACCTCCTGTCGGCTTCGCAGATGCCGCGATAAGCCCGGTTCGTGTCCCAGGCCCCCGAGATAGATGATACGCGCCACCCCGGCCTGCCTGGCCGCACGAGCGAAGTTCCGAGCCCCGCGTCGGTCCTCCTCCTCGAAGTTACCCCTCGAACCCATCGAGTGGACCAGATAGTAGGCCACCTCGACCCCCTCGAGCGCCGTCTGCAACGACTCGGCCTCCAGCACGTCGCCTCGCACGACCTCGGTCTCCGGACTCACACGCGCCCTCAAGAACTCAGGCCGCCGCGCCAGACAGCGGACACGCGCCCCGCGCCCCTCCAGAGCTTCCAGCAGCCGACCGCCGACATAGCCGGAAGCGCCGCTCAGCAGAATCCGCGGCCCGCTCGCGACTCGTCTCACCACGTTATGCATCCGCTCCCGACGGGGGAGCCTCGCCGGCGGCGATCGCCACGGCGGGCTCCTGATTGGAACAACTGTTTCGCCTTCGCCACGATCATCTGCTTGTCACACCACTTGTACTCGTTATTGTTGACCCAATCAAGGGCAACCGGGGCGCTTTGTACACCTGATGTACTACAATCTATCTAGACACTCAGTATTTGTCAATAATATGTCTATCTTTGTATTGGTCACAGCATGGGCAACGCACGGCAGCCACGCCACACGCCAAACCCCCTAAGCGGATGAGCCAGCGCCCGAAGCCCGTCGTCGTCTTGAGCCGCTGCCTGGAGCTCGAGCCTGTGCGCTATAACGCCCAGGTTATCCCTTACGATTTCGTCCGACAGCTCGAGCCGTACGTGACTTACCTGCCGGTCTGCCCCGAGCTGGAGATCGGGCTGGGGGTGCCCCGCGACCCGGTGCGCATCGTGGCAGTCGACGGCGAGGCGCGGCTGCTCCAACCCACCACCGATCGAGACCTGACCAGCGAGATGGTCGAATTCAGCGACCGCTTCCTCTCGTCGTTAGGCGAGATCGACGGGTTCATCCTGAAGAACCGTTCGCCCTCCTGCGGGATTACCGACGTCAAGATCTACCAGGGAACCGACAAATCAGCTCCGGCCAAGAAGGGCGCGGGCTTCTTCGGCGGCCGCGTGCTGGAGCGTTATCAGGGGCTGGCGATCGAGGATGAGGGCCGGCTGCGCAATTACAAGATCCGCGACCACTTCCTCACCAAGCTCTTCGCGCTGGCCCGCTTCCGGCAGCTCAAGAAGACAGGGGCGATGCGCGAGCTCGTGCGCTTCCACTCGGTCAACAAGTTCCTGCTCATGGCCTACAGCCAGAAGGAGCTGAGGGTCCTCGGCCGAACGGTCGCGAACCCGGATCGCGCCAGCTTCGAGCAGATCGTCGGCGAGTACGAGAGACATTTCCAAGCTGCGCTGGCTCGCACGCCACGCTCTACCTCCGTGATCAACGTGCTGCAGCATGCCTCGGGGTACTTCTCCGATCAGCTGACCAAGCGCGAGAAGGCGTTCTTCCAGACTTCAATCGACCGCTATCGAAACGGGCAACAGCCGCTGAGCGCGGTGACCTCTATCTTGCGGGCTTGGATCGTCAGGTTTGAGCAGGACTACCTGCTGCCGCAGACGTTTTTCGATCCCTATCCTGAAGGGTTGATGAGCCTGAGCGATTCAGGCAAAGGGAGAGCGGTCTGAAGCGGCGCGATCGAAGTCAGCGCAACCCAGCCAGCATGGAGCGTAGCTCTTCCAGCGAGCTGAGTTCGATCGCCTCGATCTCGTCGAGAACCGTGCGATAGGAAGAGATCGCCGCACCGCCCACGAGAACGGGGACCGCCGGGGGTAGCTTGAGCCGAAGCTCGCGCAGCTCGTCACCCATCTCTTCGTCATCCGGCGGATACACGATGCTCACGGCCACAGCCTCGGCGCCCGTCTCGCGCACTGCCGCCGCGATGTCGTCGGCCGGCAGATTGGCGCCCAGGTAGATGACCCGCCACCCCTCCGCCGCCGCGGTCGCCGCTACGAACAGCGCGCCGAACTCGTGCTCCTGGTGCGCCGGCGTCGTTACGACGATCGCCGGGGCCGCGCTCGAGGCCTCCGCGTTCTCGATCAACTTGCCCAAAACCCGCAGCAACACGGCTGAGACCAAATGCTCCTGCGCCGGCCGCGCCGACCCCTCCACCCACAGTTCACCGACCCGTCGTAAGAGCGGCGAAGCGACCTGCTCGATCAACACCGCAGCGCTGAGGCTCACCAGGGCTCGATTGAGCGTCGACTCGAGCTCCCGCCCATCCAGTCGCTCCATCGCCGCCAGACTCGCCTTGAGCAAACCGTCCGCTGCCGTCGCTTCGCCAGCGCCCTCCGGCGCCGTCTCGATCTCCTCGCGCTCGTCCTCCTCCACCAGCCCGGAGAGCTGCTCGGTGCCCAGCAAGGCCACCTGGCTGATCCGCCGGCCCACCCGGCTCGCGCGCCGCAACAGCCGCAGCCGCTCGATGTCCTCATCCGAGTATAGCCGGCGTCCGCCCTCCGAGCGGCCCGGTTCCACCACGCCGTAGCGCTTCTCCCAAGCGCGCAGCACGTCCGGGCTCAGCCCCGTCCGGCGCGCTACCACCTGTATCGGATGCCGCTTGCGGCGGCTTTCGCTCGACTCAGCCATCTGTCCAGCGCAAGTGTACCACAAACGTCCGACAGACGTCAAGGTCGCGATCGACATCCAGTCGACACCCGGCCGGCGCTGCGGCCGACGGCCGCGCCGCCCGACACCCCGCACACCTGGATTCGCCCCGCGTCGAAGGCTAAGATCTCCGAGCGCTCGCCTTGCTGCTGCCGGAGCTGGAGGTTGGAGGGATGGGGATCGCCCGCGAACTCTTGCTGCGCGGCTCGCGCAGCCCCTGGCTGGAAGCTCAGCTGACGCGCCGCCGCTTCACTCGGCAGGCCGTCGGGCGCTTCATGCCCGGCGAGGATTTTGAAGCGGCGCTTGGCGCAGCTCGAGAGCTCGAACGTAACGGCATCACCACGATCCTGACCCTACTCGGCGAGAACGTGAGCGAGACCAGGGAGGCGGATCGGGTGTCCCAGCACTATCGGCAGGTGCTGGAGCAAGTGCATGAGCGGGGGCTCGACGCGGACGTCTCGATCAAGCCCACCCAGCTCGGCCTCGATCTGGACGCCGAAGCGACCTACGCGCGCTACCGCGAGCTGGCGGGGCGCGCTGCCGAAGTCGGCCGCTTGGTGGCGATCGACATGGAAGACAGCTCGTACGTCGACCGGACGATTGAGCTGTACCGCCGTCTGCGCGCGGATCACGACAACGTCGTCCTTTGCCTTCAGGCCTACCTGTACCGCACGACCGCTGACCTGGTCACGCTGTTGCCGATCGCACCGCGGATCCGGCTGGTGAAAGGCGCTTACAACGAGCCACGCCAGCTCGCCTATCGCCGCAAGAGCGACGTCGACGCCAACTTCGTCCGGCTGTCCGACACCTTACTCCGAGAACTGGGCGAGAACCGCGGCGAGCGGGTCTACTTCGGCACTCATGACCCACGAATGATTCAACAGGTCTGCGGGCGTGCGGAGGGACTCGGGTTGCCGAAAGACGCATTCGAGTTTCAGATGCTCTATGGCATCCAGAGGCGGGCCCAGGCGCAGCTTGCTGCGGATGGCCACAGGGTGCGTGTGCTGATCAGCTATGGGGACTCCTGGTTTCCCTGGTTCATGCGCCGTCTCGCCGAGCGTCCCGCGAACATCGCCTTTGTGGCACGCCAATTGTTCAGCCGCTGAGCGAGTTAGGTGAGCTCGGCTGCCACACCACCCTCGAGTCTTATCTGACAGCGCTCGGCCGCCACTTCGAGTCCCACGCCCCCGTCACTCGGGATCCCCTTCCTTAACCGACTCTCGCCCCGCCGACCCGGCCCGATCGGGCAGAATGCAACCGAGGCCGGTCAGAGTTCCCGATGTAGTTACCGAGAGGTAACGGTGCGCGTGGCCGCCCGTGCGAGCCACACCGGCATTTAACTCGATATTTCCCAACTACTTAACGATTTGGGCCCCCCGCTGGTACGCCGTGTGCCCTGAACTGGGTGGGACTTGGGGGAAGCGCCAGCTTGGAGCGGCGCCATGTTTAAGGAGCCTGTAATGCAGTGTCCTCACTGTCACACCGTCACCGACTGCGTCTGGATCGGTTTCGGCAAGGACTGGGTGCTCTGTCATGAGTGCCAGCAGCCGATCCGCTGGGCGGAAGTCGAGACCCAGTACCTCCTGCGCGAGGACGAGGAGGGCGAGGGCGTGCTGACATCGGTGAGCTACCACTAGCCATGACGGCGCGTGAGTTCCTGACAACGCTGGACCGGACGCCCCCGCGATTGGCGTCTGGTCAGGGGCAAAACTAGTGACTAGCGGCTAGCATCCCGCGCGGGCGACCCATCTCACCCGGCGAAGCGAGCTTCGGCGGGTTTTTTGTTGGCTACTCCCGGCGACATCACCTATTACAGCGTTGCAGCGCTCCCACAATCAGTTTTCCGTGACGGCGGCCGTTCAGTTCGCGTCCCGAAGCGTCAGCTCCACGATGCCGGTCTTCACGTTCAGTCGAAGTTCCGCGCTAAGCCCATAGGCGATCGCTGCCGCCTTGATCATGATGATCTCGTTGTCGTGCAGCACCCGGTCCGCGCCGGCGATGTCCACCAAGTCACGGATGATCGCGCGCAGCTTCTCCTTGTTCTCACCAAGCGCCCGGGCGAGGTTGACCGTCGACTGGAGGTAAAGTGCGTAGCGTTCCTCATCGCTGCCCAGCGAACGGTACAGTGACGTCACCTCGCCCCAGATCTGCTCGAAACCCTCGAGACTCACCGCCGGCATCCAGCTACCGAACTTACGCATGAACGTCCGCTGTTCCTCCGGGTCCAGCTCACTGTCGGCCAGGTGCGCGATCCCCAAATACATGTTGACCAGGTCGTGGGCAACGCTCCACTTACCCGAACCTTTCTCTCCCGGCTGCGGCGAACCGGCCTGCCATGGATCCAAACGGGTCATCGACTCGACCTCAGCTCGGTTAGGCTAAGTCACACGAGTCGCATCAAGACGACGGCCGCTCCGGTGCCTTGAGCTGGGCGTGGAACTCCTGCACCTCACGAAGGCGGTGCACCTCGGACTCGACGCTCAAGAGCTGCTGTTCCATCAAGTCGAGCCGCTGCTGCATCAGTGCCAGCCGCTCTTCGGCGCCCTGCGACTGCCGCACTCGTGCCATCGCATCGGCGATCGGCCGCAAGGCGAACCGGGCCGTGACGCCGGCCACCGGCACGAGGACGATCAGAGTTCCCATGAAGACAGCGACCACGGCCGTCACATCGATGGGCATCACCGGCATCTGCATCTCAACCTCCCTCACCGACTCTCACGCACTGCGCTCGACCGAGAGCTACCCGCTCGAGCCGCTAGCCAGCAACTCGTTCAGCTTGGCCAGCACCTGGAACGCGTCCGCTACATAGAGCACGTCCGCCTTGCCGCGCGCCCAGCCGCAGTTCGGGTCCAGATTCACGGCGCGGCGCTCGTTCACGAAGCGCCAGCCGACCACGTGCGGCTCCTCGCCGTGGCAGCAGGTGGCGAGGCCCTTCGGGTGCCGCGGTGTCCCGATCCTGTCCCCTCTGGGCGGCCGGCGCCCACCATGGTCTGATTCGGTATTTAGCTTACAAAATAACCGGCTTCCGGCCGAAGCGACAAGGGTTGGGCGAGGCGTCCGGGGCCAGAACCTCACTCAGAGGCGGGGCTTCGCCGCCTCATGCTTGCCAGGCCGGTCGCGCTGATGATGCTACGTTGCTGGCCGGCTCTATTCCTCTTCCTGGGGGAGGACGACCGGACTCGTATGCCGGCAGCAGTCGAGCAACATCTCGAGCCGCTCAGCATTGAATCCAACGACGAAGTCCTTGCCGTGCGCAACCACCGGGACGCCGACGCCACCGGTGAGCGCCCGCCACTCACGCAGCTGGAAGACGTCTTGGGTGATGTCCGCCTCCTCGTACTCGCAACCGTGTTCATCTAGCCAATCCTTGACCAGTTTGCAGTAGGGTCAAGTCGGCGTAGTGTACACTTTGATGTCAGGCATGGCTTATATCCCCCCTGTGAGTCCCCGGCCTTAACTTGAGCTTGGAGATCAGTTTGTCTGCAGCACTAGGAGGCGTCAAGGGCGATGGCCCTGGAACCGTTCGCTAGCCAAACCGACGCCATCGAGTCGCCACCCGGGCCCATCCTCGTGCTGGCCGGGCCGGGCGCCGGCAAGACGTTCTGCCTGATTCGCCGGATCGAGTATCTCATCCAGTCGCTTGGCTTCGCGCCCGAGCGGATCTGCGCGGTGACCTTCACCAATAAGGCCGCGGAGGAGGTCACGGTGCGCCTGCACCGGCGCCTCGGCGCCCGCGCCGATCTCATCACGCGCGGCACCTTGCATGCCCTCTGTCTCGGCTTGCTCCGCGAGCGGGCCGAGGCCGCCGGGCTCAAGCCGGGGTTCGGCGTAGCCGATGACCAATACCAGGAACTTTTGCTGCGGCGGCTGCGCGTTTACCCGGCCAAGCGGCGCACGGGACTACTCACCCTGTTCGGGCGGCGGCGCCTCCAAGGCTACGAACTCAGCGAGGGCGACGAGGCGATCTTCTACAACTACATCTCGCTGCTGCGCGAGAAGAACCTCGTCGACTTCGACGATATCATCGCCCTTACCGACGACCTCTTAACGCGACACCCGGAGGTCGCCTCCCAGGTCGGCGCGCACTGGGACTACGTGCTGGTAGACGAGTTCCAGGACCTCGACGCCGCGCAGTACTCGGTCATCAAGCGGCTCGTACAGACACACCGCAACATCTTCGCCGTGGGCGACGACGAGCAGTCGATCTTCTCCTGGCGTGGCAGCGACCCGCGTCTCCTCTGGCGCTTCCAGAACGAGTTTGAGATCGAAGAACCGGTACTCCTCGACCGCAACTGGCGTTGCAGCCGCCAGATCTTCGAGGTCGCCCGCAGGCTGCTGCGCGAGAACCCGGAGCTCTTTCGTAAGGACATCGAGGCGGAGCGCGACTCGCCGTTTGACGTAGAAGCGCATGCTTTCCCCGACGAAGTGGCTGAGGCGGACTGGATCCTGCGCGACTTGCTGGCTGACCGCGAGCGCCACGGCCAGAGCTGGGGCGCATACGCCTTGCTCTACCGCCGGCATGCCGTCGGCGACGACCTGGAGGACCGCTTCATCGCCGCGGGCGTCCCCTGCCGCCTGGTTCGGGGCCGCTCGCTGCTGGACGATCCGGTGATCGCCTACGTGGTGGCGTCGCTGCGCGTGATCGTGGCGCCCGACGACCCGGTCGCGGTCGAGGCCTTCGCCCAACGGCTGCTCCCACAGAACCTGCTGGCGGAGGTCGGCACGTTCGGCTCGGCGCCGGGGCCCGACCTGTTAGCGGCACTGCGCGCCTACGCGCGCCGTCACCCGCCGGAGCATCCCGACACCAAGAAGGCCTGGCGCTTCATCTACCATGTCGAGAATCTGCGCGCGCTGGCCGAGTCGCACGACTCGCTCGCCGGGATCGTCGAGGAGTTGCTCTCGCAGCGCGTGCGACCCTATGAAAACCGGCTCGAGGAGCATTACGACGAACTGGTAGATCCCGAGGGCTTCCCGGGCGCCCGCGAGCTGGCCGACGAACTGAGGCGCAGCGTCTCCGAAGGCCGCCCGATCTACGTCGCGCCAGCCGGCGGTAGAGGCATCGCTCTGCGCGGGATGTTCGCTTCAATTCGTTTCCCTGCCCCGGTCCCTTACCTGACCCGGGAGGCCGATCCCGGCCCGCGCGACCCGGTGCTCGACCCGGCGTCGGGCGAGCGACCGCTCGCCACCACACTCTTCAAGGCACTGCAGCTCATTCACAGCCACGATTTCGGTGACCTGCTCCGCGACTTCGTGACTTTCGACCTCGAGACGACCGACCTCGATCCAGCGGCCTGCGAGATCATCGAGCTCGGCGCGGCGCGCGTCCGGGACGGCCAGGTCGTCGATACCTTCAGGTCTCTGGTGTACTGCGATAGGCCGATCGCCGCCGAGGCGCGCGAGAAACACGGGTACGCTGTGACCGATCTGCGAGGTGCGCCGACGCTCGAAGAGATCTGGCCGCGCTTCCGCCGCTTCGTAGGGGACGACGTGCTGGTAGCGCACAACGGCCTGCGATTTGACGTGCCGGTCCTGCGCCGCTCGGCCGGCCGCTTCACCGGATTCGACGATCTCGTCTTCTTCGACACGCTGCCGCTCGCCCGCTCGCTTTTCCGCGAGAGCGCGAGACTGGGCGACCTGGCCGCGCGATTCGGCGTGGCGACCGGCCGTGAGCATCACGCGCTCGACGACGCGCTCACACTGGCCCGCGTATTCGTTGGGCTCAACCGCCAGAAGCGGGTCCGCGCACGCAAGGCGGCGCTGGTCAACCTGCTCGACTACCTCGGGCTGGGCCTGGCGCTGGAGCCGCGGCGCCGGCGTACCGACGAGGACAAGCTGCTGTTCGAGCTGGCCGTCCCCTACGCCCTGGGCCGCTACAGCGACTGCCTCGAGTTCTACACCGGCGAGCAGGCCCGCTCCGGAGTCGAGGCGCCGGAGCTCGACGAGGTCATCAAGCGGCTGGGCGGTCGCCGGTTGATGGAGCGGATCCGGGCGCAGCGCTCGCCGGCCGAGCGCTATCCCGCCGCGGTCGCGCGCCTGGGCATGCTGACCGCGGCGGCCCGGGCCGACACCTTGGAGGCGGCGGTGGGGCGGCTGCTCGAGCTTGTGGCGCTCTCGAGTTCCGAGGGCGTGGAGGCGGACCCGCACCGGGTGAACCTGATCACGCTCCACTCGACCAAGGGGCTCGAGTTTTCGCGCGTCTACGTGGTCGGCGTTGAAGACTATCAGATCCCCGGCTATTTCGCCGCGACTGACAACGTGCGGGAAGAGATCGAGGAGGCGCGCCGATTGCTGTACGTGGGGATGACCCGCGCCAAGGACCGGCTGGTGCTGACGCGTACCGATCGCCGGCGCGGCCGCGACTCGGGCGGCAGCCTCTTCCTCGATGAGATCGAGCTCACCCCGACCCGAGTTTAGCCGGCCAAGCAGCTGAACGCCCTTTACACCCCAAAGCGCCCAGGATAGCCTAGGGCGTGCTTCACCTCAGCCGACTCGTTCTGTGGGTCGCCGTCGGGTTCGCGCCGACGGCGAAGGGTAGCGACCTCCCCGAACTCCTGCTCGCGAACCGCACCGCCCAGCAGCTCGAGATCGGGCTCGGAGACACGGTGTGGGTCTCCGGGCTCGATACTGGCGAGCGCCCGTTCATCGTGTCCGGCACCTACCGGCGACCGGCCGACCCTGCAACCGCCACGCTGCGCGATTACCGGGCGATCTTTCACCTGCCCGACCTGCAGGCGTTGCTCGGCGCCAGCGACCGAGTCGACCGCTTCAGCGTGCGGCTCAGGCCCGGTGCGGACCGCGAATCGGTGATCGCGACGATCGACCGGCTCGCTTTCGGCGCGGACGCGCTGCCCAGTGAAACCGTCGCCGAGGCGACGACCGAGACGTTTCGCGTGGTCTCGCGCTTTCACCGCGCGCTTGCCGGGATCACGATCGTGGGTAGCGCGGTTTTCCTTCTCTGTCTGGTCGTTCTCAAGATCGAGGAACGCCGACTCGAGGGCGCGTCGATGCGAGACGTCGGTATCTCGCGGCGCACGCTCTTCACCTGGATGTTCAGCGAGACGCTGGCGATGGCCGCGCTGGGAACCGGCCTGGGGCTGGCGCTCGGCTGGGCCGGCTCCGGCATCATCAACGCCTACTTCCGCGGCCTCTATGACACGACGCTCGCCTTCGCTCGGGTAACCCCCGACCTCGCGCTCCTCGTCGGCTTCATCGGGCTCGCCACCGGCGTCGTCGTCGGCATCCTGGCCGGTACGCAGATGGTGCGCACCGGCTCAGCGCGGCTCCGACAGCCATGAGCCACGCGTTTGCGCTCGGCTGGCGCACGCTGGTGCGGCGACCCCGCCGGCTCGTGCTGTTCGTCGCCGGCGTCACGGTCGCGACGGCCGTGCTGATCGACATGGTGATGCTGGCCGAGGGACTGCAGCGCAGCCTGGTCGACCTGCTGGAGTCGACCGGCTACCAGATCCGCGTGCTGCCGAAGGGCGTGCTGCCGTTCGAGACCGAGGCGGCCCTCTTCAACAGCGACTCGCTCGCCGCCGAGGTCGCCGGCGACCCGCGGGTGGCCGAGGCGATCCCGCTCTGGGGCCAGACGGTCTACGTCGCGAGCCTGGCCGCCGGCCGGGCGCCGGAGGCGGCCTTCGGGTACGGTGTGCCCCCGCGCGCCGCGCCCACCCTGCGCCTGCGCGAAGGCGGGCCCGTCGAGCGCTCCGGCGAGGCGGTGGTCAGCACGACGCTGGCGGAGGCCTACGGGCTCGCCGTCGGCGACTCGCTGCTCGTCGGTCTCGATCCCGACCCGGCGGTCGCTGCGCTCAGGCGGCGGCGCAGCGTGCGGGTTGCGGGCATCGCCGACTTCATGTTTGCGCCGCCGGACGCCTATTACCTCAGCCTGGCGCTGCCCGACCTCTGGACGATGGCCGGCACGGCCGCGCGGCCGGCGGTGATGCTCCTGGTACGCGTCGCCCACGACGCCGACCCCTACCTCGTCGCGCGGGAGCTGCGTGGCCGCTACCGGGACGTCGACGTCTACGCGGTCCCCGAGATCATCGAGGCAGCCGGTGACCGTTTGACCTACTTCCAGCAGCTTTCGCTCGTGCTCGGCACCGTGAGCCTATGCGTCGCGTTCCTGCTCGTGACCACGCTGCTCACCCTTTCGGTGAACGAGCGCTGGGGCGAGATCGCGGCGCTGCGCGCGCTGGGCGTCACGCGCGGCCGCATGCTGGCGCAGGTCGCCTGGCAGGGCCTCCTGATCTCGAGCGCGGGGACCGTGGTCGGTCTGGCGGCCGGCCTGATCGTGGCCCGCTACCTCGACACCATCCTCACCACCTTCCCGGGGCTGCCGGTCAACCTCTCCTTCTTCGTGCTTCGGCCGGCGGACGCGGCGCTCGCGGTCAGCCTGCTCGTGGGCACGGGCCTTCTGGCCGGTCTCTACCCCGCATGGCGCGCCGCCAGCCTGAACATCGCGGCGGTGCTCCGAGAGGAAATCGAATGAACACCGCAATCGCCGAGGCCCGCGACCTGCACCGCACCTACACCCGCGGCACCACGCAGGTGCACGCGGTGCGCGGCATCGATCTCACCGTGCACGCCGGCGACTACGTCGCCGTGATTGGGCCCAGTGGGTCCGGCAAGTCGACGCTGCTCAACCTGCTGGGCGGGATCGACATCCCCACGTCGGGCAGCGTGCAGCTGCTGGGACAGGAGACCCGCGAGCTCAGCGACCGGCGCCTCACGCGCCTGCGCCTCGAGCACGTCGGTTTCGTCTTCCAGCGCTTTCATCTGCTCCCCGCTCTCACCGCGGCGGAGAACGTGGAGCTCCCGATGGCCGAGGCGGGCGCGCCACGCCAGGAGCGACGCGGGCGAGCGCGTGACCTGCTCGACTACGTTGGACTGGGTCAGCGCGTCGATCACCGGCCCGGCCAACTGTCGGGCGGCGAGATGCAGCGGGTGGCGATCGCGCGCGCCCTGGCCAACACGCCGGCGATCATCCTCGCCGACGAGCCGACCGGCGAGCTGGACCGCGACACCGGTGCCGAGATCGCCGAGCTCTTCCTCCGCCTGAACAGCGACGGCACGACCCTGGTGATCGTCACTCACGATGCGGCGCTCGCAGAGCCGGCGACCGTCGTGCACGAGATGCGGGACGGCATGCTCAGGCTGGCGGAGCTGCCATGATCGGGCGGCTCGTCCTTCGCCACCTGGCACTGCACCCCATCCGCTCGCTCGTCTTCGTCGGCGGCTACGCCGCGGGCGTGTCGGTCATGCTCGCCCTACTCTCGATCGGCGAAGTGATGGTACAGCAGTCTCGTGATGAGGCTTGGGTCGGCGGCGGTGATCTGACCGTCGTCCCCGTGGGCGTCGAGCTGGAGACGCTGCGCACCGGCGGCGCCGTCTTCTTCGGGATCGAGCAGGCCCGCTTCATCGCGCGCGCCATCCTGCTCGGGCCGCGCCTGGCCGACCAGGTCGAGACGGCGGCCCCATGGCTCGACGACCGCGCCGTCTATCTGCGCCGCGGCGGTCGGCAAGGCGTGGTTCCGATTCGCGCCAGCGGGATCATCCCCTCAGCGGCAGCCGCACTCGGCGCCCCGCCCCAGTTGAGCGCCGGCGGCTGGGCCGACAGCGAGGCCGATCGCCGCTGGCTCGCGCCGACCGCCTACGAGCTCTACTCGGAGATCGACCGCTTCCACCTTCCACCCGCGGCCCTGCGCGGCGACACGACCTGGGCCGAGTGGCATTACTTCAATCTGTTGTGGCCGGAAGAGAACCGCTGGCTCTACCTGTCGTATATCCTGGGCGGCGACTTGAGTGGCGACCGCTGGGGCGGGATCGTGCTCGCCCGCTACCGGACGCCCGACGGCCGCCACCATTCGTTCGCCGACACGCTGCGCGCCGACGCGATCGAGTTCTCGACCCGCTCGCCGGACGTCCGTTTCGGGCCGCACACCGTGCAGCTGGTGGACGACCCAGCGCGCTATCGCGTGCGCGCGCGACTACCCGCGCTCGACGGTGGACCGCCACTCGAGGTCGATGTCGAGCTGCAGCCCGCCCCGGGCCGTTACTTTCCGCCGGTCGAGCTGGCCGCTTCCGATTCGTTCCTGAGCGGCTACGTCGTGCCGGCGCTACGCGCCGACGCGAGCGGGCGCGTCTGCCAGGGTGAGGACTGCCTGTCTGTAGAGGAGACGATCGGCTACCACGACCACAACTGGGGCACCTGGGGCGGCGTCGTCTGGGATTGGGGGGCCGCCCACGCGGGCGCGTTCGACGTGCTGTACGGCGGCGTGCACGGCGTGGCCGCCGAGGAAGCGCGTCGCCACGGCGTGCGATTCCTAGGCTACGTGGTCGACTCGCTAGGGGTGGCCGCCGTGCTGGAGCCGCACGAGCTGATCTATTCCGATGAGCAGACGATCGAGCACGACGGCCGGGCCGTAGTGGCGCCCCGGCGCCTGCGTTGGAGCGCTGTGCAGGGCTCCGACTCGCTACTGGCTGACATCGAGCTGGCGCGAATCGCGCTCTCGCGCCTCAGGCTCGGCGCCGACGCCGACGTCTACTTCGCGCAGATGCAGGGGACGCTGGCCCTGAGCGGCGTGCTGGCCGGGCGCCGCGTCGATGCGCGAGGGCCCGGCTTCTTCGAGACGTACCTCAGATGAGTTTGGGTGGCGCGCGGGGGGCGCGCGGGAGACGCGCTGCGGCCGCGTGTGCTGGTGCCGCGGCAGCACTATATTTCCAGATACGATGCGCTATCCCCTGGCCGGTAGAGAGACGCTCGCAGCGTTAACCACGGGAAGTGGCCTAACCGCCGGTGCGGTTGGCCTGGCCAAGGCTGCGGCACGGCGCGCCATCGGTCCGCTCGCCGGCCCGTTGGCCCTGGCCGGCGGCCTGATCTGGCTGGGCCGCAACCTAGGCGACGCCTTCGTCGAGCTCGGTGACGAGGCGCTCCGGGTCAAGCTCGGCGTACTGTTCGACGAGACGATCTCGCTCGCCGACATCGCCAAGGTGAGCGAAACGCGTTGGAAGATCGTGGGCGGCCTGGGGGTGCGTACGAACCTGCGCGACATGATCGCCGTGGTCACGACGTCGGGCCCGGTGGCCGAGCTATCGTTCTGGCGCCCGCTCTCCCTGCCGGTTATCCCGCGGATCTACTCAGTGCGCGCGCAGCGCCTGCTCGTGAGCCCGGAACACCTCGAGACCTTCATCGGCGACCTGCGGGCCCGATTGCAGAAATAGCGCTCCACAGCTCAGCTCTTACCGCCAGTCCCCTCAATCCGCTCGAGCGATTCGCCGTCCCCGACGCCATGCAGCCGTAGCTCCACACGGCTCAGAGCGGCCTCAGCGCCGCGCAAGTTCGAGAGCGAATGTCGCGCTTGCCGGAGAGCCCGGTCCAGCTCCGTGCGCAGCCCCTCGACGTCCGAACCCAGGTGAGAAAGCTGGCCCAGAAGTTCACGCGCGCTTTGCTGAAGTCGGTAACCTCGAAGCCCGGTTCGCACCACGCTCAGATAGGCGTAGAGCGTATTCGGCGAGACAGGCACGACGCGCCGGCGCAGGGCATACTCGCTCAGCGTGGCACCCGTCGAATCGAGCGGATGGGTCATCAGCTCGTGGAAGACAGACTCCGACGGGATGTACATGAACGCTATGTCCAGCGCACCGTCCTGCGGCGATAGATACTTCCCGGCAACATCATTGACGTGTCGCTTCACGTCACGCCCGAATGCACGCCGCGCCGCATCACGCTCCGCTCCCTCGACTTCCAGGCAACAGCGCAGGTTGTCGAGCGGGAACTTGCAATCGATCGGCAGCAGCTGGCCCCCGCCCACGAACACCGCCGCATCAACCCTGACTCCACTGGTCGGATAGGTGTACTGGGTGGTGAACCGATCGCGCGGCAACACATCGGCTAGCAGGTCCTCCAACAGCCGCTCACCGAACGCCCCCCGCAGGCCCGGCGGACCCAACATCTTCTGCAGTTCCTCCAGTCCGGCGCCAAGCTGCTCCACCTGCTCCGTCGCTTTCTGCAGCTCGCCGAGCCGCCGGCTGAGTTCGTGACTCTGCTGGGTGTGCTCGCGTAACCGCTCGTCCACACCCGAGCGCACGGCCTGAACCTCCTGCTGCAGCAGCTGCAAGACCGCGGGCGGCGACTCCCCCGCGCGCCTGAGCGCCCGATCCAAGCGGACCAACCGCCAGGCCAACCAGAGGACGAGGAAGACGAGAGCGGCGAGCGTGAGCGTCAGGAAATCCATCTCCAGCCTCCGTGGGTAGACGGGCCGGCCGCAGCCGGTGGTCAAACGTATTGTCCGTGGGGTCGGGCTGGAGAGTGCATCTGACTCTATCGCGCGCCGCTGCGCAGGGCAAGCACTCGCGGCCGGGCCGCCGATTAGCTAAATTGTTGGGTGTTGCAACCGGGCACGGTGCAAGCACGGAGATAGGTCGGATGGCGACTCAAGAGTACTCATTCAAGGCTTTCAGCGAGCACGAGTTCTATCGCGAGGTGAACAAGACACTGGTCGACCGCGCCCGACTCGAGCGCGGCTGGACCGTGGTCGACGTGGCCTGCGGCAGCGGTGCCATTACCGCGCTCATCCTAGAGAAAATCCGTGGCGCGCGGGAGGCCATGGTGATCGGCGTCGACATGTCGGCGAGCGCGCTGCGAGACGCGCGCGCGAAGGTCGCCGGCGCTCGCGACGCGGTGGTCGAGCTCGTGCAGGCCCGGGCCGAGGAGCTGTCGCGCAGCATCCGGCGCGCTGTGGACGCCGTCGTCTTCTGTAACGGAATCCATTACATCGAGGACAAAGACCGCCTGGTCGCCGAAGTCCACAAGACGCTCAAACCCGGCGGCATATTCGCCTTCAACACGGGGTTCTTCGAAGGTGCCATGCCGCGGGAGACCCAGAAGTACTACCGGCGCTGGATGCTGAAGACGCTACGGAAACTCAAGACCGAGTACAACCTGAAGCCGACGCGTGACAAGGTCGAATCGCGCCGCCAGCTGAGCGCGGAGCAGTACCGCGTCCTGCTGGAGAGCCAGGGGTTCGAGATCCGCTCGCAGGAGATCTATCCCGGGCGGGTGCCCGAACAGGGTTGGGTGGATCTCAGTCGTTTCTCCGATTTCATCGCCGGCGCCCTGCCCGGCATCCCACTCAAGACGGCCAGCGATGTGCTGGTGGCGTCGCTGCACGAGACGTTCGCCGAGTTCGGCATGCCCGCATGGCCGCGCAACTGGCTGACGGTCGTCGCCGCGCGTCGCTAGATTGAGCGTTCGCCGCCCCGAAGCGATCCCCAGGGGCCACAGCTGTTCGACGAAGCTGGAAGTCAATCCGAGAGGAGCCGCGCGATCCGCTCGAGCCACGCGGGATCGTCCACCCTCAGCTCCGAACGCGCGCCCCGGTCCAGTACGATCAGCAAATCCTCCTCCGGGCGGCCGACGAGGAAATGGGGCACCATCGCGCCGGCTCGCAGGTAGAAGGCGACCGCCTCGAGGCCGTCGATGATCGAGTGCAGGCGGAACGAGTGCGTCTCGCCACCGAGATCTTCGTAGACCTTACCGTGGTAAGGATCTTCCTTGAGGTGCCTGTACAGGCTCACGCACATCGGATCGAAGTGAACGCTGCCGGACCCCGTGAGTTCCGACTCCCGGCACTGCATGACGTACGAGGCCCGGTCGACCCGCTTCTCGTACACCAGTGTCGTCACGATGTCGTACAGCACACCGCCGAACTCGGCCTCGCCGAGGTCGTAGAGCTTGTCGCCAACTCGCAAGTTGAATTGGGCCGGGGCGGATCCCGTCTCCATGGCCTACCTCGCCGGTCTGCTGAGCGCTGACACGCTCATCATAGGGAGGGCTCCATGCGCGGGCAACGGAGACCGAGTTGCCAGTCGGCGCGCCTCAGGACAGCTTTGAGGCTCGAGACGATAAACAGATAGCCGCGCCACCGTCCATGCCTGCGAATCTGCCACCGGTCTACCACACAGCCGAGAAGAAGTACCGGCAAGCCAACACGGCCGAGGAGAAGGTCGCGGCCCTGCGTGAGATGTTGGCCGTTATGCCCAAGCACAAGGGCACCGACAAGCTGCAGGCCGACATCAAGCGGCGCATCGCGCAGCTGAAGGAGCAGGCGAAGAAGGCGCCCGCGGCTCGGCAGGCACCCCACTGGGTGATCGACAAAGTCGGGGCCGGACAGGTCCCGGTGATCGGACCGCCCAATGCCGGCAAATCAGCGCTCATCGCCAAGGTCACGCACGCAGAAGTGCGCGTCGCCGACTACCCGTTCAGCACCCAGTCGCCGATCCCGGCCATGATGGCGTTCGAAGACATTCAGATCCAGCTCATCGACACGCCGGCCTGGTCCGAGGAGTTCAGCGTCAACTGGCTGCCCGAGCTGGTTCGCCGGGCTGACGCCTGTGTGCTGCTCGCCGATCTGGCAGATCCGCAGGCGGCCGACCGGATCGATTACATCGTCGAAGGGCTGGAAGCCCGCGACGTGGTGCTGATCGGACAGGTGCCGGACGAGCGTGAAGGCTTCGAGGTCTGCATCCCGACGCTCCTCGCGGGGAACAAGTCGGAGGCGCCCGCTGCGCAGGCCGCGGCAGAGGAACTCACAGCACGTTTCGGCGAGCGGTTTCCGTTCTGCCGCCTCTCCGTCGAGCGGGAGGACGGGATCGACGAGCTCCAGCGGACGCTGTTCCAGGTCATGCAGATCGCCCGGGTCTTCACCAAACAGCCCGGCAAAGAGGCCGACCTCGGCGAGCCGTTCGTATTACCCGTCGGTAGTACGGTGCGCGACCTGGCCGGCAAGATACACAAGGAGATCCTCGCCAATTTCCGTTACGGGCGGCTGTGGGGCGCCTCGGGCCGCTTCGAAGGACAGCGCGTCGGCGAGGAACACGTGCTCGAGGACGGCGACATCGTCGAGTTGCACACCCGCTGAGCGGGGCGACCGGCCAAATAATCTGACCCGACCGCCCCGCGGCGTGTCTACAGATGAAGCGAGAAGAAAGGAGACAGGCGCATGCGTTGGCGATCCGGCAGGCGGAGCAGCCACATCGAGGACCGACGCGGCCGACGCGTGAGTCGCCGCGCGGCGGGTGGTGGACTCGGACTCCTCGTGGCGCTCGTACTCGCGCTCTTCCTCGGCGTTGACCCCTCGGCTCTGTTGCAGGTGGGTGGCCCAGCTACGGTGAGCGAGCCGGCCGCCGGGACGCCCTCGGCCGCAGAGGCGGAGCTGGCCGAGTTCGCGTCGGCCGTGCTCGCCAACCTGGAGGACACCTGGCACCCGCTGTTCCGCGAGCTGGGGCGCACGTACCGCGAGCCGACCCTCGTCCTCTTTACCGATGCCGTCCAGTCGGCCTGCGGCTTTGCCCAGGCCGCCGTTGGGCCCTTCTACTGCCCGGCCGACCAGAAGGTCTACATCGACCTGAGCTTCTTTGACGATCTGCACCGCCGCTTTGGCGCGCCCGGCGACTTCGCCCAGGCCTATGTGATCGCGCACGAGATCGGCCATCACGTGCAGAATTTGCTCGGCATCTCGACCCAGGTCCGTGTCGCCCAGCGCCGCCTCTCCCAGGTCGACGCGAGCGCGCTCTCCGTCCTCCAGGAGCTGCAGGCCGACTGTCTCGCCGGCGTCTGGGGCTATCACACCGACCGGGACTGGGGGTGGCTCGAAGCCGGCGACCTGGAGGAGGCTCTAGCTGCCGCCGCCGCGATCGGCGACGACCGGTTGCAGCGTCAATCCCGCGGCTACGTTTCCCCGGAGAGCTTCACGCACGGCACCTCGCAACAGCGTGCTTACTGGTTCCGGCGCGGCTTCGAGGCCGGAAACCCCAACCGCTGCGACACCTTCTCCGAGGCGCAGCGCTGAGCGACCTCAGGCCACGACCGTCCGGCGGAAGCGGACGACGGCAAGCCAGAGGGCAGCGGCGGCCATGAGCGTCAGTGCCAGATATTGACTCCAGAGATCCCCGAGACCCGAGCCCTTCAAAAACACCGCCCGCACAACCTCTAGGAAGTGACGCACCGGGTTGAGCACAGTCAGCCATTGGAAGAGGAGCGGCATGCTTCTGATCGGATAGAAGAAGCCGGAGAGGATGATCGCGGGCAGCAGGATGAGGAACATCGACATGATCGCTTGTTGCTGGGTGCGCGAGATGGTCGAGATGAGGAGCCCGATCGAGATTCCTCCCACGATGTAGAGGAGCGCGGCAGGTAGAAGCACGAAGACCGAACCGCGCAACGGGATCCCGAACCAGAGGACCGCGACGATGGTGATCAGAAACAGGTCGATGAGAGCGATCAGCACCACGGGGAGCGTCTTCCCCAGCATGAGCTCGACCGCGGAGAGCGGGCTTACGGCGAGCTGGTCGAGCGTGCCCATCTCGCGCTCGCGCACCACCGCCAGGGCGGTGAGCAAGAGCGACATGAGCAGGACCAGGATCCCGATCACCGCCGGCACGTTGTAGACCCGGCTCTCGAGGCCCGGGTTGTACCAAGCGCGGGCGCGCAGATCGACGCCCGCCTGCGGCAGGCCGCTCGGGCCGGCCGCCGCCAGCGCGTAGCGCTGGACGATGCGCGTGGCGTAGCCTTGAGCCACCGTGGCGATGTTCGAGTCGGTGCCGTCGAAGATCAACTGGACCCGGGCCCCGTTCTCGGAACTGAGATCCTCGGCGAACCCGGCGGGTATCTCGATGCCGACCTGGGCGGCTCCACGATCCAGCGCCCGCACTAGGTCGGCCGGCCGCGCGGAGCTAGCCACCACCCGGAAGTAGCCTGTTGCCTGGAACGCTTCGATCAGCTCGCGCGAAGCGGCGCTACGGTCGTGGTCGACCGCGAAGGTCGTAGTATCTCGGATGTCCGTGTTCACAGCGTAGCCGAAAGCGACGAGCTGGATGACCGGTGCCACGAAGATGATTCGCTTCATCCGCGGGTCGCGGAACATCTGCCGCAGCTCCTTCTTGAGCATCTCGCCCACGCGCAATGCCGAGACCGGTCTCATGCCAGCTCCTTGCGGAAAGCTCGGATCGCGAGCGAGAGGCCGACAACCGCAAAGATGACCATCGCCACGGCCTCGACCCACAGCACGCCGGGGCCCACGCCCTTGAGGAAGATCCCACGCGTCACTGTGATGTAGTAGCGCGCCGGCACGACATAGGTCAGCGCTTTCAGGGGCAGCGGCATGGTCGCTATCGAGAAGATGAAGCCGGAGAGGAGGAGCGCCGGCAGATAGGTGGTCTGGATGGCGATCTGAGTCGCCAGCACCTGGGTCTTCACCGCTGCCGAGATGAACATGCCCAGACTGAGCGCGCCGAGCAGGAAGAGGAAGGTGAGGCCGCTCAAGACGACTAGGTTCCCGCGAAGCGGCACGTCGAAGATCAAAAGCCCGGCCAGGATGGCCAGAACCACATCGAACAAACCGATCGCCACGTAGGGTACGAGCTTCCCCAGCACGACCTCCAGCCGGCCCACCGGTGTAGCGGCGAGCTGCTCCATGGTGCCGCGCTCCCACTCGCGCGCGAAGGTCAGCGCCGTCAATAGTGCCGCGATGATCGACATGATGACGGCTACCAGACCGGGCACGATCATGTTGCGGCTCTCCAGGGTCTCGTTGTACCAGACCCGGGACTCCGGCTCCAGCGGCAGAGCCAACTGGCGCCCCTGCAACACGGCCTCGGCGGAGTAGCGCGCCACGATCGCGTCGGCGTAGTTCTGCGCGATCGTCGCCGTGTTGGCGTCGGCACCGTCCAGTAGGATCTGCAGATGCGCCCCACGCCCGGCTGCCAGGTCGCGGCTGAAGCTCGGCGGGATGACCAGAACCAGCTTGACGCGCGCCAGGTCGAGCAACCGGTTCACCTCCCGCTGGCTCGCCGGGTAGGCCACGAGGTCGAAGTACCCGGAGCTGGCGAACGCCTCGACCAGGGCCCGGCTCTCCTGACTGCCGCTCTCGTCCCGCACCGCCAACTCGATGTTGCGGATGTCGAGTGTGATGGCGTAGCCAAAGAAGAGGATGAGCGCGACCGGTAGCAGGAAGGCGAGCATCAGGCTCCGGGGATCGCGCCGCAGCTGGATCGCTTCCTTGCGGCTTACCGCCAACAGCCGCCCCAGGTTCATCCGGCCAGCGAGCCTCCCGAGCGGTGTACGAACGAGACGAAGACGTCCTCGAGCGAGGGCGCGATCGGGCGTATCGACTGGATCGTACGTCCCACGGCATTCAGCTGCTCGCGGATCGCGCGCACCGCTGCCGTCTCGTCCGCGACCATAGCGTGCACGGCGCGCCCGAACATTGTGACTTCGATGATCCCAGGCGTGTTCCGCAGGGCCTCCACGGCGCGCGGCGCATCGTCGGTCACGACCTCGAGGATCGGCTCCTGGATCGCGCCTTTAAGCGCAGCCGGGCGGTCCAGCGCGATCAGACGCCCGCGGTTCATCACCGCCAGTCGATGGCAGTACTCCGCCTCCTCCATGTAGTGAGTGCTGACGAACACCGTCGTGCCCTCGGCAGCGAACTCGTAGATGAGGTCCCAGAAGTTGCGGCGCGAGACCGGGTCGACACCGGAGGTCGGCTCATCCAGAAAGAGGATCGGCGGCTCGTGCAGCACTGCGCAGCCGAGCGCCAGCCGCTGCTTAAACCCCAGCGCCAACTCGCCGGTCATGCGACTGGCTTGACCGCTGAGGTCGGCCATCGCCAGCACCCAGTCGCGCCGCTCGACGAAACGGCTGCCTGCCACACCGTAGAGGCCGGCGAAGAGCTGGACGTTCTCGTCCACGGTAA
Source organism: uncultured Gemmatimonadota bacterium (assembly GCA_964347085.1). Lineage (GTDB taxonomy): Bacteria > Gemmatimonadota > Gemmatimonadetes > Palauibacterales > KS3-K002 > CAYFXF01. Next base: position 7,881 of record CAYFXF010000006.1, on the reverse strand, counting down.
GATCGGGATAAAGCGAGAAGAGCTGTGACATGTAGCCGATGTTCAGCTTGACACTCTCGATCTCCGCGACCACATCGAAGCCGGCGACGCGCCCCGAGCCGGAGGTCGGACGCAAGAGTCCGCTGAGCATCTTGATCGTCGTGGTCTTCCCAGCGCCGTTCGGGCCCAGAAACCCGAAGATCTCTCCCTTGAAGACGTCGAAGCTCACCCGATCGACGGCGGTGAAATCGCCGAACATGCGCGTGAGCTCGCTGACCTCGACCGCTCTATCCGGCATCGCCCCCGCCCTGCACGAGATCGATGAACACGTCCTCCAGCGAGGGCTCCACCGGGCCCTCCTCCAGCACCTGAACCCCGCCGGCGACCAGGTCGGCCCCAGCGGCCGCCCAGCCGCCCCCCCCCCTCCCGCCCCCGCCCAAGGTGAGATGAACGGTGTCCCCGAACAGCACGGCACTGCGCACGGCCGGGTGGCGCCGCAGCCGCTCGCAGGCGGCGCGCGGGTCGTCGGCACGCAGCGCCAATACCTGCCCGTGCAGACGCTGCTGCAGGGCCGCGGGTGTGTCGAGCATCGCCGAGCGGCCCCGATGCAGCAACGTCAGCCGGTCGCAGCGCTCCGCTTCGTCCAGGTAGGCCGTCGAGACGATCACCGTCACGCCGCCGGCGACCAGCTCGTGCACGATCAACCAGAGGTCGCGCCTCGAGATCGGGTCCACCCCGAAGGTCGGCTCGTCGAGCAACAGGATGTCCGGTTCGTGGATGAGGGCGGCGCAGAGCCCGAGCTTCTGCTTCATCCCGCCTGAGAGCTGACCGGCAAGCCGGTTCTCGAATGGGCCGAGCCCGGAGAAGCCGTAGAGACGCTCGAGGCGTTGAGGCCGTTCACCCCTCGGCACACGGTAGAGGTCGGCGTAGAACTCGATGTTCTCGCGGACCGTGAGGTCGGTGTAGAGGCCGAAGCGCTGCGACATGTAGGCGATGTGACCCTTCACACCTTCAGGGCCAGCATGCGCAGCGTCGTCGTCTTGCCGGCACCGTCGGGGCCGACGATGCCAAACAGCTCGCCCGGCGCGACTTGGAAGCTGAGGTCCTCGACCGCCTTCAATTCGCCGAAATGGCGAGTCAGCCCCTCGAGCGCGACGGCCGCTTCCACTCGGCCCTCAACTCTCCCCTGTCGTCAAGCGCACGTCGGCGGCCAGCCCGGGCTTGAGGTCGAAGTCGGGATCACCGGTGATCTGCACCTTGACCCGATACACCAGTTTTACCCGCTCCTCAGTAGTCTGAACGTTGCGCGGCGTGAACTCCGCTTCGCTAGCGATGAACACCACCTCGCCCGCGTACTCGCGATCGGGATCGGCGTCACCGCTGATGCGCGCGGTCTGGCCCAACGCGATCCGCCCCACCTCATCCTCGCGCACGAAGATGCGCACCCAGCGGTCGTCCGGGTTCATCAGGGTGAGCACCGGCGAGCCTGGCGGCACCGTCTCGCCCGGCTCGCGGTGCCGGACTGTGATCAGACCATCGAACGGCGCGCGCACGACTGCGAAGTCCAGCGCCGCGTCGATACCCGCCACGCTCGCCTCCGCCTGGGCCAGCGCCGCGCGCTGGGCCGAAACGCGCTCGCGCCGCGGGCCTGTCTCCAGGATCCGCAGCGCCTCCACCGCACCGTCGTACTCCGCCGTCGCCACCTCGTAGGCCGTCTCGTGCTTATCCAAGAGCTCTTTGCTCACCGCGCCTCCCTCGTACAGCTCGCGCGTGCGCTCCAGGTCGCGGCGCGCGTCGTTCACCCGCTGCCCGGCTGCCCGTAGCGCAGCTCTGCCCTGCGCCACCTCCTCGGTCCGGAACCCACGCTCCAGCTCCGTCAGCATCGCACGCACCGCCTCGGCCTGCGCCGCCGCCGCGCGACGCCGCGCGATAAGCTCCGAGCGGTCCAGCCAGGCAAGCTCCTGGCCGTCCGTCACACGGGCACCTTCCCGCACGCCCACGCGTTCGATCCGCCCGGCCAGCTGAAACCCGAGGTCCGCCTCCGTCGCTTCCACCGTGCCCGAGGCGACGATCGCACCGGTGCCCTCCGAACGGAAAAGGGTGTAGCGCAGCACGGCCGCCAGCAGCACGACGGCCGCCAGTCCGATCACGATCACCCGTACCCTACTCATCCTTCGTTCTCCAGACTTCGCTCCAGCCACTCCGGCGTCAGTTCACCTAGGACTCGTGCAAGTTCCACTCGCGCCGCCACCTCGGCGTGACGCGCCTCCACCAACCCCGACTGCGCGCGCAACAGGTCTGCCTCCGCCCGCAGATAGTCCGTCTGCGTGCCGGCACCGGCCTCCAGCGCCAGCTGCTCGATGCGCACGACCTCCCCCTGCAGCTCGACAGCCCGGGCAACCGCCTCGACGCGAGCCCGCGCTTCGAGCGCCGCCGTGAGCGCGCGATCCACCTGGTCGGCCAGCCGCAGCTCCGCCGACCGAAGCTCCTCGCCGGCCGCCCTGGCTCGGGCGCTGGCGCTTGCCACGGCGCCGGCCCGGCCGCCACCGGTAAACAGCGGATAGGAGAGGCTGACGCCGGCCTGCCACTCCGCGGTGCCACCCCCCTCCGTACTGCTGAACCCGAGGAGGCCGCCCACCAGGTCGAACTTCGGAAACCAGGCCGCACGGGCCAGCCGACGATCGGCGAGCGCCGCCTCCAACTCGCGGCGCGCTCGTTCCACCTCCGGACTGCCAGCCCGCCCGTCCGCGATGAGCGCCGCACGATCCTCGGGTAACCCGGCCTCGACCAGTCGGACGCCGCGCAGTCGGTCCGCGCGCGTCTCCTCCGCCGCTACCCCGATCAACCGTGCCAGCTCCCGTTCGGCGACAGCTAGACGCGCAGATGTCGCCACCCGGCCTGCCTCTGCCTCGGCCAGCGCGGCCCCCACGCGCAGCCGCTCGACCCGCGCCGCGCGCCCCACGGCGAGCAACTGATCCACGCGCGCGCCCTCGGCACTCAGGGCTGCGATGCGGCGGTCCTGGGCCTCCAGCACGCCCCGCGCCGTTAGGACCTCGAGGTAGGTTCGCGTCACGCGCGCCGTGAGCGCCATGTCCGTACCCAGCCGCCCGGCGAGGGCGCCGGCCGCACTGGCGCGGGCGCCATTGACGCGAGCACCACGCGCGCCGCCGTCGAACAGCGTCCAGGCGAGTCGCAGATCGCCGCGCAGTAGCGTCTCCTCGAACTCCGGCACCGCACTGATTTCAAAGCGATGCAGGGGCGCGACGAGCATCGGCTCCTCGAACGTCGTGATCGAAGCCAAGCCGGCGAGTTGTGGCCAGCGCGCCGAGGTCGCCTGCCCGACCGCGGACGCCGCCGCCTCCTCACCCGCCCGTGCCGCGCCCAGACTCGGGTGCCGCTCGCGAGCCAGCGCGACGGCTTGGCTCAAGGTGAGCTGCGTGCGTTCGCTCTGAGCATGAGCCGCGTCGGGCGCACCGGTGACGACGACGACCGACGCAGCGGCAAGGCAGGTGAGCCTCATGAGTTGGCGTCCCATTCTTCCCTCTCCGAATGCGCAGCCAGCCCTGCACGGACGAACTGCACCACGCTTGTCACCAGCCGCGCCCTCGTCTCCGGGTCCGCCTGATCGATGTCGATGCCTTCGCGCAGGCCGCGCCGTGCCATGCTCAGCCAAATCGGCTGCGAGCCGACGCTCAGCGCCATCAGCCGTGGATCCCCCTCTCGAACCGACCCGTCCGCCTGTCCCTCCGCGATCAGCGCGGCGAGCATGCCGATGTTCGCCTGCATCGTCTCGAGGGCCGTGCGCGACATCGGCTGTGCGCCGGTGAGCTGCTGCATCATGAACTGGGGCAAGTCAGGGTTCTCTTCGAGGAAATCGAAGAACTCTCGCACCATGAGCTCGATGCGCTGGAGCGGCGGCCCGGGCGCTCGGGCCGCCGCTGCGAGACGCTCGCTCGAGGGACCCGCCACGGCGGCGACCACGGCCTCATACAGGGCCTGCTTGGACCCGAAGTGATAGGTGATGGCGCCGAGATTGGCGCCGGCCCGTTGGGTGATGGCGCGGACGGAGGTCGCATCGAAGCCGTGTAGTGCGAACAGGGCGCGGGCGGCGGCGAGCAGGGCCTCGGGGGTGGTTTGCTTCATACGTATGTCTTCCTTCATACGTACGTATGATGCCCGCTCACCCCCTACCTGTCAAGCGGGGGGTCGCCGCACCCGCGACCGACCCCCCGCCCCTCCCGCTCAGCGCCCCCCGGCGCCTTACAGCTCCATGTGGCTCTCGAGGTCCAGCGGCGAGATGTAGAGCTTAAACTTCTCGAAGTCCGCGAGCTTCGTCTCCAAGAGCTTGTTCACCACGTCGTCGCCCAGGGAATCCCGCAGAAGCTGGCTGCACTCCGCCACCTGGATCGCGGCGTACAGGTCGTGCGGCAGCGACTTCACGCCCAGCCGTTCCCGCTCCACCGCCGTCAGCTCGTACAGATCACGCGTCATCGGCTCCGGCGCCGGCAACTTGCGCTCCAGACCGTCGAGGCCGCCAGCCAGCATCGCCGCAAACGCCAGGTACGGGTTGCAAGCCGCGTCCGGGAAGCGAAGCTCGATCCGCGTGGCGAGCTCCTTGCCCGGTTTGTAAGTCGGCACCCGCACTAGCGCCGAGCGATTGCGCTCCGCCCAGGCGATGTAAACCGGCGCCTCGAAGCCGACCACCAGCCGCTTGTACGAGTTGTACCATTGATTGGTGACGAACGCCATCTCCCGTGCATGCTCGAGCACGCCCGCCATGAAGTGCTTGGCGGTCTGTGACAGGTGATAGCTCTCGTCTCTCGAGTAGAAAGCGTTCGTGTTCTCGTCAGTGAACAGCGACAAGTGCGTGTGCATACCGCTCCCGTTCTCGCCGAACAGCGGCTTCGGCATGAAGGTCGCGTGTACACCGTTACGCCGCGCGATCTCCTTGACTACCCACTTGTAAGTCTGCAACGCGTCCGCCATGCGCAGCGCTTCCTGGTACTTCAGGTCGATCTCGTGCTGGCTGGGGCCGACCTCGTGGTGCATGTACTCGACCGGGATGCCCATGGCCTCGAGGGCAAACACGGTCACCTCGCGCAAGTCGTCGCCCAGATCGACCGGCACGATGTCGAAATAGCCGGCCCGGTCGATGATCGTCGGCGCTTTGTCGTCCTTGAAGTAATAGTATTCAGCCTCCGGCCCGATGTTCATCTCCTTGAAGCCGTATCGCTCCAGGCGGCTCAGGTTGCGCTTCAGCACCTCGCGCGGGTCACTGGCGTAGGGCGTGCCGTCCGGGTTCCGGACCTCAGCGTACATGCGGATCGAGCGCGAGCCGCCGACCCTGAACGGCACGACCTGCGCAGTGGAGGCAATGGGGAACGCCACCATGTCGCTCTCCTGGATCCGCTGGTACCCCTCGATCGACGAGCCGTCGAATCCCATCCCCTCCTCGAAGGCGCCCCGGATCTCCGGCAGGGTGATCGCGAAGGACTTGAGATATCCGAGGATGTCCGTGAACCAGAGGCGGAGCGAGGTCACCCCGTGATCCGAGCAGTACTTGATCACGTCGTCCGGGGTCGAGAGCTCCAGGCCACCGTAGCACTCCATCTCGTGCACGTAGGATTCCATGTCCTGGCGGAACGTCTCGACCTTCGCCAGAAAGTCGTTCATCTGCATACGCTTACGCCTCCAGACCTCTGGGGGAAACGGGGCTCTTGCTAGCGGGATGAGGCGGCCCAACCGGGCGCGCGACGCCCCAATCTACACATTCGCTGCCAGGATGCGAGGGCCCATCTGGGCCGGCGAAAGACTGCCGCTCGCCCGGTCCGGGTCGCGCTCCGCCGCGCCCGCTAGCGGGGTGCCAGTAGCGTGGAGATCGACTGAGCCGTGAGGCCGACCCGCACGATCGACAGGTCCTGCTTGTACCAGATGTTGTAGTAGTCCTGACCCAGGTAAACGTTGACGAAAAAGCCGAGCGGAACGTCCGCGGGCACGCCGAGGCTCCAGGTGAGCGACAGCCCCAGCCGCTCCCAATCGAAGAACGGCTTGCCCTGAAAGTTGCTGTCGAGGATGTAGAAGTAGTTGTAGCC
>CAYFXF010000006.1:0-1800 GCA_964347085.1 uncultured Gemmatimonadota bacterium | reverse complement strand
GCGTTGGGCGATCCAATCGTGGCCGTTGAGCCAGACACGCGCGGAGAACGGAAAGTACGGGCAGACCCGAATGAAGATGCGACCCAGCTGCAGGTCTCGGATGTAGAAGTAGTCGGCACGCGCGATGAAAGGCAGCCTTAGCCCGGGGAAAATAGGCAGGAGGCCGCGCTGCTGGCCTGCAAGCAGCAGCCGGTAGCGTCCGTACTGATTGTCGCCCTCCTCTCGACGCAGCTCGACGTCCTCGTTGAACGGGATGTGAACACGCAGACCGTACCTCAGCCAAGTCCCTTTTAAGGGGTCGGCGACTCCGTAGGCTCGGTGGTACTGGAGCTCGAAGAAGTTGGTCGAGAAGCTCCCGTCTACCGTGTTGGGGGTCTGGGTGTCCGGTATCAAGAAGGGGCCGGCCTGGCCGTTCGAATGATGGCTGAAGGTCAGCGAGATGTAGTCCATCCGCGCCGCGTTGCTGGTGAGCGGCGGCCCCCAGTAGTACCAGCTAAGGCGAGGCATGAAGCTGGGCGTGCGGATCGGCGCTGAACGGGTCGAGTCATTGAACATGCGCAGCAGCACCTTCGGCGTAGCCACAAACCCGTGCTTCCTCCACGCCACCGCGAAGTGTGGCGCGCTGTTGGCCTCGAACAAGAGCGGTTGGATGTCGTCGGCGCCGCCCAGCACGGTGATATAGCTCAGCTCGAGCTGGGCCCTGACCCGATCGAACTTCTGGGCGGCCTGTAGCCCCTGCGGATCGGTCATCGCCGTGTCGCGCGCGGCCTCCTGTGCCCAGAACGCACTAGGCCATGCCGTAGCTGCGAGCCAGAGGAGCGCGATAACGGCCAGACCTCGCCGGCCGGCGGACGATGCGGCGCACCGACACTTCTCCGAGCAGATCATTCTCTCGTCACGAACCATAGAACTCGAGTGGTTTTGAGCCTGCGGTTGCGGAGCGGCCGACGCGGCGGCAGCTTCGAATGCGACAATCTACAGCGCCAGCCAAGCGAGGAGCCAACCCGTTGGGAACCCGGAACTCCCGTTCTGAAAGCTACGCGATCGGCCAGCTGGAGCGTGCGCTCACGCTCTGCACGCTCGCCGTTCTGGCCGGGGCCGCTCCACTGAACGGGCAGGGGCGCGGCGACATCGCGATCCTGGGAGGCCGGATCGTCGATCCGGCCAGCGGGACCGACCGGGTCGGCAACCTGCTGGTCCGCGGCGACCGAATCGTCCAGATCACCGACGGGCCGATCGAGGCGACGCGCGCCATCGACGCCTCCGGGCTGGTCGTCGCGCCCGGCTTCGTGGACATCCTGGCACGGATCCCGCCCGCGCGCGAAGCGCAGCGCTACAAGATCCTCGACGGCGTGACCACCGTGGTTGGCATGCACGGCGGCCCGGTCGAGATCGAAAGCTGGTACGCGTCGTTCGCGACCGAGGGCTCACTGGTCAACTACGGCACGGCGGTGGGGCACGTCGCGCTGCGCCGCGCCGCCGGGATCGCCGACCGTTACCGACCCGCGACCGCCGCAGAGATCAGCGAGATGCGACGCATCGCAGCGGAGGCCATCGAAGCCGGAGCCGTCGGCGTCGGCTTCGGGATCAACTACGTCCCCGGCTCCAGCTACGAAGAGATCGTGGCCATGTTCGACGTGGCTGCCCAGCACAGCATGCCCGCCCACGTGCACTCGCGCTACAAGGGCTCGGTCTTTCCCGAGACGATCGTGGGTTCGGTTCAGGAAGTCATCGCCGCCGCTGCCATCACCGGCGCCAGCGCCCAGATCGTGCACCTCGCCTCGTCCGGCGTCGGATCGA
>CAYFXF010000005.1:0-46355 GCA_964347085.1 uncultured Gemmatimonadota bacterium | reverse complement strand
ATGATCAGCACCGAGACGACGTGGATCGCCACCCCGATCCCGGAGAAGACGTAGGGCACGACATCGCCGAAGAATTCACTGACCTGCTGGAAGATGGTGTCGAGGAAGTCGCGGCTCTCTGCTCCTTCACCGATGGGGCCGAGGATGCGGCTCAGCAGGCGGTTCTCCTGGGCCAGGCGCACCAGCTCCGCCTCCCAGGCATCCACTGCGCCCGGTAAGGCGTTGAACAGCCCTTGGAACTGGTTGGCCACCGGGGGCACGATGAGCAGCCCGACCACGCCGATCACCACTAGGGTCGTCACTAGCGCCATGACGAGCCCCAGGCCACGCCCCAGGTGCAGGTGCCGTGAGAAGAAGTCGGTGATTGCCCCGAGATAGATAGCGAAGAGCATCGCGACAAACAGGAGGAAGAGGATTTCGGCGACGCTGTTGACGAAGAGAAGGAGAAGGACGACGAAGACCGTCGTCGCCAGAACGCCGTAGGCCTGGCGCGAGCCGATTATCCGCGAGCGCTCAGCCAGCTCGGTCCTCCTCCTCGACCGCTTCCTCCTCGACCGCTTCCTCCTCGATCGGTTCGTCCTCGATGATCTCCGCCTCTCTGACTTCGCCTGCCGCCTCGGCCTCCTCCTCCCCGGCCGGCAGCAGCCCCATCTCCTCCTTCAAGGCGGCAAGCCTGCGCTCGACATCGATATCGCCGCCCTCAAGACGCTTGAACTGCCGCTCGAGGTCGTCACCGACGAGCTCCTCATCGACCTCGGCGGCGGCCAGCGCCCGCATTTCGGCATCCTCAATCCGCTCTGCCATTCGATCGAATGCCTCGAACGAGCTGCGCTCGGCCAGGCCGGCCATCGTCTCATGGATACGCCGCTGCGCCGTAGCTCGCTTCTGCCGTGCGATCAAAAGGTTCCGCTTCCGCTTCGCCTCCTCGATCTTGCTACTCAGCTGTCGCAGCGTGTCCTTCAGTTTCTCGGTCTCGGAGGCGTGCGAACGCCACTGCTCCTCTAGGGTCCCAGCGTGTGCGCCGTGTTCCTGGCTGCGCAGCAGAGCCTGACGTGCCAGGTCCTCACGACCTTCTCGCAGCGCCAGCTTGGCCCGCCGTTCCCAGTCGCCGCCCTGGTCGCGCTCGTCCTGCACCTGCCTGCGCAGTTTGCGCTCGTCGGCGATGGCGACCGCGACCTCCTGCTTGGCCTGGGCCAATTGCGAGCGCATGTCATCGATGATCTGGTTGAGCATCTTCTCGGGGTTCTCAGCCCGAGCGATGAGGTCGTTCAGGTTTGAACGCACCATCGTGGACAGTCTGCTCCAGATACTCATGGCTCTCTCTCTAAGGGGTCCGGTAACGCGACAGAATTTCGAAGTGTGACCGCAGCGCCAATATGATGCTCTCAAGCGACGCCTGAAATTCGCTGAAATCGAGGTCCTCGAGCTGAAGACTGTCCGTCAGCACGATCTCGTTCTCGTCCAAGCCATACGCGCCGTGCAACAGATCGGTCGCGTTGAGCTCGAGAAGTTCCCGAAACAGACCGCCCCGCAGCTCCTCGTCGTCCGGCGCATCCATCACTTCGACCCGCATGAGCAGCAGCGGCGGATCGTGACTGACGAACACCGTCGCGGCCTCCTGACCATCGCCGACCACCCAGAGCCCCTCGTCCACCTCCTGATAAGGCAGCTCCATGCGGATCAAGAAATTTTCAACGTCCTCACGCGTGACCATCTCGGCCTCCGCCTATGTCAAACGGTCAGAATCCCCGACCTCACCCAGCCCGAGACTAAGCTGCTTGGGCTCCGACAAGAGCGTCGACATCAATAGCAACTACGACCCCAGAAGGCCAGGGGTTTCCGACGCCTCGAGGAGGGCCGGCAGTGGCGCGAACGGTCCGCTCGTTCCCGGCAAACACCGGCGCGGTCCGCTTGATCGGCTAGATCAGGAAGCTGCTTCCCGGCGGGCGCTCTGCAGAAGCAGCGAAAGCTGCGCGTGGAGAGCCTCGCCCTTGTTCTTGGCCTGGCCCCACTGCTTGCGCTCGGCGAGAACTCGTACCTCCTGCAGTCCTTCCTCCATGATCTCTACCGAGCCGACATTCGCCAGAAGTTCGTCGCCCGCGCGCGCAGTCACTTGCCTGAGCTCGGCCAGCATTCGCTCCGAGTCCGCGAGCCGTGTCTCCACCCCCTCCTGAAGCTCCTCGTCCGACACCAGCGGCTTCGGCGGAGCTGGGCCGGCGACCGCCGACTCGACCCCGCCAGGCTCCCGAGAAAGGGCTGGCTTCTCCGCCCCGGCCGGGGCTTCCACCGGAGGAGCGGCGCCTTTGACGACGGACTCGGCCGCCGGAGCTGCCGCCTCCGCGACCAGCTCCCGCGCCTCTCGGATCGGCCGAGCCTCCGGCCGCGGCGCCTCAGCCTCACCAGCCGCCGGCAGCTCCCTCCCTGGCGGGGGACGCCGGCGCCTGAGCACGAACGCAGCGACCACGATCACGGCGATGAGCAGCACGACGATCCAGACCGCGTTCAAGACTCCTCCTGCAAGATCATGTGGGAAGCCAGACTAGAACGGGAGTCGGTCGAGGAAGAAGAGGACCAGGTAGGCCGCACCCCAGGCGAGAAGTAAGGTGTACGCCCCGAAGATCCCAGCCCGGGCGGCCCAGCGGCTGTCGGCATCCTCGGCCGCGGCGCGGCCGGGCCCCTCCGGGCCGATAATTTCGTGGTGTGCCTTACTTCGCATCGTTTCCACGCCCGCAGTCCCAGGCGGCGGGCCGTGCCCCTGCGCCCCCCCTGCCCCCCCTGCCCACCGGCAGTTTCCCGAACCCGGGCCCCACGTCCAGCGATCGATTCTCTGAGTCTTCGTCGAAAAGGGTCGCTAACCTATGGGGGGCCGGTGGACCCTGTCAAGAGAAGCTGGGCGGGTCGTCTGCCGGCTCGAGGACGTCGAGGCGGCCGGCCAACTTCTGGATCAGGCCCTTGTAGACCAGGATGGTCCGCGCGTAGCCCACCCGCTCCCAGGTCGTTGCCAACACGTAGACCACGGCAAACAAGAGTAGGAGCTCCCAGGAACGGACCAGCGCAGAGGCGACGACCAGGGCCACCAGTAGCAGCAAACCGCTCGCCACGACGAGCTGAAGGCGACGCCGTGTAGCGGCCAGATCCGTGCTCCGTTCGAGCAGTAACCGCTCAAGAACCGTGAACTGAAGGTCGTCTCCGCTCATCGCCCTCTCTCAGGATCCCCCACGGATCTTTCGTGTCAGTGCAGGCTCGATGCCCATCAAGCGCTCGTACAAGACGAGCTGGCCCCGATGATACATCTCTTGCGCGATCCCATGATTCAGCCAGGCGAGGCGGGTTCCCAGCTCCCCATCGAAGCGTGTGATGAATTGCAGCATGTGGATTTCGCCAACCATCGCGAACGAATGCTCCGCCTCCGCGAACGAGCCTGCGAGCAAGTCGAGCAGCTCCGCTTTGCTACGTGCGTCCCGTGTGTGGGATGCGTACTCATCCAGCAGCTCCGACCACTCCGCGCGATGAAAATCCGTGTCCGGGCGGGTCAGCTCGCCCGTCATCAGCAGGGCGACCTCGAGTATGTGTTGTAGGAGCTCGGTCACGCTTCGAAGTTCGGGCGTCGGCCGGAAGTCAAAGCGGTCTTCGGGGATATTTTCCACCTCTTCGATCAAGCCGCTCCGCACATCCGACCACGCCTCCAGCGTCTCCTCGAGCAACGACGTGAATGGGGTCATCTCTCTCCTCCGGCCCCGAGGCTCACGGACCTGCAGTGCCCAAAGTTGTGTACTCGCTGATCTCACCAGGCTCGACAGCGGAGCGTGTCAAGAGTTGAAGTGCCGCCAGCACCACGGATCGCTGCCCAGCACGATCGCCCGGCTCGCCGATCAATGCACCCATTGGTCGATCCAGCAGCAAAGTGCGTGGGGCGCGTATGCGTTCCGCCACCTTCCGCAGGTTCATGATGCAAACCGTCGACATCTCGTGCCTCTCGATCTCACGCGCGACCAGACCTACGGTCCGGTTGCAAGTGGGTCACGCAGGGGTGAGCAGCACGGCGTTGACCTGCTGCTGTTCGAGTTGTCCGGCAACCTGGGGAGCGTAGTGGCGTTCTAAGCGACGGGTGACTGGGATGTAGCCCATAAAGGAGTAGTGGGTCGCGGCAAGGTCCCCGATGACGCCCTGTGCGGCCAATTCTCTACAGAGCTCGATCGGGAAGAGAACGTTTATATCGCGCCTGACGTGAGCGTGGTCGTAATGCGTGTGAAAGATCTCGAGCGACTCCGGGTCCTGATCGGTCGGGATCTCCCGGAAGCTGGGATCGCCAAACTTGCCCGCCCTGAACGGCTCGCCGCCCGCTGGCACGAAGCCGCCCGTGGTCACCAGCGCCAGCCGCGCCTCCGCCAGCGGCACCTCCAGGCGGTGCAGGCGCGGCGGCTCCCGCTGGGGGCCGATCCCTAGAGCCAGCCAGGCCCGGCCCGCCAGATTCAGATCACGCTCCGCATGCGAATCCACATCAGACACTTTGCGCCTCCCGTCCTCTCTTTTCTCTCTTGCCTCGCCGATTCAGCAACGGGCGCAGGAACTCTCCCGTCAGGCTCGCCGTGTTGGCGGCAACCTGTTCGGGTGTGCCGGCCGCGACGACTTCCCCGCCTCGATCGCCGCCTTCGGGCCCGAGATCGATGATCCAATCGGCCGTCTTGATCACGTCGAGCTGGTGCTCGATCACCACGACCGTATTGCCACGCTCGACTAGACGGTGCAAGACATGCAGAAGCAAGCGAATGTCTTCGAAGTGCAAGCCCGTAGTCGGCTCGTCCAGGATGTAGAGGGTTTTCCCCGTCTGAACCTTACTGAGTTCCGTGGCTAGCTTGACGCGCTGCGCCTCGCCACCCGAGAGGGTGGTCGAACTCTGACCCAGCGTGATGTAGCCGAGACCCACATCGCTGAGCGTCTGCAGCTTGCGCCGAATCGTGGGGATGGGCTGAAAGAACTCCAGCGCTTCGTCCACCGTCATGGCCAGCACGTCAGCGATGCTCTTGCCCTTGTAGAACACCTCCAGCGTCTCCCGGTTGTAGCGGCGGCCGCGACACACCTCGCAGGGGACGTAGACGTCGGGCAGAAAATGTATCTCGATCTTGAGCAGACCGTCCCCGCGGCAGGCTTCGCAGCGCCCGCCCTTCACGTTGAAGCTGAAGCGCCCGGGAGCGTAGCCACGGATACGCGATTCCGGGAGCTGGGCAAAGAGTTGCCGCACGGGCGTGAAGACACCCGTGTAAGTGGCGGGGTTGGAGCGGGGTGTCCGACCGATCGGCGATTGATCGACGTCGATCACTTTGTCGATCTGGTTCAGCCCTTCGATGGCGTCGTGCATGCCCGGGACGACTCGCGAGCGGTAGAGTCGTCGCGCCAGTTCGCGGTAAAGTATCTCCTCGACCAATGTGGACTTTCCCGAGCCTGAAACACCGGTGACACAGATGAAGCGGCCGAGCGGGAACTCCACATCAACGGTCTTGAGGTTGTACTGGCGAGCGCCACGGATACGAAGACTCGTGCCGGAACCGCTACGCCGGGCCGCGGGGACGTCGATTCTCCGCTCACCGCGCAGGTAGGCGCCGGTTAGGGACTCGCGAGTGCCGAGCACCTCATCGAGACTGCCTTCCACCACGACTTCGCCACCACGCCGCCCCGCGCCGGGACCCAGATCGAGGATGTGGTCCGCCCGCCGTATCGTGGCCTCATCGTGCTCGACCACAATTACGGTATTGCCAAGGTCGCGCAGCGCTTCGAGGGTCTCGAGCAGTCGCCCGTTGTCGCGCTGGTGGAGTCCGATCGACGGCTCATCCAGGATGTAGAGCACGCCCACGAGCCGGGAGCCGATTTGCGTCGCCAGCCGTATGCGCTGGGCCTCGCCGCCGGCGAGGGTTTCGGCGCTGCGACCGAGCGATAGGTAGCCGACACCGACGTCGGCCAAGAAACGCAGGCGTTCTCGGATCTGCTTGAGTATCGGATCGGCCACGGCATTGACCGCCGGAGACCCATGACCGTCGCCTGACGGCCTGACAGACTCGAAGAACTCGCGCGCCCGGTCAGCGGTCAATCCTACCACTTCACCGATCGACTTACCCGCGAAGCTGACCGCCAGAGCCTCCGCTCGCAGTCGGCTACCCTTGCAGTCGCCGCAAACCGCATCGGACATGAACTCGGTCAGCCGCGCCCGCAGCTTCTCACTCGCCGTCTCGTGATAACGGCGCTCCAAACGCGACACCGCGCCTTCCCAATCGAGGTCCTCGCTGCCGAAGAGGACTTCCTGCTGCATCGTCTCGGGCAGCCCATCCCAGGCCGTGTTGGGATGCAGGCCATACTTGCGTGCCAGCGGCTCGATGACCCGCTTGCGCAGGTACCCGACGGGCGAGCCCCAAGGCACCAGCACGCCCTCCAGCAGCGACAACCGGCCATCGGCAAGCATGAGGTCGGGGTTGACCACCTTGCGAGCCCCGAGGCCGCCGCAGGCGGAGCAGGCGCCGTACGGCGAGTTGAAGGAGAACTGGCGGGGTTCCAGTTCGGGGAGATTGATGCCGCAGTCGGGGCAAGCGTAGCGCTCGCTGAACAGATGGCTCTCGACCTCGTCCCCATCCAGATAGCGCTCGATTTGGACCACGCCGTCCGCGGTGCGAAATGCGATCTCGACCGAGTCGGTGAGCCGTGCTCGATCCTGCCGCCGCACCATGAGTCGGTCGACGATAACAGCGATATCGTGGTTCAGCCGGCGGTTCAGCTTCGGCGGGTCGTCGAGGTCGTAGGTCGCCCCATCTACCCGCACCCGCACGAAGCCGTCCTTACGCGCCCGCTCGAGCAGTTCGCGAAATGCGCCCTTCCGGCCGCGGACCAGTGGCGCCGTCACCTCGACACGCGTTCGCTCGGGCCAGGAGAGCACGGCCTCGGCCACCTGCTGGGGCGTCTGCCGGCGGACCGGTTTACCGCAAGACGGACAGTGGGGGGTGCCGCAGCGCGCCCAGAGTAGACGGAGATAGTCGTAGATCTCGGTTATCGTGCCGACCGTCGAGCGCGGGTTTCGGCTCGCCGTCTTCTGCTCGATCGAGATGGCAGGTGAGAGCCCCTCGATCGTGTCGACGTTGGGCTTCTCCATCAAGCCCAGGAACTGCCGCGCATAGGCCGACAGCGATTCGACGTAGCGCCGCTGTCCCTCGGCGAAGATCGTATCGAACGCCAGACTCGATTTCCCCGAGCCGGAGAGGCCGGTGATGACGGTCAACCGGTTCCGAGGCAGGTGGACGTCGATATTCTTGAGGTTGTGCTCGCGGGCGCCGCGGACGATCAGGAACTCGTCAGGCATTGTTTGTCGCCGCCATAGCGGCCGGAACCATAACGCTGAGCGCCTGTGGCCAGACACGGATCGTGAAGGGGGTCAGACCCAGCAGCTCGCCGTCGGCCTGCACTCGGAGCGGCGGATCGGCGTGCACGGCTATGCTACGGCCGCTGAAGTACCGAAGCCTTCGATCTCGACCGTACTTTCGTCGCAAGATCGAGCCCAAAGCGGACAGGCAATCGAGTGTGGTCTCCGCCGCCACCAGACAGCCGTCGAGCTGCCCGTCATCCATCTTCCCCGCTGGCACGATCGGCACAGGGCGACGCAAGCCGGGCGCGGTGAGTCCGGGCATGTTGGTGACTTCCACACCGATTCCACGTCCCTGCATCACCGTCCCGTCGACCTCGACTCTAAGCTCGACCGGCCGCGGCGCGAGCACCGCGCGGGCCGCGGAATGCACGTAGGCCAGAAACCCCACGCGGCGTTTCAAACGCGACCCCGGCCGTACGACCTCCGCGTCGAAGCCCGCCCCGGCGATGGACGTGAACGGACGCCCATCCACCAGACCCAGGTCGATTCGGCGCAGACCGCCGCTGAGCGCCACGTGCAGCGAGTGGCTGAACCGTTTGGGAACCCCGAGGTTAGCGGCGAGCTGGTTTCCCGTGCCCACCGGGATGAGCGCCAGCGCGGCGTCCTTCCCCGCCAGCGCCGCGACCGCTTCACGCACGGTCCCGTCGCCGCCCGCAACCAAGATGCGCTGGAAGCCTCGCGCCAGCGCCCCTGCCACAAGTTCCGAGCCGTGTCCCGGTTCCTCGGTGTAGGCGTAGTCGAAGGGAATTCCGCGGGACGACAGCGTCGATTCGATTCGACGCCGTACCCGCCCGGGCCTGCGCATCCCCGCCGCCGGGTTGTGGATTACGAAGACGTACGGCTTAGGGTCCACTTCCCGCTCTCTGAACACGAAAGCGCTCCGGCGGACCGTAACTAGACGACGCCGGCGAGTTCCTCAAGTCGGGCGACCCTCTCCTCGGTCGGAGGGTGTGTGCGAAACAGTCCCATGAGCGCTCCGCGCCGCAGCGGGTTCACGATACACACGTGCGCCGCCGACGGGCTCACCTCCATGGGGATGCGGCGTGCGTGGCTCTCCAGGCTCTCCAGCGCCCGGGCCAGGCCCAAGGGTGAACCGGCGATCTCGGCGCCGGCGCGGTCCGCCCGAAACTCCATCTGCCGGCTGATCGCCATCTGGACGAGCACGGCCGCCAGTGGCGCCAGAATCAGCATCGCGAGTCCGGCGATCGGGTTGCGGTTCCGGTCACCGAAGAAGAATGCCAGGCGCGCGAGCATCATCACCGCACCCGCCATGGTGGCGGCCACTGTGTTGGTGAGCATGTCGCGGTTCTTGATGTGAGCCAGCTCATGCGCGGCGACGCCCTCGAGCTCGGCACGGTTCAGCGCCTGAAGAATCCCCTGGGTAAAGCAGACCACCGCGCGCTCCGGATTGCGACCAGTGGCGAACGCATTGGGCTGCGGGCTCGGGGCGATCGCCACTTTCGGCATCGGCAGCCCGGCTTGCTGGCGCAGCCGGTCTACCATCGCATAGAGCTGCGGGCTGTCCTCAGATTCTATCACGCGCGCCCGGTAGGCGCGCAGCACCGCCCGGTCGCTGAACCAGAACATCCCGAAGTTGAACAGTCCCACGAGCAGGAAGGCTGGCAGCAAGGCCCCGGGGCCGCCCGACTGATAGGCGATACCCAGGACCAGCGCTGTGAGGGCCGCCATGAGCCCGAATACCTTGACGTAATTCCTCATACCCTGACCTCGATAACGCGGCCGCCACCTGAGCTCATCTGCCCGAGCTACGACCCTGGAACGCGGAATCGATTCTGTAGTCGAACTCTGAAAACTTACTCAAACCGGGGTCGGCGCGGCTAGCCTGGACCGCAGCTGGCGCCTCTAATAGGCCCAACCGTAAAACAAGAAGACGCCGAACGATTGCTCGAGATCGGTACCTGAGGCTTCGAAGGCGAGAATCCCTTCGCTACCGAAGCGCGGCTCGGTAACGCCGCGAATTGTGAGGCGGTCGTCCAGGCGCCATTCGAGCCGAACGGTGGGCCGCACAACGCCGATCAGCTGCTGAGCGACGCTGACGAAGACCGTGGGAGCCAGATACCAACCGACTTCGACCTGGGTGGCCGAGAGCGCGGGACCCACGCCGCCGCGGTATTCCGTCTCGGCACCTCCCGCTTCGACCCGGCTCACGTCAATGTAGGCGATGCCCGACTCGCCGACGAGCAGAGAGCCCAACGCATAACCGAACAGCGCCTGCGGCGCACCGCGCGTGATGTCCCCCAGCAAACTGCTCTCTTCACTGCCGCGGGTGAGCTCGTAGGACGGTCTGCCGAACACCAGGTAAGAGAGAAGATCAGACTCCGGAATGGGTGGCTGAGTTGTGCTCTCAAGGGTCAACGTCATGTCCTCGAGCGTGCCGCCGATGACCAGGCGGATCTGGATCGGGCGTTTCTGCGTCCGGACGGTGTAGAGCGCCACGATCCGCAGGTTCGGGTTGACGGTCTCCGAGCCGACAAATTCGATCGTGCCCTCGTTGACCTCGAAACGCTTGTTGAGAAATCGGTATTCGCCTCGAATCGCCTGCAACGTGCCGGTGATACGGGGGAGTTCCTCGCCGGGTTGCATTCGCGCCACGAGGTCGCCCGCGATCTCGACGTTCATCTCCTCGGACCTCAGCCATGTGTCTCGCTCGACCTTGAGGCCGAGGTCCATTGTGAGGTTCTCCATGAATGGACTGCGCTGGCGCCCGGCAACATCGAATCCGAAGATCGTATCGATGAGCAGAAGTCTCTCCTTGAAGGGATCGACGATCCGCCGCTGCCGGCCGATCTCCTCGACGAACAATACGCCGCTCACCACCGACACCGCGCCGGTGAATTCGGGCTCCTCGTAAGGGCCCCGCAGGGTCGTAGTACCCGAGACCACGGCTCGCGCGTCAAGTTGGTCGTAGACAGGCAAGGCCTGCGCGGTTAGCTGCAGGTCGAAGCGCGGGTTGGTCAGATCGAGCAGATCGACCGTGCCGGTCACCACGCCGCGGCCGCCGGTCGAGCTGCGGAGTCGAGCTTGCTCGACGGTAAGCGTGGTGCCACGGAAAGAGAGGTCGCCTTCCAGCGCCTGGTACCTGATACCCGTTCGGACAACGCGGAAGCTGCCATCGACGAGCGTTATCGGTCCCTCGAGGTTCAACGTCTCCGACGTTCCACCGATGCGGACGGCCGCGCCTGCGTGGCCCGTCACGTCGTCAATCTGGTCCGAGATGAGCAAAGCGAGCGTCAGGGGCACGCGGTCGCCCTCCAGCCGCAGGTCGATCTCGCGCTCTGGCAACGCAAGCTCCACACGTGGTAGCTGCAACTCGAGCGGTAGCGTGCCGTGGAGACGGAAGAGGCGCGTACGGTCCTGCCAGGCGGAGGCGTCCAGCGCGAGCGCGCTCCCTTGGTACGCGAGTGTACCGCGGAAACTGCTAAAGGACACGCCGAACAGCTGACCGTCGACGATCTCGAACTCACCCTGCACGATAGGATCGCGGACCCGGCCGCTAAGCTGGGCGTCGAGCCGGAGCTGGCCCGCCAGGCCCAAGCTATCCGGCCACAGGCGATCAATGTCGGAGAGATTCACGCCGCCGAGCTGGGCGCTGAAGGTCGCTGGGCCCGTGACCCCGATGGCGCCCTCCAGCGCGATCCGCCGCCCTCCGCTCACTAGCCTGAAGTCCTCAACGGCGAGCGCACCCGTCTCCTCCAGTCGAAGCTGGGCTGGCTGGGCCAGCGCCCACACCCCTTCCCCGAATTGAAGTGCGAGTGAATCGAGCCCGATCGTGCGCGCCGTCTGGCCCAGGCCGATTCGCAACCGACCCTGAGCCGAAGCGTCAGGCTTGGCCAGCTCGAAATCGAGCGTAGTCACGGTATCCACCAGGCCGCCGCGCAGCCTCAGTTCCTCGAAGCGCAGCTCTCCCAACCCCACACCCCTGGCCGTCAGCTCGCCGACCGCCCGCACGCCACCTTCTGGACTACCGACCTCGAACGACTCGACCTCCAGGCCCTCCGCCGTCCAATCACGATAGCCGATCCCTTCACCCTCGAGACGTCCGCGCAGGGCTAGGCGGCCCGACTCACGCACCAGCCGACCGCTGACCCGCGCCTGGCCTTCGACTCGAGGAGCCTCTTGACCAACGACGCCCTCCGATCCGTTTGCCGCCAGCGCAGGGGCGCCTGTGGGGCCGTAGTCTGGAAAGAGCCAGGGGTTGAGCGCGCCGAGGCTGTCCGCTACCAGTTCAACAAAGAGGCTGTCCGCCGCAGCATCCGTCAGGCGCAGACCGCCCCAGATAGTCAGCTCGCCGAACTCACCTTTGACCAGGGACGTGTCGACGGTCAGCCGACCGCCGCTCACACCCACGGCCGCCGTTGCCGAGTCCACGCGCACGCCACCCACGAAGGAGGCGAAGACGTCTAGCTGTCCACGTGCCTGCAGTTCCGGCAGCCTGGCCCCCTGCCCCTCGCCTTCCACTCGAAAGTCGAGGTCAGAGATCGGCAAACCGCGCCGGAATTCCGGCAAGCGGATCCGCCAGCCGCGCACGAACCCGCTATAACGGGGTGGTATGGCGGCCAGCTGCAGGTTCCCACGCACCTGCAGCGAGTCGCCGAGCCCGGACAGATCCACCTCCACAGCCAGATCGTCCAGGCCACCGGCGACACGCAGGTCGCCGCGGAAGTCACCGCGAAATGGAACGGCGGGGTAGTAACGGGCCAGCGTGGTCAGAGAGATCGGGTCGGCGCGGGCCCGGAAATCGAGTCGCGTTGGTGACCGCCCGTCCGCCGCCACCGTTCCACGGCCGCTCAGTCGATTCGGGACCAGAGTTCGATCGCGCTGTTCGACATCGAACTGGATCGCCAGGCCCGACGGCAAGCTTCCGTCCAGATTTGCAAC
Organism: uncultured Gemmatimonadota bacterium; assembly: GCA_964347085.1. Taxonomy (GTDB): domain Bacteria; phylum Gemmatimonadota; class Gemmatimonadetes; order Palauibacterales; family KS3-K002; genus CAYFXF01. The sequence goes on along the minus strand of CAYFXF010000005.1, from coordinate 34,051 downwards.
CCCGTTCAGCCGACCCTCGACCGCCAGGCCCGGCGCGAAGGATCGCACCAGCGCCAGCTCGAGGGGCGCGAACTCAAGCTCGAGTCCGGACGCTCCGAGTGCTCCGGTCGCAGCGTGGATAGTGCCGACACCCTTCACGCGTGACAGCGTGTCGGCGCTCTCCGTTTCGATCAGCACGTCGGCATCGACGCGCAGCGCCGACATCGATCCGTCGAGGGCGACCGTTCCCGATAGAACGGCCTCGAGCGGGGGCTGCCACCCGATCAGTGGACCGGCCAGGGCCGTGTTCAGGCGCGCGATGTCCAGCGCGACGTCCCTGAACTCGGGCCCAACGCCACCCTCCCCTAAACGCACGGCAAACCGGCCTCTGAGCCGGGCGTCCTGCGACTCCCAGTCCGCGTTCTGCAGCTGGAACTCGATCCCGCGGTCCAGACTCCGCATAGCAAAGTCCAGCTCGGCCACGCCGGCTGGCAGTCTGGGGATCAACCAGACCAGGTCCCGCGTCGCTACCGGGTTGGCCCGCAACGTCAAGTCGTATTGGAGCTCTCCTGCCAGCGTGACCCAGCCTTGACCGAACAGATGCGATGCCGGCAGGTCGGCCTCCCAGATGTCGAAGGAGAGCGAATCGCCGTGGAGCTCGAGGTCCGCACGGAGCTGCACCAGCTCAATCGGTTCGCCGATCACAGTAGCGATGCCGCTCAGCTGCGCGATCTGGAACAGCCGACCCTGCTCCTGCGGCGCGACCACTCGAGCGTTCGGCAGCCGAGCGTTGAGCCGCTCGAGGCGAAACACCCGCTGCCAACCACCGTCGGTTCGCTCCACGTACCAGCGAGTCGTGTCCGCCTCCCCATCGCGCTCCGGCTCCCAGGGCAAGCGGAGCGACACGTCACCTCCGCGAATCGTGACGTCCCGGAGCACGACGCGGCGCCGACTCCCAGGTTGCCGTGGCTCGGGTCTCGCCTCCGCCGTGTCGGGTTCGCTTTGGCCCCGGAAGATCGCTAGGAAGTTCCAATCTTCCTCCGGTGACTTCCGCAGGTTGACGACCGGCCCGATCAGCGTCACCTGCGGCAACATCACGTTCCCGACCAGGAAGTCCGCCCAACGATAGTGAACCGCCAGGGTATCCACCCGCGCGAACTCCACCCCGTTCGGCTCGTACAGACGTACCCCAGCAAAGCGCACCATGCGGAGCAGATCGCCCTCCAGAACCGCATCGATCTCCACCCGCCCGCGGATTGCCGCGTTCAGCTTCTCAAGGGCAAACGACCTCACCTGCTCCCGGCCCCAATCCGTCCGCGTTAGCAGCATGCCGGCGCCGGTCGCGAGCAGCAGCAACGCTCCGACGATGGCCAGCGGGATGCCGATGAGCCGCTCTTTCCAGGTCACTAGAACGCGTGTCCGATCGAAAAGTGGAGCTGCAACCGGTTCAAGAAACCTCGCAAGCCGGATCCCTCGAACGGGTCGTGGTTGAAAAGTTCGCTGAGCTGGACGATCGTCGTCTCGGCGCCGGTTCCCAGCACGCTCACCACCCGTAGCCGCTCACTACTCCCTGTGTTGTAGCCGATATCTAGACGTAGCGGCCCCACCGGGCTGCGGTAGCGGAGTCCGATGCCCGGTGACCAAGCCAGTGACTCCGCTTCACTCTTCTCTCCGCCCACTGTCCAGACTTTGCCCAGGTCCACGAAGACGACCCCGGTCCAGCGGCTACCGAGCGGCCAGCGCAACTCGGCGTTCGCGACCACAGAGTTTTCGCCGCCCACCGGCCGTGGGACCACGTCATCGGAGGTCAGGCCTGCCGCCGTCGGGTCGCAGATCCAGATGTTCTTTTCCGTCACCTCCGTCGGGTCGCAGGCCCCTGCCCCTGCTCGCGTCGTGTCGGCCAACTCCGAGGCATTGGCCAGCAGCACCTTCGGGCCGAGAAGATTTTGCCCGAATCCGCGCACCGTGTACGCTCCACCTGCGTACTGCCGCTTGAGTGGATTGGTCACCGGCTCCCTCACCTCCTCGAGGCTGACCCCTTCCAAGCCGGAGCCGATCGGCACGACCCGACCCCCCCGTACCCGCAGCGCCACGATCCGGCCGGGCCCGAACCGCTGATACCAGCTCAGCTCGGCCTGGGCCCGATAGTATGTCCACTCGGAGCCGGTCAGGCGCGACGCATGCTCGCCTTCCAGGCTAAGCCGGTAGCCGCGGGTGGGACTAAGGACCGCGTCCGTCGTGCTGCGCACAAAGTCGAGGGTCACCCAGTTGAGCCAGCGCGTCTCCGAGAGTGTCTCGATGTCGCTCGGCGTGCACACGCCGAAGTTGGCGCAAAACAGGAAATCGGCGCTCCCCTCCTCCAAGCTGTCACGCCCAGCCCGGAAAGAAGCGCTGAGCGCGGTCCCCGGCGCGATTTCCCGAGTCAATCGCGCGTCCCCACCGTAGCTGACGCGGGCGTAGATAGGCGGCAAGCTCTGCCGCTCGGTAAACACACCCAGTCGCAACCAGTTCTGCGTGCCCAGCAGCCACGGCTGCTGAAACTCAGCGCGTAACCGCCAGTTTATCTTGTTGAAGGGGTTGGTCGCGAGCTCCGTGGTGTCGCCGGCCTGGTTGCAGGGGAACTGCCGCGCCCAGGCCTGGGTCCCAAGGTTCGAGAGGACGCCGGTCACGTCGAGCCGTCGGGTACCTCCGTAGAGATTGCGGTGCGCCCAACCTGCTTCCAGCTGCAAGCATTCGGTCGTCGAGACGCCGACCCCAAACTGCACGCCACGCATCTCGGCTTCGTTGACCTGGACTCGGACGTCGATCGTGGAATCGGCGCCGGACGGCTCGGCGGTGATGTCGACGTAATCGAACAGCGCCAGCGAGTAGAGCGTGCGTTGGCTGCGGACGATCTCGTCCTCCCGATACAAGTCACCGGAGCGGAAGGTGAGCAGCCGCACGACGTCGCGCGGGTCGAGCTCCGAAGTACCCTCCACCTCGATGGCGCCGATGTTGTAGCGCGGGCCGGGAATCACCTCGAGCACGACATGGGCCGTCAGCGTGTCGGCTCCGGGGATCGAGGCCTCCACCAGCACCGCAGCTTCCGCGTAGCCTAGGTTACGCAGTCCGCGCTCGAGTCGATCCCGCGAAACACCGAGCTCCACCTCGCTGAACGGAGCACCGACGTTTAGGGGAAGGTTGCGAGCCAGCCGTGGTGCGATCCCCTCGAGCCCCCGCGCCTCGAGGCTGCCTACCAGAACCGGCTGACCCTCGTCGATGACGAAGGTCACGTCGACGAGCTTCCCCTCGCGCACCAGCGCCGTGTCGACCTGAACCTGACGGTACCCGCGCCGGAAGTAGTAGATGCGAAGGCGGGCGAGGTCGGTGCGTAACTCACGCAGGTCCAGCCGCGCCTTGCGCTTGAACGCGTCGAGCCCCAGCCAACAGAAGGGGCTGAGGAACGCCGAGCGGCACCCGCTCGACCGGGTCGCGATCGCCCTCTTGAGCTCGTCGTCACTCAGCTTCTCGTTGCCACTGATCTCTAGATTGCGGACAACCGGCAACGTGTCGCGGGCCGTGCCCTGGGCCCGGGCGGGCTCGGCCGGCGCGAGGCCGGCGAGCAGCGCGAGGCAGACGAGCGCCAGGCGGCCCGTGCTCCGTCGCTCAGGCCGTCCCCGGACCGCCGGCTTCATCGACCTCACCCAAGTACTCCCTCGAACCGCCCGGAAACAGGTGCTCGCTGATCGGCATGAAGCGAGCGAGCCTCTTGTTCCAGGCATGGTGCGCAACTCGAATCGTCCCGTCGCCGACCCGGATCACGTTCAAGGTGTTGCGCTCGCGCTCGACACCTCGACCCCGCCGGGACGTCGTGGTCCCGCACTGCACGATCACAATGCCTCGGCGCCCAAGGTCGCCGGGGAAGAAGTCCAGCGAGCTGCCGATATAGGAGCGATGCATGTGACCGGCTAGGATGAGATCCGTTTTCAAGTGCGTGAAGCGCTTGAGCGCCCGACGAGCGAAAGGCATCACGTTGCCACGTTGGAACCCCGGCGGCGGAGCCAGGTGGTGATGCGTCACCACGATCCGCACCAGGGATCCATCCGCATCCTCGAACGCCCGCGAAGCGAAGTCGAGCTGCGAACGGCGAATCCGACCGTTCGTCAAGGTCAACCTGCGACTCGAGTTCAGCGCAACGATACGAAGGCCGGTAACCTCCGTCACGCTGTCGAGTTCCTCAGAGATGTAGCGGCGATAGTTGCGGTAGGGCGCCAGGAAGCGTTCCCAGATGCGGTAGAACGGAACGTCGTGATTGCCCGGCGTCACGACCACCGGTGGCTCGAAACGCCGCAAGTACTCGGCGGCTTGCCGGAACTGAGCGGCCCGCGCCCGTTGGGTCAGATCGCCCGAGACCACCACCACGTCGGGCCCGAGCTCCTGACTGTGCGCTACGACGGCCTCCGCCACCTCGGCTAGAAATGGCTCGCCAAAATGCAGGTCGGAGATATGGAGTAGCGTGGGCACAGCAGTGGCGCCGCGGCTCGGCTAAGGCCCGGGTGATCCCGATATTCGGGCGGCTCGGGCGCGCCTTAGGACCGTCGCTCCGTAGACGCCCGAGACGATCAGCAGGACGCTGATGACCTGCGCCAGGGTGAATGGTCCGAAGAAGCGATCATCCTTGGCACGGAAGAACTCGACAAAGCCGCGCCCGAGGCCGGCACAAGCTAGATACACCATGAACAGCCAGCCAGCCCGGTGAGGGTGACGTCGCAATCGGAAAAGCAACGCGAAGATCAGCAGCGAGACGCCGATCTCATACAGCTGGGTCGGATGCACGCGTACGACCTCCCAGGCCGCCACCGAGTCCGGCAATGCGACCCCGAAGTAGTCGCGAAGGTTCTGCGCCGTCGACGGAGGCGAGCCCTTCGGGAACGCCAAACCCACCCAGCTGTCGGTCGGCCCCCCATAGTCATCACCCACCAGAAAGCAGCCGACCCGACCGACGGCGTAGGCCAGAGGCAGGGCGAGTGCTGCCGTGTCGGCAATTGTGGGGACGGGGAGCTTCTCGCGCCGCGCCATGAATATCACGCCCAGCGCGCCGCCGAGCAGACCACCGTACCACACCAGGCCGGCGCGTGAGAAGAGCGTCTGCAGCGGCTGCCGAATCAGGAGCGGCCAGTCGAGGAACGCATAGTAGAGCTTGGCGCCGACTATGCCTCCCACGATCGCTCCCATGAGAAGCGACCAGGCTGCCTCCCGTTCGTAGCCTTTGCGCTTGAGTTCCACGCCCACGATCCAGCCTGCGACGAGGAAAGACAGGCCGAGCATGAGGCCGAACGAGGTGATCTCGAGACCGCGGAAACGGAAGAGTACGGGGTACATGGACTCAAGCTCCGTCAGCCCGGGGCATTCAGCAAGACGCTCACGACCGTCAAACCACCCCCGGCAAGGGCAGATCCGCCCGCGCATTCAGGTCGAGCCCGCTCCGCTCGCCGCGCCCAAGCCGAAAGTACGCCGCCCGCGCCACCATCGCCGCGTTGTCCGTCGCAAGCCTCGGCGACGGCACAAAGACCTCGCTGTTCTCGGGCAGTCGAGCGCGCAGAGTCTTTGCCAGCGTCCTGTTGCGCGCCACGCCGCCACCGAGGACCACGCGCTTGCAGCCCGTCGCCCTCACGGCCCGCAGCGTCTTTTCCGTCAATTGCCTGACCGCTGCTTGCTGAAAGCTCGCACAGAGGTGTGGCAACTCCTCTTCCGCTCCCTGACCCTGATCGTCCAACGCGCGCACTCGCATGAGCACGGCCGTCTTCAGACCGCTGAACGACATGTCATAGTAGTCGCGGCTCTTCTCGGTTTGATCACTCCGCAGCATGGGCACCGTGAAAGGGTGGCGGTCGGCATCCCCCTCCTGCGCCAGTCGCTCGATCGCGGGCCCACCGGGATAACCAAGCCCCAACAATCGGGCCACCTTGTCGAACGCCTCGCCGGCGGCATCGTCCCGCGTCCCACCCAGTAGCCGGTAGCGACCCCAGTCCTCCGCGAACAGCAAGAGCGTATGTCCGCCAGAGACGAGCAGCGCGACGAACGGTGGTCGCGCACACTCGTCCTCGAGCGCTGTGGCGAAAAGGTGGGCCTCCATGTGGTGGATGCCGACGAGCGGCCGGCCGAGCGCGTAGGCGGCTGCCTTGATCCAGTTGAGCCCTACGAGCAGCGAGCCGATGAGCCCCGGCCCGACGGTCACCGCGAAGGCGTCGACTCGCTCCAAGCCCAGCTCCGCTTGGGCCAGAGTCCTTGCCACGATGCTGTCTATCACCTGCAATTGCGCCCGCGAGGCCAGCTCGGGGACCACACCTCCCCAGCCCGCGTGCATGTCCTGGGTAGCGATCACATGGGCTAGCAGCTCTCGCTCGCCGCGCAGCACGGCCGCTGCCGTATCATCGCACGAGGTCTCGACGGCGAGGATGGTCCGGTCGCTCATCTGACGGAGTGCGGCCTCGAGCCCTCAGCGCCCGCCGGGCTGAGCGCTCGTCTCCACCTCGCGGACCACGGCGGAATCGGGTTCGACCGTCACGCTGACGAGGGGACTGGGAGCCCGGACCCAGATCGGCGCTGCCTTCTCGAGATCGGCCGGCCCACCCAGCTCTACCCAGGGCGTGAGCGACTCCACACGCACGGCGCGCACCGCGCTGCGCGGCCCAGCGATGCGAACGCTGACCGTCGGTGGCTCGACGCTGAGGCCCGCGCTGTCGACGCCGGCGACCGCGACCTGCAGGCTGGGGAAGAGGCGCTCGACCCGCGGCTCGACCGCAACGATGACTCGAACGCTGAGCGAAGACAGCTCCAGCAAGCGGCGCGGCTCCGGTCGCTGCAGGGGTGCCTCAACGAACAACGACTCGCGTAGGCGTTCGCGCACAACGGGCACAGTCAGCACGGAATCGATCCCCGCCACCGCTTCCTCCGGCCCCTCGACCGCGATAGCCCCCGGCTCGGCCCGGGCCGAGTCCGCGAGTGCGAAGCCCTCGGCCGGGGTCACGCGCACGCGGGGCACGACGCGCACGACCTTCTGCGCCCTGGGCTCGAAGTGCAGACGGAAGCGGTTCGGCCGCACGCTGACGGCTCGCACATCCGTGAGCTGGCGGTTACCCCTTCCACGCACCATGGCCGGGCTGAGTGCAACTTCCCAAACCAGGGAGTCCACTCGGTCGATCTGTACGACGATCTGCGGCCGCGAAACGGAGAGCAGGGCGAGGTCACCGGCTTGCCCCGTGAACAGGACCGATATCTCGTCCGTCGCCGGCTCGCGCTCGGTCAGCACGTAGCGGCGGTCCGAATTGATGATGACCAGATCGGCAGGGAGCGTCTGCTCATCCACTGTGTCCGCGCTCACCGCCACCCAAAGGAAGACGGAGATCAGCGTCCCCGTGAGCATGTACGGCCAATTGCGTTTTAACGTCGCACGCCAGCGGGTCATCTTCACATCCTGAGCAACTCTTGGATCAGCGCCTGATTGCCCGGCGAGTCCCAGTCGGTCGCTCCGATCAGTCGCTTGACGATCCGACCCTCACGATCGAGCACGAACGTCTCCGGCACGCCCACAGTCTGCAACACGCGTGTGATGCGACCCTCGGGATCGAGAAGTAGAGGGAAATCGAGCCCATATTCGCCGGCGAACCGCGCCACCACCTCGCGATGGCCAGGCCCCGTGTCAATGCTGACCGCCAGCACACTGAAGCCGCGATCGCGAAACCGCTCGTAGGCCCGCTGAATCGGCGGCATCTCGACACGACAGGGGGCACACCAGGTCGCCCAGATGTTGACCAGCACCACCTGTCCCCTGAGGTCGGCGAACGATACCTGCTCACCGCTGAGGTTCGGAGCGCTGAAAGCCGGCACGTGGTCGCCGACTTCCACACCGGTCGCTCCGCCGCGAAACGCTCCGCTGAGGGTTAGCGTGCCGAGCAGGCCAGCGGCCAAGGCCAAACCGCCGACGACCTTCAGGTTGCGACCTCTTCGTTCGCTCATCCCCTACCTCTCGACCCGCGACCCGCTCAACCGCCCGGCGCGAGTTCGGCCGCCACGGTCACGGCGACCCGGGCCCCCCGAGCCACGCGGGCGCCCTCCGGCGGCGACTGGGCGAGCACGGTGCCGGGAGCGGCGAGTGAGGTCGAGTCGCTCCGCACCCTGCCGAGCCGCAGCCCCAGACGCTCCAGCGTTGCCTCAGCCTCCGCCAGGGAGCGCGTGACTAGGCTCGGAACCCGTACAGTCGCCGGACCGGCGCTCACCATCAAGCGGACCTCGGCTGGGGCTGCCAGCGGTGTGCCCGGCGCGGGTTCGACGTCCACCACCTGCCCCACATCCGCCGCCGCATCCACCCAGACCAGCTCGCTGGCATATCCCGCGCGTTGCAGCACAACCTCCGCCTGCTCGCTTCGCAGACCCACAACATTGGGCACCGAAGCCAGCCGCGGTCCGCGGCTGAGGGCGACCCCAACGCTCGAACCGGGCCGCGCCAACTGTCCTGCCAGCGGTTCCTGTGCGACCACGGTACTCTCCGGCGCAGGATGGTGAAAGCCCGCCGACTCCTCGTAAACCAGACCGGCGCGTTCCAGGGCTTCGCGAGCCGCGTCTGAGGTCTGGCCGACGACGTCCGGCACCCGAGTCAGGCCTGCGCCCGCGTCCTGAGGCGGAAAGATCACGATCAGGGAGATCAAGTATCCCGCCGCGAGACCCACGATCGGGAGCCCAATCGCCAGCCCGGCCCTGCGCACGAGCGGCGACCGCCCTAGACGCGCCCCAAGGCTTTCGCCCTCAGCGGCCATCTCAGAGCGACCGGCGCCGGAGTCGGGCCGCGTAGCTTCCATCTACGCCGTGCCTCTGAGGTTCGACGCGTAGTGCCCCAGCATCGTCCAGCAGGTCGGCCGCAACCGCACCCGGTGGCGGCGGATCCCAGTCGTAGTCTTCGCGCGTCGCCAGAAAACGCTCGATCTGCTCTTCGTTCTCTTCCGGCTCGAGCGAGCACGTGGCGTAGATCAGCTGACCGCCCGGTACGATGCGGTCCGCCACTGCATCCAACATCCGCCGCTGCACCTGGGCAAGCTGCTCCAGCTCGCCGGGCGCCAAACGCCAACGCGCATCCGGGTGCCGCCCGAGCGTACCGGTTCCACTGCAAGGGACGTCCAGCAGTGCGGCGCCGATCCGGCTGACGGGCGGCTCTCGTGCGTCGGCCACGGCCAGCCGCAGGCGCGAGAGCCCGAGCCTCGCCCGAGTCTCGACCAGGCGGGCAAGCCGCTGCCGCGACACATCAAACGCCCAGACCTCACCTCCCCGCGCCGCGATCAGCGCCGCCTTTCCACCCGGTGCTGCGCAGAAGTCGACCAGCGGGACGCCCGGTTCGTGGGCCATGTAGTCGACCACCGCGGCCGCGCCGGGGTCCTGCACCACGGCCTCTACCCGCTCCAGCGCTCGCGCCAGGTCAGCACCGCCGACACGGAGCGAGGTCGCCGACCACGCCACGGGCTCGGCCGCGAGGCCAGCCGCACTTAGGCGACGGACCGCATTATCTCGCTCGCTGACCACGCTAAGGTACACCGCCGGCCGCGAATTGTCGTGCTGAACCAGCCGCGCCACCTCGTCCGGCGGCCAACGAGCGAGCCAACGCTCCAGCAGCCAGCGGGGGTGGGAGCCCCAGGTCGCCAGGTGGTCCAGCGGCTCCCGCCCAAGCTGAGGAAACTCGAAGGCGGCGTAGGTCGCCTCGCTCAACCGCCGCAGCACGGCATTGGCAAGCGCCGCCGCGCCCGGCCCCGCTGCCCGTTTGGCCAGCTCCACCGCGTCTGAGACAGCCGCGTACGCGGGCACCCGCTCGAGCTCGAGCAGCTGGTAAGACCCGAGCCGCAGCGCGTCCAGCACGTCGGGCTCGAGCCGGTCGGTTCCGCCGCGGACCAGGGATCCGAGGACGTGATCGAGCCGACCTCGCAGACGCAGGACGCCGTAGGCGAGCTCCTGGGCCAGTCGGCGGTCCGCCTCGCCCAGGCCGCCGGCCACACGTTCGAACGCCCGGTCGGCGAAATGACCGCGCCGCACGGCGCGGAGGATCTCCATCGCCGCTTCCCGAGCCGGAGCGATCCTGGTAGAGCGAATCGGAGCGCGTTTCAGTCGAGCATGCCCGTTATGGGACTCGAGGGCGCCGCCAACTCGCGCTTGGGCATCCGGCCCGCGAGGTACGCCAGGCGGCCAGCCTCGGTCGCCTGCTTCATCGCCAGCGCCATGCGGACCGGATGATGGGCCTCCGCAATGGCCGTATTCATGAGGATCCCGTCGACCCCCTGCTCCATGGTGACGCAGGCGTCTGATGCTGTGCCCACACCGGCGTCGACGATCACCGGAACACGGATGCGACTCTTGATCAGGCGGATATGGTACGGGTGGAGCAGGCCCAGCCCGCTGCCGATCGGCGAGGCGAGGGGCATGACAGCCGCTACGCCGGCTTCCTCGAGCTTGAGCGCCGTAATCAGATCCTCGTTGGTGTAGGCGAGGACGGTAAAGCCCTCGGCGACCAGCGTGCGCGCCGCCTGCAGCAGGTCTTCGACGTCGGGCAACAGCGTCTCGCGATCGCCGATGACCTCCAGCTTGATCCAGTCGGTAAAACCAGCCGCGCGCGCCAACCGCGCGTAGCGAATCGCCTCGTCCGCTGTGTAGCAGCCCGCCGTGTTCGGTAACAGCAACCACTTCTCTTTGTCGAGATGAAACAGGATGCCTTCCTCTTTGGTGCGGTCCAGATCGACCCGGCGGACGGCTACGGTGACGACCTCCGTGCCTGAGGCCGTGATCGCCTTCACCATCGTCTCGTTGTTCTGATATTTGCCTGTACCCAGAATGAGTCGCGACCGGAAAGTCCGGCCCGCGATCTTCAGTGGTTGGTCAGGCACGTCGAGCTTCTCAACAGCCACGGTAATCGATTCGCACCTTTCACTGTGCGGACCACGCTTCAGCGCTGGTGCTCACTCGTTCGGTCAGCCACCACCCACGAAGTGCACAAGCTCTATCGTGTCATCCGCCATGACGCTCACCTCACCGTAGTCGCTCCGGCGCAGAATCTCCCGGTTCCGCTCCACGACCACTAGCTGCTCGTGCAGATCGAGATAGGCCAGGAGTCCGCGGACCGTCAAACCCGAGGGGACCCCTCGCTCCTCGCCGTTCAGGGTGATCCTAACCGTTTCTTCCCTTGATTCTTGACCCATTGCGCCCCGAGTTCAACGGCTCGTCCCGACGGCGCCGGCTCCTCCAACGCAGCCAGGAACCGCCGCACCTCGCCCTCCAGGTCCTCGGCTCCCCACACCGCGGTCAGGGCCGCCACGCCCCAAGCGCCCGCCCTGATTACCTCTGTTACTCGTGTGGGGGTAATACCCCCGATCGCTACGATCGGTCGCCCGCCCGCCGCCGCCTCTCGCACGGCGGGCAGGCCCAAGGGTGCCCGGTCCGGGTGCGACGAAGTGGCGTAGACGTTGCCGAGAAGTGCCACATCTGCACCTTCCCGCACGGCGGCCGCGGCTTCGTCCGGGCTGTGTACCGAGCGACCGATCCAGCAACTCCGACCCACGAGTGCCCGAGCGCTTGAGGTCGGCAGGCCCGACGAGCCCAGCTGAACGCCGTCCGCGCGGACGATCAACGCCACGTCGACCCGATCGTTGATCCAGAGACTCGCACCGCTGCGCGTCGCGGCAACCCGCAACTCCCCGGCCAGATCGTAGAAGCGCCGACCCGGCAGCTCGCGAGCGCGGAGCTGCAGCGCGCACGCGGAGCCGCCGACCGCGAGGGCTCGGGCCGCGTGTTCGGGGAACTCGGGGTCCGCGACGACCTCGTCGCTCGTCACGAGGAAGAGCCGCGGCAGCCGTCGGGTCAACAGAACTGCTGGCCCACCGCGATTCCGCGACCCCGTACCCACTCGGCTGCCTCCATCCGGCGCTTGCCCGCTGGCTGGACCTCAGCGATCCCCAGCTCGCCGGAGCCGGTCGCGACTCTGAGCCCTAGCCGCGGATCAGCGACCGTGACAACCCCCGGCGGGGCTCCCGTCGCCTCCTCCAGCACCTGCGGCCGGAACAGGCGCACTCGCAGGCCACCGACCTCGGACCAGGCTCCCGGCGTCGGATCGCAGCCGCGAAGCCAACGACCCAGTTCGTCCGCCGGCTTCGACCAGGCGATCCGCACATCGTCCGCGTTGAGCTTGGGAGCGTAGGTCGCCGCCTCCTCGGCCTGCGGCTCCTCCAGGGCGCGGCCGCTCTCGATCAACGTCAACGCCTCGAGCAGCGCTCGGGCCCCGAGCTCCGCTAGCTGGCCCGTGAGGGTTCCTGCGTCGACTTCCGCCGAAAGCTCACAGGGCACCCGTCTGATCATCGGACCCGCGTCCATCTTCTCGACCATGCGCATGATCGTCACGCCAGTCTGGCGATAGCCCCGGATGATCGCCCAATTGATCGGCGCCGCGCCACGCAGTTCAGGCAGCAGCGAGGCATGCACGTTGAACGATCCGAGGGGCGGCAGTTCGAGAACCTCGGGACGGAGGATGTGGCCGTACGCGGCGACGATCGAGATGTCCGGGCCCAGCGCCTGCAGCGCCTGCATGAACTCGGCGCCGCGCGGCCTCTCCGGCTGCAGGACCGGAATCCCCGCCTGCAGGGCGGCAAGCTTCACAGGTGGTGGCCGCAACTTGCGGCCTCGCCCGGCCGGCCTGTCGGGCTGGGTCACCGCTCCGACCACCAAGCGCCCCGTTTCCAGGAGGCCCCGTAAGATCGTCTGTGCGAACTCGGGGGTCCCCCAGAAGACGATCTTCACCGCCGCGCGCCCTCCTTGCGCAGCTTCTTCCACTTATTGATGAGCATCTTACGACTGATCGGCGACACTCGGTCGATGAAGAGGACGCCGTCAAGATGGTCGATCTCGTGCAACACGCAGCGCGCGACCAGATTCGAGGCTTCAATCCGCAGCGGCCGGCCATCCAGGTCTTGCCCCTCCATGACGATTCGTGTGGCACGCTCGACGACGCCCACCAGACCGGGCAACGACAGGCATCCCTCCTCTCCCCGCTCGCTGCCCGACCGCTCGACGATCACCGGATTGACGACTGCGGCAGCCTCCGCATCCGGCTCCCGGACGTCCATGACGAAAAGGCGCTTGGACACGCCGACCTGGGGCGCCGCGAGCCCGATCCCGTCGGCTTCGTACATGGTGTCAAACATGTCGTCGGCGAGCTTACGCAGGTCGTCGTCGAAACCCCGGACCTCCTCAGCCGGCTGACTCAATATCGGGTCGCCCAGGGTTCTGATCTCCAGGATGCCTATGACTCCTCCTCCGCCGACCCGGCGAGCTTGCGGGCGATCTTGTCGCGCTCGACGACCAGTCTGGTTTCTTCTGCCGTCTTGATCGTGATGCGGTCGTCCTTCATGTGCACGATCTTGCCGACGATCCCCCCGACGGTGGCCACGTCGTCGCCTCGCTTCAAGCCCTTGACCATTTCCTGATGCCGCTTCTGCTGCTGTCGCTGCGGCCGGATAAGCAAGAAGTAGAAGATGCCGACGAACGCGACCAGCATGATAACGGTGCCGAATGCACCACCCCCGCCTTGATCGGCCGGTACGAACACGAGTGTAAGCACTGACTTTTCCTCTCTCCTAGCTGCGTCCGTAACCCGCAAGCCAGCCGTCCGCCCAGCCCGCGTAGCGCCCCTCGCAGACGGCCAATCGTGCCTGCTTCATGAGGTCGGTTAAGAAGTAGAGGTTGTGGATCGAAAGCACCCTCAAACCCAACAGCTCATCCGCCACGAACAGATGCCGAACATAAGCGCGGCTATAGCGACGGCAGGACCAGCAAGCGCAGCCGGGCTCGATCGGCGAGCGATCGTCTCGCCAAGCGGCGAGCTTCACGTTCACCGGCCCCTCCGAGGTAAACGCGGTCCCGTTCCTCCCGTTGCGCGTTGGCGCCACGCAATCGAACAGGTCGTAACCCAGGCGAATCGCCTGCAAGAGATCGGCCGGGTACCCGACGCCCATGAGATAGCGGACGCCATCCTCCGGCAACTGGGGTGACAGCCGGTCTAACACCTCGTAGGTAAGCTCTTTCGGCTCGCCCACCGACAGGCCACCGATCCCGAAACCCGGCCAGGCGCCCAAGCTACGCGCCCCGGCCAGAGACTCGAGCCGCAGGTCGATATGTGTGCCCCCCTGCAAGACGGGCAGCAGCAGCTGGGACGGTGCGTCGCCGGACAGCCCCGCGAAGCGTTCGGCACAGCGTTCCAGCCACCGCTGTGTCCGTTCGACGGCGCGCGACGCGGCCCCCCAGTCCGCATCTCCTGGTGGACACTCATCCAGCGCCATGATTACGTCGGCGCCCAACGCCCGCTCGATCTCTACGACGAGTTCAGGCGTGATGAAGTGCCGCGAGCCGTCGATGTGACTCTGGAACCAGACGCCCTCATCGGTTATCCGGTTGATGTTGGCAAGGGAAAACACCTGGTAGCCACCCGAATCCGTTAGAATCGGCTTCTGCCAATCCATGAACTGATGCAGGCCGCCCAACTGCCGCACCACCTCGTAGCCGGGGCGCAAGTACAGGTGGTAGGCGTTGGCCAGCACGATCTCGGCGCCCAACGCCTCCAACTCCTCCGGCGACACGCCCTTGACCGTTCCCTGCGTGCCGACGGGCATGAAGGCAGGTGTCCGCACAGCACCGTGGGCGAGGCGCCAGGTGCCCGCCCGGGCGCGTCCGTCGCGCGCCTCGACCCGGAAGGCACCGGCCGACGCACCTGCCGGTGCGGGGCGCGCGGCGCCGGTCAGTTCGCTCATATCACCACCATCGCGTCGCCATACGAGTAGAACCGGTACCCGTGGTCGAGCGCGTGTTGATAGGCGGCCATCGTTCGCTCGTAGCCTGCGAACGCCGCGACCAGCAGAAGCAGGGTAGAGCGTGGCAGGTGGAAGTTGGTGATCAGACGATCCACGACTCGGAACCGATACCCCGGTCGCACAAACAGCTCGGTGGTGCCCTGTTGCGGCCGCAGCCGTCCGGTCTCGTCAGCGGCGCTCTCCAATGCCCGTACCGCCGTCGTCCCCACCGCCCAGATCGCGCCCCCACGAGCCCGGCCCCGGTTGACCGCCTCCGCGGCCGCTTCGCTCACCTGATACCACTCTCCATCCAGGTGGTGCTCGGCCGGGTCGTCCACCTCTAGCGGCCGGAAGGTGCCCGGACCTACGTGAAGGGTCACCTGGGCCACATGGATCGCCCGGGCCGCAATCTCGCCGAGCAGCCGCTCGCTGAAATGGAGGCCTGCCGTCGGCGCCGCCACACTCCCACGCTTCCGGGCATACACCGTCTGATAGCGGTAGCGGTCACTCGTATCGTCAGAGCGGCGGATGTAGGGCGGAAGTGGGACATGACCGTAGCGGGCGATGGCCTGCCAGGGCGAGAGCGGGGTAGAGAGGCGCACGATCCGTGCACCGCCTGGGGCGGGCCCTTCGATCTCGACCTTCAGCTCCTCTCCGATCTCGACGGCCCGCCCTGGCTTCAGCTTGCCACCCGGGCGCACCAGCGCGTGCCAGCGAGAGGCGTCCCCATCCAGCGGAGCGACGAGCAGCACCTCGGCTACCGCACCCGTCGGCTTGCGTCCCGTGAGTCGGGCCGGGAAGACGAGTGTGTCGTTGAGGACGACGACGTCGCCCGGCGTGATAAGATCGGGAAGGTCTCTGAACGTCCGTTCCTCGAAAGCGGCCTCTCCGCGACGGACGACCAGGAGTCGGCTCGCGTCGCGCTCCTGCAGGGGTCGCTGCGCGATGCGCGTCTCGTCGAGCGGGTAATCGAAGTCAGCGGTGCAGAGCCGCTCACCCGGCTTTTTCCGAGCTAGCGACGGCCCTGCGTCCCGCATAGAGCTCGTCGGCTTAGTCATTCCCGAACAGCCGACCTTGCTGGTCCTCCGCACCCGGCGGCAGGTCGTAGCCGAACCGGCGGTAGGCCTTCGGCGTCGCCATGCGCCCGCGCGCCGTCCTTTGCAGCAGCCCGTTTTGGATAAGGTACGGCTCGTACACCTCCTCGAGGGTATCGGCCTCTTCGCCGAGCGCCACGGCGAGGCTTTGCAGACCGACCGGCCCGCCGTCGAAATCCTCGATGATCAGACGCAGCATTCGCGCATCCATCTGCTCGAGTCCGTACTCATCCACGTTGAGCATATGCAGCGCCGCCTCAGCCACGGCCCGAGAGACTCGGCCGTCCGCCTTGACCTCGGCGTAATCTCGCACGCGTCGAAGCAGCCGATTGGCGATGCGAGGGGTGCCGCGCGAGCGGCGCGCGATCTCCTCTGCCCCGTCCTCGTCGATGTCGACCGCGAGGATGCCCGCCGAGCGCAGGACGATCTGACGCAGCTCGTCGGTCGGGTAGTAGCCCAGCCGCTCCACCACGCCGAAGCGCGCCCGCATCGGTGGCGTGAGCAACCCGAAGCGCGTCGTCGCACCGATCAGTGTAAAGCGCTCGAGCCTCATCGTAATCGTCTGCACCTTCGGTCCCTCGCCCAGACGGATCTCGATGCGGAAGTCCTCCATCGCCGGGTAGAGGAACTCCTCGATCACCGGGCGGAGCCGGTGGATCTCATCGATGAACAGGACGTCGCCTTCCTTCAGGTTGGTCAGCGCCGATACCAGATCGCCGGGTCTTTCCAGTGCCGGACCCGAGGTCGTCTTGATGTCGACGCCCAGCTCGTTGGCGATGAGCAGCGCGAGCGTCGTCTTGCCGAGCCCGGGCGGCCCGTAGAACAGCGTGTGATCGAGAGGCTCCTTTCGCCCGAGGGTCGCCGCGATGTAGATGGAAAGGCTCTCCTTCACCTTCTGCTGGCCCACGAACTCACTCATCCGCTGCGGCCGCAGGGCGGCTTCGCTCATCCCTTCACCGTCCAGTCGCCTCGGCGTCGTGATCTCAGTGCTCATGACATCGCCGCCAGCGCTTCCCTCACCAGTGCCTCAACCTCCAACTGAGCTCCGTCACGGTTTCTGAGCACGACACGCACCGCACTCTCCGCCTGCGCCCGCGAGTAGCCCAACGCGAGAAGCGCAGAGACGGCGGACTCGACGAGCGCTGCCTCGGGCTCTACGGCTGCAGCGGCCGCGACCATGTCCTCCAGCTTGTCGGCCAGCTCCACGGCTATCCTCTCCGCTTTCCTCCTGCCGACACCGCTCACAGTCTGCAAGCGCCCCAGATCCCGGCTGCGGATCGCGCCGACCAGCTGTGCTGTGCTCATCGAGCCGAGCAGCGTGAGCGCCAGGCGCGGCCCGATACCGGAAGCGGACCTGAGCCGCAGAAAAAGCTGCCGCTCCAGCTCGTTACGGAAGCCGAAGAGCTCGTAGCCATCCTCACGTGCGAGCAGCGCAACGTGGAGCTGGGTTTCCACACCCAGGGCCGGCAAGCTTTCGAACAGCGAGGCGGGTATCGACAGCTCGTAAGTCACCCCAGCGTCGGTGGCGATTTCTACCCGGTCGATCTCCTTATGAACGAGAACCCCGCGGATCCGGCTAATCATCGTGTTTCCGTCCAACGCCGCCCCCGCGCGCCCGGCGCCCCAGCCGGCAGTGGAAGAGATGGCAGAGCGCCAGGGCTACGCCGTCCGCGGCGTCCTCTGGTGTGGGCGGTCGTTCCAGGCCCAGATGTTCCTGGACCATGAAAGCCAGCTGATCCTTTCCCGCCCGGCCCGTCCCCGCCACCGTGCTCTTGACCTCCGCCGGCGGGTATTCCGCCACCGGGATACCCCCCTGTGCGGCGGCGAGCAACACGGCGCCGCGCGCCTGCCCGAGCACCAGTGCCGTGCGCACGTTGCGGCCATAGAAAACGCCCTCGACGCAGAGAACGTCGGGGCGCGCTCTCTCGATCACCGCGGTCACGCCCTCGAAGACCTCCAGCAGGCGTTCAGCCAGCGGCCGTCCGGCGGACGGACGGACCGCACCGCATTCGACGAGCCTCAAACGCCGATCCTCCGCTTCCGCCACGACGCCATAGCCCGTCACCCGAGTGCCCGGATCCACGCCCAAGACGATCATCGCCAGGCTCCGCTCCGCCGCAGGGCCCGCGCTCCGCCACAATCGACCGACCGGGAGCCGAGTCGCGGACCGGCTAGCGGCCGGCCCGCTCGCGCAGCTCCACCCTTATCGACCGGCCCCGGCCAGTTCCGCCAGCAGCGCCTCGTCGATGTCGAGGTTGGAGTAGACCTGCTGCACGTCGTCGAGGTCTTCGAGCGCCTCCAGCAGCGCCAAGAGCTTCTCGGCATCACGTCCCTCCACCCGCACCGTGCTCTTTGGGATCATCGCCAGCCGGGCCTCCTGAATCTCGAGCCCCGCCTCGCGCAGCGCTGCCCGAACTGCATGGAAGCTCGACGGCTCGGTCGTCACGACGTAGGCGTCGCCCTCACGCTCTAGATCGTCGGCCCCGGCATCGAGCGCGGCCTCCAACGCCGCTTCCTCGTCGTACCGGTTCGCATCGATCAGGATCTGGCCCTTGCGCTCGAAGTTCCACGCCACCGACCCGTCCCGGCCCAGGCTGCCGCCCTGGCGCTCGAGCCGACGGCGGACGTCGGCAACCGTTCGGTTGGTGTTGTCGGTGACAGCCTCCACGAGGATCGCGACACCTCCGGGCCCGTACCCTTCATACGTCACTTCTTCGAAGGACACGCCGGGCAGCTTGCCGATGCCACGTAGCACGGCCTTCTCGATGTTGTCCTTCGGCATGTTGGCCGCCTTGGCGTTGTCGATCGCCGTACGCAGCCAGGGGTTGCCGTCCGGATCACCGCCGCCCTCGCGGGCAGCCACAGTGATCTCGCGGATCAGCTTGCCGAACAGTTTGCCGCGCTTGCTGTCCTCCGCCGCCTTCTTGCGCTTGATCTGCGACCACTTGCTGTGGCCGGCCATGGACGGACGCCTCCCAACAGCAGGGTTCGAGGGCCGTTAAGGTGCGCTTCTTGTCCGAAGAATATAGACGGCGGAAGTAGACCGATCAAACTGCGAACTAGGCCTTCGCCGCCTCCTGCTCGGCCTCCGCCGCCTCAATGATCTTCTCGATGATCTGAGCGGGCACTTCCTCGTGGGCAAAGAACGTCCTCTTGTGGCTACCGCGGCCCTGAGTGATGGATCGCAGGGTCGAGGAGTACTTGTGCAACTCGGCCAGCGGCACGTGCGCCCGTACGACCTGCTTCTTGCCGCGCTGCTCCATCCCCAGGATCCGGCCGCGCCGCTGATTCAGATCGCCGATCACGTCGCCCATGTACTCGTCCGGCACGGTGATCTCGACCTCGTACACGGGCTCCAGCAGCACCGGGCCGGCCGACTGCGCTACGCTCTTGAACGCCAGCGACCCGGCCACCTTGAAGGCGATGTCCGACGAGTCGACGGAATGGTGAGAGCCGTCGTAGACCTCTGCCTTGAAGTCGACCACCGGATACCCCGCGACGACGCCCCTGGTCGCCGCCTCCTGGACCCCCTTGTCCACTGAGGGGACGAACTTTCCGGGGATGACGCCGCCGACCACGCTGTTCTTGAACTCGTAGCCGCTTCCTCGCGGCATCGGGTGCAAGCGGATCCAGCAGTCGCCGTACTGGCCGCGGCCACCGGTCTGCTTCTTGTAGCGGCCCTGACCCTCCGCCTGTTTGGTGATGGTCTCGCGATAAGGGATGCGCGGCGGCTCGGTGATGACCTCCACCCCGTAGCGCCGCTTCAGCCGTTCGATCGCGACTTCCAAATGCATCTCGCCGAGGCCGCGGGCGATCGTCTGCCCGAGCTCCGGATCGTATGCGGCGCTGAAGGTCGGGTCCTCTTCGTGAATCTTGTGCAGACCGGTGGAGACCTTGTCCTCATCGCCACGCTTGGCGGACTTGACGGCCACCGCGATGTCGGCCGCAGGGAACTCGATTCCGGATAGAGCGAGCGAATCGCCCTCGGCGGCGAGCGTGTCACCGGTGTGGGTGTCGCGCAGCTTGGCCACGACGCCGATGTCACCGCAATGTAGCACCTCCACCTCCGTCCGGTCTTTAGCGACCGGAATCGCCAGGTGACCCAGCTTCTCGATCGCTCCCCTCGTGGTGTTCTGCGCCGAGGCGCCGGTGCTCAGCGAGCCGGAGAAGATCCG
Source organism: uncultured Gemmatimonadota bacterium (assembly GCA_964347085.1). Lineage (GTDB taxonomy): Bacteria > Gemmatimonadota > Gemmatimonadetes > Palauibacterales > KS3-K002 > CAYFXF01. Next base: position 13,954 of record CAYFXF010000005.1, on the reverse strand, counting down.
GAAGTAGGAAAGCTCGCCCACGTGAGGCTCCGAGGTGGTCTTGAACACCAGCGCGGCGAGCGGCCCGCCGTCCGCCGCACCGAGCTCCACCGCTTCCTCACCGCGCCGCGCCACCTCCGGCTTGGCCTCCGCCGGGTTCGGCATGATCTCGATCGAGCGGTCCAGCAGGCTGCGCACACCCCACCCCCTCTCCGGCGAAGCGCACATCACCGGGAACAGCTGGCCGCCCTTCATCGCCGCCTTCAGCGCCTCCGCCGCCCGCCTTGGCTCGATCGTGTCGCCCTCGAGGAACTGCTCCAGCAAGGAGTCGTCGGTCACCGCGATCGCTTCGATCAGTTCCTGGTAGGCCTCCTCGTATCTACCCTTCAGCTCGGCGGGCACCTCGGTCTCCTTGTATTCACCCTTGTTCGACTTCGGGTCGGCCGCGCGCACTCGGCCCGACAGGAGGTCGATCGTGCCCTTGAACGCTTCACCTGATCCGATGGGGATCTCGAGCGCTACGGCGTCCTTCGAGAAATCTTCGCGAATCTCCGCGAGCACCGAGTCGAAGTTGGCGTTCTCTTTGTCGATCATCGAAACGACGAACAGCCGCGGTATGCCGCGTTCTTCGCAGTACTCCCAGACGTTCTCCGTGCCGACCAGCACACCGCTCGTCCCGTCGACCAGGACGACCGCGCCGTCCGCGACCCGCACGCCGGCCTTGGCCTCTCCAGCGAAGTCGAGGTAGCCCGGCGTGTCGATCAGGTTCAGCTTCGTATCCCTCCAAATCGCATGGGTGACCGCAGCGCTGATGCTGATCCCCCGCTCCTTCTCCTCAGGCGTGGTATCGGTGACCGTCGTGCCTTCGCCGATCGAACCCTTGCGATTCGTCATCCCGGAGGCGAAGTGGAGCGCGTCGACGAGCGTCGTCTTCCCGGTGCCGCCGTGTCCGAGGAAGACGATGTTGCGAATGGCATCGGTACTGAAGGTTTTGGCTGTCAAGTGCCGCCTCCCTGACTGTGCTAAGTCGTGGTGTGGACCGCAATCGTATTTTGCACGACCGACCCCGTCAAGGACGCCCGCTGCCCAAAAGATCCGCCCCAACAAAGCGGCCCCGGAGCATCCTCCGGGGCCGCCCCCCTGCCTGAGCAACGGCCGATCTGGCCGCCGCGCCCCTCTGGCTCCGCGCTTAGTGCCTCACCTGTTGGCTCGCTTGCCGCCGCCGCGAAACCTCGTCCAGGAAGCGGCGCTCCTCCGCGGTCAGCGAGTCGATCCCGTGGTCGGCGATCTTGTCGAGCAGCTTGTCCACGACCTCGAGGAGCCGCGTTTCCTCATCATCACGCTTGCCGCGTCCCGCACGGGTCGGGCCGCCGGACGATCCGCCCTCTACGACCCTCAGCTTGCGTCGACGCAGGCGTCGCCGCAGGTCGGCCCAGCGCGCCTCGACCTGCCAACCTTTCTTCAGGTAGACATAACCCACCACGAGACCGCCGAGATGCGCGAAGTGGGCGATCCCGTCCGAGGCGCCCGCGAAGGCCGAGAAGAACGAGAGCGCGCCCAGGAAGAGGACGACGTACTTGGCCTTGACCGGAAAGATCGCGTAGATCCAGATCAGGCTGTTCGGCCAGTTGAGCGCGTAAGCGAGCATGACGCCGAATACCGCGCCGGAAGCGCCCACGATCGTGCCACCGCCGAAGACCAGGGTGAACAGGGCACCCCCGACCCCACAGATCATGTAGTACTTGATGAACTCCTTCCCGCCCCAGCGCGCCTCGAGCGGCGGCCCGAAGAAGAAGAGCATCAGCATGTTGAGCAGGACGTGGAAGAAGCCGGCGTGGACGAACATATACGTGATGATCGTCCACGGCTCCTTGATGGCCTGTGCGACGTTGAAGCCGAGGTAATCGATCGCGAATTGGAAGGGAATCGCACCGGACCAGAGAAGGATGTACAACACCACGTTGACCGCGATGAGACCTTTTACCCAGCGGGTCAATTGGAAAGCGAACGGTCCAAATCCGCTACGATACATCACTACCCTTCAACTTGACGCTCGTCTCACGCTCCCGCTAGCCGCCTCCGTTCCCTAACCCCCAGCATCCAGCGAGTTCCCGTCGTCGCGCGGCGCGACCGCCAGACGGACGATGCGCTCACAGAGCTGCTCGAAAGAGAGGCCCGTCGCGGCGGCCGCCTTGGGCAAGAGGCTGGTGGCGGTCATGCCGGGCAACGAGTTCGCCTCCAGGCACCAGGGGCGGCTGCGCTGGTCGAGCCGGAAATCGACGCGACTGTAGCCCGCCAAGCGGAGCAACCGATGCGCCCGGACCGCCAGGCTCTGGACCTCCTCGGTGATCTGCGCTGAGAGCGGCGCCGGCACCTCGTACTGCGTCATCCCCTTCGTGTACTTGCACTCGTAGTCGTAGATGTCGTGGCTAGGGCGGATCTCCACGATCGGTAACGCCTCTCCCCCCAGAACAGCTACAGCCAACTCGCGACCCGGGATGAACTTCTCAACCAGCGGCAACCCGCTGAAGCGCCCGGCCCGTTCGAGAGCCGCCGCGAGCTCCGCCGCCGAGCGCACCACGCTCACCCCCACGGTCGAACCCTCGTGGGAAGGCTTTACGACTACTGGGAATCCGCCCAGCACACGCTCCACCTCCGCCGCCTCGACCGCTGCGACCAACCAGGGCGGCGTGGGTATGCCAGCGCTTGTGAAGAGCTGCTTCGAGACCAGCTTGTCCATCGCCAGGGCGCTCCCAAGTGAGCCGCTCCCGGTGTAGGGGGTGCCGATCAGATCCAGGACCGCCTGAAGGTGGCCGTCCTCACCGGCCCCGCCGTGCAGAGCGATGAAGACGACCTCCGGCGTCAGTTCCGCCCGCAGGTCATCCAGCCGGCGCGCCAGCTGGCCGCCCGACAAGTGATCCAACGCGTCCATGGCAGGTGGCGTCCGCCCGATCTCACCCGAGGTTTGAGCGTGCGTCCCGGCGGCCTCGAGCAGCTGGCCGTTCGCGGTATCGATGGCCACGACGTCGTGCCCCTGTGCACGCAACGCCCGCGTGATCTCGCGGCCCGTCGCGAGCGACACGTCCCGCTCAGCGCTCGTCCCCCCCATCAACACCGCGATCTTCACGAATGGCCCCTGACGATCAGAATCCGAGCCCGGTTAGGTAATGAACCACATCGAAGCGTGTGATGATCCCGGTCGGCTGGCCGGCGCGGCGGACGAGAACGGCCGGCCAGCCGGCGATAAGCTCTCGGGTGACCGCGTCCAAGTCCGCCAGTGAATCGACGGTTGGGAGGGGCGGACCCATCAGGTCGTCCACCGACTCTTCGATGAAGTTCGGGTTCTCGAGCAGCCGCGCCATGAGGGTGGTCTCGGAAACGCTGCCGACACAGTCGCCGTTCACGATTACCGGCAACTGCGAGACATTGTACTCCTCGATGAGCTGCAGCGCCTCGCGGACAACCGTGGTCGGCAGTACGGAGATCAGCGGCGGCGTCTCCCCCACCTTCTGGCGCAGGACCGCCTCGACAGTCGGCGTTTCATCGACCAGTAAGCGGTTCTCCCGCATCCACTCGTCGTTATAGAGCTTCGACAGATAACGCTCGCCCGTATCGCACAGCAGGCAGACGATCATCGCGTCCGGGTCGTCCAGTTCCTGGGCCAGCTGGACCGCCACATGTACGATGAGCCCCGTGGTGCTCCCGACGAACAGCCCTTCCTCACGGGTGAGGCGGCGCGCCATGGCGAAGGAGTCGCGGTCTACCACGGCCCGGAATTCATCGACGAGATCGAAGTCGAGCGTGCTGGGGATCTTGTCGTTTCCGGCGCCCTCCACCTTGTAGGGCGCATACGGGCCGATCTCGCGGGTCTCGTAGTAGTGGGTGTAGATCGACCCCTGCGGGTCGGCAGTAATCACCCTTACGCGGGGGTTCTGCTCCTTGAGATAGCGCGCGACCCCGGTCACGGTGCCCCCGGTGCCCGCAGCGCCGACGAAGTGGGTGAGCCGCCCTTCGGTCTGCCGCCAGATCTCGGGCCCCGTGGTCAAGTAGTGCGCCTCCGGGTTGGCCTCGTTGTAGAACTGGTCGGCCATCACCGCGCCTGGTGTCTCCTCGACGATGCGGCGTGCCACGTTCAGATAGTTCTCCGGGTGGTCGGGCGGCACCGCGGAGGGCGTGGTGATCACGTCAGCGCCGAAAGCCCGCATCAGCCGGATCTTCTCCTGGCTGAACTTGTCGGGCATGGTGAAGATGCAGCGGTATCCCTTGACGCAGGCGGCGATCGCTAGGCCGACACCGGTGTTCCCCGCAGTGCCCTCGACGATCACACCCCCGGGCTTCAAGGTCCCGGCGGCTTCGGCCGCCTCGATCATCGCGATGCCGATTCTGTCCTTGACGGAGCCGCCTGGGTTCATGAACTCGGCCTTGCCGTAGACCGGTGTCGCCGCGTTCGCGACGACCCGGTTGAGTCGGATGAGCGGCGTCCAGCCGATCGTCTCGAGCACTGTCTTGTAGGGCCGCGCGTGGGGTGGCGGCACTCGACTCGTCATCGTTCCTTCTCCTCCGGCGCGGCGCTCGCCGAGCCCTTCTGGAAGCGGATGGGTAACTCGGCCCAGACTGCCACCGCCTGCTCGCCCTTCTCAGCCGGGTAGAACTCGAGCAGCTTCGCGCCCTCCAACGCGATGCCGTCCAGCACTGTGTGCCCGCTCGACTGACCCAGCTCCACCGAATCGACCGCGCCTGTCTCCGTGATGTGCACGCGTAACAGCACCTCGCCCTCGACGTCCGCGCGCCACAGGTGAGCCGGGTAGCGGATCGGGATCTCCTGGCTGCGAAGCGCGGGCAGACGCTGGCCCGAGCCGTAGCGGCCCAACAGCCCCTCCAATCCGATGCGATCGCCCAGCGTCGCGTACAGCAACGCGGCCATTGCGACCGCCAGCCCGATGAGAATCAGCCGTTTCACCGCTCCTCCAGCTGGCGCTTGAGCTCGGCGAGCACGGCCAAAGCCTCAAGCGGGGTCATCTGCTCGGGCAGCAGCGACCGCAGACGTTGCAGGACGGGGTCCTCCGGCTCCTGGAACAGCGAGAGCTGCGAGCGATCCACCGAGGCGGGCAACCGACCGCTTCGCCCGATCCCTGATCGCGACCCGGGCTCCACTACCTCCAGATCGTGGAGAATCTGCCGTGCCCGGGCGATCACCTCGGCCGGTATCCCCGCCAGGCGCGCCACCTGCAGGCCGTAGGACCGGTCGGCGCCCCCAGGCTCCAGTCGGCGCAGGAAGACGATCTCGTCGCCGACCTCCTTGACGGCGACATTGTACGCCGCTGCCCGCGGCAGGGTGTCAGTGATCTGAGTCAGCTCGTGGTAATGCGTGGCGAAGACGGTCTTGGCGCCGATCCGCTCGTGGATGTACTCGGTGACCGCCCAGGCGATGGAGACCCCGTCGTAGGTCGACGTGCCGCGCCCGATCTCGTCCAGCAGCACCAGGCTGCGGGCCGTGGCGCCGTTGAGGATTGCCGCGGTCTCGATCATCTCCACCATGAACGTGCTGTGGCCGAGCGCGATATTATCGGAGGCCCCCACCCGGGTGAAGATCCGATCCGTCACCCCGATCGCTGCGCCTTCGGCGGGCACGAACGACCCCATTTGAGCGAGCAACGTGATAAGTCCAACCTGACGGAGGATAGTCGACTTGCCCGCCATGTTCGGGCCCGTGAGGATGATGACGCGCTCCGCGCCATCCAGGCGAACATCGTTGGGAACGAAACGCTCGCGCGGCATGACCTGCTCCACCACCGGGTGGCGGCCGCCGCGGATCTCGATTCGATCCTCAAGGTCGACCGTGGGTCGCACGTAACCGTTGCGCTCCGCGACGTAGGCCAGCGCCGCGTAGACATCGATCAGCGCGATGCGAGCAGCCAAATCCTGCAGGCGTTCCAGTCGGCCGGCAACCGTTTCCCGTACTTCCCGGAAGGTCCGCTCCTCGAGCTCGCCGATTCGCTCCTCAGCATTGAGGACCTTCGACTCCCATTCCTTTAACTCTGGGGTGACGAAGCGCTCGGCGTTTGTCAGGGTCTGCCGCCGCTGATAATCGTCGGGCACCTTCCCGAGGTTCGGCTTGGTGACCTCGATGTAGTACCCGAACACCCTGTTGAAGCCGACTTTCAGCGATGCGATGCCGGTGCGCTCCCGCTCGCGACCCTGAAGCTCTGCAATCCAACCCACCGCTCCATCGCGCACGGCGCGCAGCTCGTCGAGGCCCGCGCAGTACCCTGCGCGGACGACCCCGCCCTCGCTCAGCAAGAGCGGCGCCTCGGGGTCGATCGCCCGCTCGATGAGCTCCGCAGCATCTTCCACCGGATCGAGCCCCCCGATCGCGCCGCGCAACGCTTCGCTCGCCGGCGACCCTAACGCCTGCGCCACGGCCGGCGTCTGGCGCAGCGAACTGGCTAGCGCCAATAGATCCCGGGGCGTCGCCCGACCTGCGCCGACCCTCCCGCTCAGGCGCTCGAGGTCACGTACCGGCCGGAGCGAACCCCGAACCTCTTGCCGCCGCGACCCGTCGCCGAACAGCTCCTCGACCGCGTCGAGGCGCGACCGGATCGCCTGGGGCTCCGCGAGCGGCCGCAGGAGCCAAGCGCGCAAAAGGCGCGCGCCCATCGGCGTAAGGGTCGCATCGAGCACGTCCAGCAGCGTGAGCGCTCCCGAACCCGGCTGGAGCGGTCGGACCACCTCCAGGTTCCGGCGCGTCATATCGTCCAGATACAGCGCCGCCGAGCCGCGCTCGATGCGCGGCGGCCTGAGCTGGCTCACGCCACCCGGTTGAACCTCCAGCAGATAGCCCAGCAGAGCGCCGGCCGCCTGGATGGCGGGCGCCTCGTTCGCCGCGTCGAGCCCCAGGCTGGCGAGGCTCGCGATGCGGAAATGGCGACGCACCTGCTCTTCAGCGATCTCAGTCGCGAAGCACCAGTCGTCCCGGTGCGTCAGCGGCGCGCCGGCCAGCTCGCCGTCGCGAGCGGTGCGGCTGGCATCCCATGAGCGCGGGACGAGAAGCTCTCGCGCATCGATCCGTTCCAGCTCGGAGGCGAGCTCGTCGGGCGGCACGACGGAGCAGAGGAACTCGCCGGTGGAGACGTCCGCCCAGGCGAGGCCCAGGCGCGTCGCGTCCCGCTGACCGGCGATCGCGGCCAAGAAGTTGTTGCGGCCGGCAGAGAGGAGGCTCTCGGAGAAGACGGCACCCGGCGTCACGGTCTCGACGACCTCGCGCCGCACGACGCCCTTCGCCTGCGACGCATCCTCGACCTGCTGGCAGATGGCCACGCGCCGACCCAGCTGGATCAGCCGCTGAACGTAAGCCTGCGCCGCCCGCACCGGCACACCAGCGAGTGGCACTTCCGCTGCCTCTCCATTGTTGCGAGAGGTGAGGGTCAGGTCGAGCAAGCGTGATGCTTCCTCGGCGTCGTCGAAGAACATCTCGTAGAAGTCGCCAACCTGAAAGAAGAGGATCGCGTCAGGGTAGCGACCCTTGACTTCCAGATACTGGCGCATGAGGGGCGTATCGGGACGCTTGGGCAACAGCTCACACCTCCCCGTCGCGGACGGTCACGGATTCAGCGTCCCTCGTCATACCGTAACGTCTGGGAGACCAGAAACGGCGAATGTCCCGCCCTGGCCATGCGATCGATCAAAACCTGCGCCTCCGCCTCCGTCAGGCCGCGGCCGACCCGCACCCGATACAGCGGGTCGTTGGGCGACGCGCTGAGCACCCAGGCGTCGTACCCTTCGCTCAATAGGGCCCGCGCCAGCCGCTGCGCGGCGAGCTCTTCCTTGAAGGCGGCGACTTGAACGGTATAGGCACGGTCCACCTCGCGACAACTCACACGCTCCTCGCGAAAATAGCGTGCGAGCAAGGTATCGTTCGGCGCCACCTCGCGCAGACCCTGTTCTGCAGCCGAACAGGCTCGCTCCGCATCACCCAGCGATCGGGCCGCCCTCGTGATCCAGAGCAGCGCGGCAGGCCCATGTTCGCTCGTCGGGTAGTCACGCCGCAACCGGCCCAGATGCTCGATCGCCTTAGCGAAATCGCCTCTGGCATGCTTGTACTGGCCGAGCCGCAACAGGGCGTCATCCGCGTATGCGCTGCCCGACCCCTCAATCACCACACGCAAGTAGTGCAGCTCGGCTGCCGCGCCATCACCCGCCAGCCGGCCGGCCAGGTACCAGCCCCGCGCCTGCTCTTCCGGCGCGGCTGACCCGCCGGCCTCGCGCTCCCAGCGCGCCAGCACCTGGCGGGCTTCACGCGATTCACCGCGATCCGCCAGCCGCTCGACCTGGTCGAGCATCGATCCAACTTGCGAGGTCGCCGGCAAAGCGGCACCCAACAGGTAAACCAGGAGCCCGGCCGCCGAGAGACCGGAACTCAGCTGCCGTGGACTAAGACTTCCCCGCTTTTGCACGTCTGCCCCTCCCACTCCCGGCCGCGAGCGTCGCTGCCTCACGCGTGCCCGATCGGGTTCCCATCCGCAACAGTGCCTCCTCCAACGCCGCCCGCTCGCTCAGTCCGCCCGACTTGATCAGACGGTCGGCACGCAACAGCTCCTCGAGCGCCGCCGCGATTCCCTCGTCCGTCCAGAGGCGCGCCTGCTCGAGGTAGGTGCGCACCTTCCAGCTCAAGTTTCGGTAGCTGCCGTCGCGCTTCAGCACCGTCACGAGTCGCGCCTCGCCCGCCCGCGCAAGCCCAACCCTGAGGAGCGCTTCCGAGACGGCGCTGATCAGCCCCACGGCGCTCTCCCCGGAATCGAGCAACGCCGGGAGCTCGGCGACCGCTGATCGCGTCTGGCCCTCGACCACTTTGTCGATCCAGCTCCAGCGATCGACCTGAGGCAGCGCACCCACCGCTGCCTTCACCTCATCCAGCCTGATCCGCTTCGCCGGCGCCACGTACGTGACCAGCTTCTCAAGTTCCTGTGCGAGGATTCCCAGACGCGCGCCGATGCCGGCGGCGAGGCGCTGTGCCGCCTCCATCTCCAGCTCCACGCCGTAGAGCGAGCGAGCGCGCTTGGCCAGCCAGCCGGGCAGCTCCGACGGCCGGGGCGTTCGCAGCGAGACCGCCAAGCAGCTCTTGCGGAGAACGTCGTAGAATTTCGCCTTTGAGCCCCTCGGCACCTCGGCGGCCAGAACCAGAACGCGCCCCGACACGGGCTGCACCACCGCGCGCTCCACGACGCCGCGGGCCGATGGCGTGAGCCCCTGTGCTCCCCGGACGACGACGACCCGGTACTTCGAAACGAGCGGAGGGGTCTGGAGAAGCGACGCCAGGGTCGCCGCATCCAGGTCGTCGCCGCTCAGCTGATCGAGATCGAAGTCGGGTGAGCCGTCGGCGAGGTGGGCTTCGGTGAGGTGGGCGATGACCTCATCGCGCAGGAAAGAGTCCTCGGCCCTAAGGAAGTAGTTGCCGCCCAGCTTCCCCCGCGCAATTCGATCACCGAGCTGTTCGTAAGTCAGCTCTCCCATGCCAAAGTATTCGCCGCGCGGAAGGGGGTGTCAACACAGATAGGGCGTCTGAGGGCCTATTCCGGTGCCGTCTCCTCCGGCCGCGCGGGGGGATCGCCAGGGCGGCGTGGCACCCGGAAGAGCGAGAAGCCCTCGGCCCCCGGCAGCAGGAGCGAATCGCTGTCCAACACGGGCGCTTGCAGGAAGCTTGCCGTCCAGGTGAACGTGGGTGGCGGCCCCCAGAGGGCGGGAGAGCCCTCGCCTCTGGCCGACCCATCGACGACCACGGGAGGCAGCTGGACCGTGCCCGCTTGAGAACGCAGGACCGCCAGGGAGGCGACCAACACGACGACGGCCGCAGCGAAGCCCGCGGCGAAGGGGTAGTCCGCCCGGGTGCCGAGTCGCCTCCGCCTGTCGAGGAATCCTGTTTCGAGTCGAGTTCTGAATTCGGGGGTGGGGTCGGGTGGGTCGAGCGCTCTCACCAGGCGAAGCCCACGGCGCATTACCCGATCATAACCGGCACAGCCCGAACACTCGCCCAGGTGATCCCAGTAGGCTGCGAACGGGCGCTCCTCGAACTGCCCATCAAGGTAGTCCGAGTAGCCCTCAAGGAATTCGTCGCAATCCATCCCCTCTCTCGAGCCAGAAAGGAAAGGTCCGCCTAGCCGTGGATCCTTGAAAGCTTGTACGCGCCAACCGTCTCCGTGTTCCGCTGGGCGGGACCGGCCTGCCCTCGCCCAGGCCAGGGGGGACGCCTAGGCCGCCCCTAGCCAAACGGGGCGCCGGCCACTCGGCCGGCGCCCCGTCCATCGCTACCCGCGCGCTCGGTGTCAGCGCAACATTGGAGCGATAATCTGCGCGAAGTTGTTCCGGGCCCGGTTGAGCCGGGACTTGACCGTGCCCAGGTTCACTCCGGTGATCTCGGCGATCTCGTCGTAAGTCTTCCCCTCCATCTCCCGTAGCACGAAGACCGCCCGGTGGTGCTCCGGAAGCTGTTCCACCGCGCGCTCCACCATATCCCGCAGGTGCCGCTTGCGGAACAGATCATCCGGCCGGCGCGTCGAGTCCTCCCACTGCAACGGCCGGTGGTCCGCCTCCCAGTTCGTCTTGATCGCCTGGAACAGCACGAGCGGATTACGAGAGCGGTTGCGCAGCTCGTTCTTGGCCAAGTTGCTCGCGATCGTGTAGATCCAGGTCGAGAACTTCTTGCTCTGGTCGAACCGGTGCAGATGCCGGAACACCCGGATGAAGGTCTCCTGTACCAGATCCTCTGCGCGATCCCGATCGCCGATCGTGCGGTAGATGAAATTGAGCAGTCGCGACTGATAACGCCCCACCAGCTCCGGGAAGGCCAGGCGGTCACCCGCCAGGAAACGAGCCACCAACTCGTTGTCCGGCAGATCTGCCAGCACCACGTCAGGCGCCGCGTCGACCCGCTTTACCGCTAGCTCTCCCATCTCAGCCCCTGGGATCTCCAGTTGCGGCGATACAGCCCCGCCCGGCCCGGTTGCCCGGTCGAGCAGGCTCACGCCGTTGAACCCCTGATTTTTGTGCATAGGCCGGGTCCCCCTTTTCTCCCCCACCCCCGAGCCGTGCAGGTTCCATTCCCCGTCCGTCCGAGCCGATCTCAGATCGGCGCTTAGGAGCTTGACTGCGCAGCGCTGCGCCGCTTCGCCCCCGCGGGCGCGGTCCGGAAAAGCGACTCGTTCCCGGCCTTGCGTCCTGCAAATTTTTCCTAAACCGGTCGAAAGTTGACCGGCCCGTCACCTCCGACCGGGAGGCCCGTTCCACCTCCCGCTCCCAATTAAATAGACGCCCGGACGTCGCCGAGGGTTTCCTGGCACTCATAAAGCTAACCGAAGGTTTACCGAAAGTCGAGCCCGCCAGGCGAAGAGCCGTAGGGTGTCGGCCCTTAGGGGCCGCCGGGTCGGCCGTGGATGTCGCGGAGCTCCACGCGGCCCAGCGACTCCAGTTCGGCCGCCAACTCCTTCACCGGTCCCACCACCACGGCCGCCACGCGGTCGCCGGAGAGCAGCCGCTCGGCGACGCGCTCCACGTCGGCTACGCCCACCGCGCGGATTTGGTCCGCGTAGCGTTCCCAGTAGTCGTCGGGAAGGCCATAGATGATCTGCTGGGCCACGCGTCCGGACACCTGGTCCGCAGTCTCGAACAGCCGCGGCAGGGAGAGAGTCAGCGAGTTACGGGCGAGTTCGAGCTCGTCCGCTCGCGGTGGATCGTTCCGCATCCGCTCAAGCTCGGAGAGGATCTCGCGCAGCGCGGCGACGCTCGCCCGGGCGTCTACCGCAGTGGCAACGTAGTAGGGGCCGCGCCGCTTGCGCGCATCGAACCGCGAGGCCGCCCCGTACGTCCAGCCCTTTTCCTCGCGCAAGTTCATGTTGATCCGTGAGCTGAAGAGTCCGCCGAGTATCGCGTTCATGACCATTACGGCCGGGTAGTCGGAATCCCGACGCTCGATGCCCAGGCCACCGACGCGGAGCTCTGTCTGAGGGCCGTCCCACGGCACCGCCCACAGCCGCCGTGACGCCAAGGGCCCTGGGTGAGCCAGGTCACGCGGCTCGGCGGCCGCCCCCTCCCAGGCGCCGAACGCCGACTCCAGCCGTCCCATCAAGCCTGCGCTATCGGGCAGGTCGCCGACTACCGTGAGGGTGGCGCCGCGTGGCCGGTAATGCCGGTGGTGAAACTCGCGCAGCACCGCTGCGTCGATCGCCCGCACCGTCTCTTCGACGCCGCCCGCCCTCACGCCGTACGGATGGTCGCCAAACGCCGCCTCCGCCCAGCGCAGGTTAGCGACGACCCGCGGCTCGTCGAGGCCGCTCGCGATCTCGTCGAGCCGCTCCTCGCGCAGCCGCTCGACCTCCTTTGGCTCGAAGCGTGGACCCGCCACGATCTCCGCCAGGAGGGCCAGCGCCTCATCGGCGACCCGGCCCAGGAAGTGAAGGCTCAAGAGAGTCGCGTCGTGACTGACGTCTACGCTGAATCGTGCACCGAGGTAATCGAGTTCCTCCGCCACCTGCTTGGCCGACCGCTGCTTCGTCCCCTCGGTCAGTGCGCGGGCCGTGAGCAACGCCGTCCCCGCCAAACCCGGATCGTCCTCCACAGCCCCTGCCGGGAACACGATGCGCGCGGAGACCTCGGGCACGTCGTCATGCCTGACAGCCAGGACCCGGAGTCCGTTCTCTAGTTGGAAGCGCTCGTAGCGCGGCAGAGCGATCCGGGGCGTCGGCCCGGGCTCGGGCCTTCGGGTACGATCGAGCCGCCGGGCGTCGCTCATCCGTTTGCCTGGCCGGCCAAGTTGGGGAGGACGTGCAGCGTGGCCCGCCGTTCGGGCCGGAACCACTCGGTCACGACCTTGGCGATCGATTCCGGCGTCACAGCAGCGAAGCGATCGAACAGCTCGTTCACGAACGACGGCCGCTCGAGGAACGTCGCCGCGGTGGCGATCGCATCGGATCGCTGGCCCACCCCATCCAGAGCTCTCACCAACTCGTGGAGCGCCCGGTTCACTCCGCCTTCCGCCTCACGCTGACCGACACCATCGCCCTCCACTTCGCTCAGCGTCTCCAGGATTGCGCTCTCCAGGTCGCCGGCCGCCACGCCTGGCCGCGCCGTGGCCACGACGAACGAGAGCCCACAATCCTCGGCGGGCCAGAGCTGGGCCGTCACATCCTGCGCGATGCGCTGCTCGTAGACGAGCTTGCGGTAGAGCCTCGAGCTCTTCCCCTCCGACAAGAGGAAGCTCAACACGTCGGCCGCCTCGAAACCCGGCTGGCCGAGCGCGGGCGCGTGGTGAAACAGGTAGACCCGCGGGAACTGGACGTTGTCATAGATCACCTCGCGGACCCCCTGGCGTGGCGGCACGGCCGGGGCCGTGACCTGCGGCGCGCCGGGCCCGGGCGGGATCTCACCGAAGTACTGCTCGGCCAGTGCGAACCCCTGCTCCGCCTTGAGCGCACCGACGAGCACCAGAACCGCGTTGTCGGGCGTGTAGAAAGTGCGGAAGAACTCTCGCACATCTGCGAGGCTCGCGGCATCCAGGTCTTCCATGTAGCCGATCGTCGGGTGACGGTAAGGGTGCCCCTCCGGATAAGCGATCCCTAGAACGGTCTCCACCGCCAAGCCGTAGGGCCGATTCTCGTACGACTGCCGGCGCTCGTTCTTCACCACGTCCCGCTGGTTGTCGAGCTTCTCCTGCGTGATCGCCGACTCGAAGAACCCCATGCGGTCGGACTCGAGCCAAAGACCCAGCTCCAACTCGTTCGCCGGTAGCGTCTCGAAGTAGTTCGTACGGTCGAACCAGGTGCTGCCGTTGAGCGTGCCCCCGGCATCCTGCACGTAGCGGAAGTGCGCCTCGTCCGTCACGTGCTCGGATCCCTGGAACATGAGGTGCTCGAACAGGTGCGCGAACCCCGTACGCCCGGGACGCTCATGCTTCGACCCGACGTGATACATGACGTGCACTGATACG